>NZ_JBFQGA010000005.1:0-491678 GCF_040932435.1 Kluyvera sp. STS39-E | reverse complement strand
ACGTATGTTCACTCAAGAGACTTGGTATTCATTTAGCGTCTTGCGACGTTTAAGAATCCGTATCTTCGAGTGCCCACACAGATTGTCTGATAAATTGTTAAAGAGCAGTGCAACACGGCTTTCGCTCACTGTTGCGAGGTGGCGTATATTACGCTTTCCTCTTTCAGAGTCAAGCGTTTAATTTCGCTTTTCTCTGCCGAGATTCTCAGGAGAGCCTCGCTGACCCGGCGGCTTGTTTGCCGTTGTTCCGTCTCAGTGGGGCCGCATTATAGGGAGTTTATTATTCCTGACAAGAGGAAATTTGAATTATTTTATCGCTCGCTAACTTTTTCACCAGTTTGCTTATGAATACAGCGTAAAAAGCCCGTTCTGCTGTTTTTACCACCGATCCAGCACGTCAAATGGCATACTAAAGATAGAAAGATAAATAATAGGAATGGCCTTTATGTCTCTAAATGCACAGCAACTCGCAGCTCAAAAGAATATCTCTTGGGTTTTGGCTGAAAAAATAGCCCAGAAGATATTAACCGGTGAGTATCCACCGGAAAGCATTCTCCCCGGCGAAATGGAGTTAGGTGAGATCTTCGGCGTCAGTCGCACCGCCGTTCGCGAAGCAGTAAAAACCCTTTCAGCAAAAGGCATGCTCCTTCCGCGTCCTCGCATTGGCACTCGCGTAATGCCACAGGCGCACTGGAACTTCCTTGATACCGATCTGATCTCTTGGTGGCTCACCACCGATAATTTCCAATCCGTCATGAAGCATTTCTTAGTGCTACGCCGTAGCCTAGAACCACAGGCGTGTATGCTGGCCGCGACGCTGGGCACCGCCGAGCAGAAGGCGCATCTGAATACATTAATGGAAGAGATGGCCCAACTGGAAAAAGAGTTCGATCGTGAACGCTGGATAGATGTCGATACTTCTTGGCATGAGCACATCTATGAAATGAGCGCCAATCCCTTCCTGACCTCATTTGCGAAACTCTTTCACTCCGTTTACCACATCTATTTCACGTCTATTACCGAAAATGAAGTGATTGAACTGGAAAGCCACCAAGCCATTGTCGATGCGATTCTGGCAGGAGATGGCCAGCAGGCTCTCATTGCTTGCCAGGCTTTACTCAACGCACCGCATATCCGTGCGGCCGTCTAGAGGACAACGAATGAGTGAATTAAAAGCGCGGAGTATGGCAGGCCTCCCTTGGATAGCTGCCATGGCCTTCTTTATGCAAGCGCTAGACGCCACCATTCTGAATACCGCGCTCCCCGCGATCGCACACAGCCTCAACCGCTCCCCGCTGGCGATGCAATCCGCCATTATCAGTTATACCCTCACCGTAGCGATGCTGATCCCGGTGAGCGGCTGGCTGGCCGACCGTTTTGGCACCCGGCGCATCTTTATGCTGGCCGTTAGCCTTTTCACCTTAGGCTCCCTTGCCTGCGCGCTGTCGACCTCATTATCTGAGCTGGTCATCTTCCGCATTATTCAGGGGGTAGGCGGCGCGATGATGATGCCCGTCGCTCGCCTAGCATTACTGCGCGCTTACCCACGAAGCGAACTGCTACCGGTTCTTAACTTCGTTACCATGCCGGGGCTGATAGGCCCAATTTTAGGGCCGGTACTTGGCGGCGTATTTGTTACTTGGGCCACCTGGCATTGGATCTTCCTTATCAACATCCCTATTGGTGTTGCCGGGTTACTGTACGCCCGCAAATATATGCCGAACTTCACCACGCCGAAACGGCGCTTCGATTTCTCCGGTTTTCTCCTATTTGGTTCAAGCTTAGTGCTGTTCTCTATTGGGATGGAACTGTTAGGTGAGCAGATTGTGGCGGGATGGATTGCGTTGATGGTGGTGCTGTTCAGTCTTCTTCTATTACTGGCGTATATCCGCCACGCCCGCAACCACCCGACGCCGCTGATCTCGCTGTCATTATTTAAAACCCGCACCTTCTCCGTCGGCATCGCTGGTAATTTGGCTACCCGCCTGGGCACCGGCTGCGTGCCGTTCCTTATGCCGCTGATGTTACAGGTGGGCTTTGGCTACCCGGCGCTGATTGCCGGCTGCATGATGGCACCAACGGCCATCGGCTCAATCGTGGCGAAATCCACCGTCACTCAGGTGCTGCGTCGGTTAGGCTATCGGAAAACGCTGGTCTGCGTAACGCTGTTTATCGGCGTAATGATTGCACAGTTTGCGCTACAGTCACCGGGATTACCGGTGTGGCTGCTGATCCTGCCGCTATTTGTACTGGGGATGGCGATGTCCACGCAGTTCACCTCCATGAACACCATTACGCTGGCGGATTTAACCGACGACAACGCCAGCGGCGGTAACAGCCTGTTGGCCGTAACGCAGCAGTTGTCTATCAGTCTTGGCGTGGCGATCAGCGCCGCAGTGCTGCGGTCATATCAAAGTCTAGAAGGGGCGACCACTATCGATCAGTTCCACTATACCTTTATCACCATGGGCATTATTACGGTTATCTCCGCATTTATGTTCATGCTGTTAAAAGCCAAAGATGGTCGGAATCTCATTAAGGAAAAGCACTAGCCCTATACTGAACCGCGAATCACCAGCTCGGGCGTCAGCTGCATCCGCTGCTGTTTCTGTCCGGGCTGGGCGATACGATGAATCAAGACATCAATTGCCAGCTCGCCAAGCTCATCTTTAGGCTGATGGATAGTAGTCAGCGGCGGCGTCATATAGCGAGCCAGTTCAATATCGTCATAACCGATAACCGCCATGTCATCCGGAATGCGTAGTCCGGCCAGATACAGCGCCTGATAAGCCCCTACCGCCATCGCATCGTTACCGACAAATACCGCATCCGGACGAACAGGGTGAGCCAGCAACTGCTGCATAGCATCCAAACCACCGCCAAACTCAAAGTTACTGGTGATCTCATAGCCATCAGGAATAGGAAGTTGCGCATTATGCATCGCTTCCCGATACCCTTCCAGGCGCAGGCGAGCTGGGGTTTTATCCAAAGGCCCAGCAATGCAGGCAATACGGGAATAGCCCCGCTCGATTAAATAACGCGTTGCCATATCGCCGCCAAGCAGCGAGTTATCCTGAATTAGGTCGCTGTCGCCGTCGAACGGCGCCCAGTCCATCATTACGGACGGTATAGAAGGGTAGCGTTGCATGATTTCCAGCGATGGCTGGTGCGTCTCGGTGCACAGCAGCAGCAGTCCATCAACGCGCTTTTGCATCAGCGTTTCAAGGTTGCGGTTCATTCGCTGTTCGTCACCTTCGGTATTGCACAGCACCAAGCTGTAGCCACGCTCAAAGCAGCTGCGCTCAACGCCGCGAACCAGTTCAGAGTAGAACGGGTTAGTACTGGCAGTGATAAGCATACCGATGGTACGGGTCTGATTGAGCTTGAGGCTACGCGCCAAAGCGGAGGGCGCGTAGTTTAGCTGTTTAATCGCCGCATTAACTTTTTCGGTAATGGCATCGCTGACAAACCGGTCTTTATTAATGACGTGAGAAACCGTTGAGGTGGAAACGCCCGCCTGGCGAGCAACATCCTTCATCGTGGCCAAGCGTTACCCCTGTTGACGTAGAAATTCATCGATCTCTTTACGCCACGGAACGGAAGGCTGCGCGCCTTTGCGTGTCACGGCGATCGCCGCCGCCGCATGCGCAAAACGCAGTGCATCAGGCAACGGTGTATTTTCCAGCAGTGCTGTCATCAGCGCACCGTTAAAGGTGTCACCAGCAGCGATGGTATCAATGGCCTGAACTTTAAAGCCCGGAACACGACGCCCTTCGCCTTTAACGCTCGCCCACACGCCACGGCTACCGAGGGTAATAATGACGGTATCAATGCCCTTCGCATGCAGAACCTGCGCAGCTTTCGCGGCGTCATCATCGTTTTCAACCCGCACGCCGGTCAGCTTCTCAGCTTCCGTTTCATTCGGGGTAATGATATCCACCAGCGACAATAGCGCATCCGGCAACTCGCGCGCCGGAGCCGGGTTTAATACCACGGTAGTCTGGTTCTGGTGGGCAATCTGCGCGGCCAGCAACACGCTGTCCAGCGGGGATTCTAGCTGCATCAGCAGCGCATCGGCTTGTGCAATACGTTCGCGCTGAGCTTCAACTAAGGTCGTAGAAAGCGCAGCATTGGCACCCGCATGAATACCAATCACGTTTTCGCCTTCTCCGTTGACGAAAATGAGTGCCACGCCGGTCGACTCATCGGCAACGGCGCTTACGGGTGCAACATCAATGCGGTCAACCTGCAGCTGTTTACGAATGCGTTCGCCAATATCGTCAGCGCCGGTACAGGCGATAAACGCAATATCTGCGCCGCTACGTCCGGCGGCCACCGCCTGATTAGCACCTTTGCCGCCAAAGGCGACCTGATAATGGCTACCGGTGACCGTTTCGCCAGGCGTCGGGAATGATTCAAGATTAAGAATATGATCGGCGTTGATGCTGCCAAGGACGACGAGTTTGCCTGCGGTTTTCATTTTCAGAGTGTCCGGTAAGATGCGCCACCGAACCGAGAGATCCGGTGGCGCGTGCCCTGCTTTTCTTTGTAGATTTGTCCCTCAGGCTATGAATGCCTGAATCGCATCCGCGTTATTACTGCTTGATTACCAGCTTCAGGTCAACAGGATATTTTGCCTGTACCTTTTCGCCTTTCAGTACTTTGTCAGCGGTTTCAACACCTTTGGCGCCAATCTGGTCAGGCAGCTGGGCGATAGTTGCCGACAGTTTGCCATCATTTACCGCTTTTTCACCGTCTGGTGTACCGTCAAAACCGACCACCATCACATCAGATTTACCGGCAGTTTGCAGTGCACGCAGCGCACCCAGCGCCATTTCGTCGTTCTGAGCAAATACCGCTTTCACATCTGGATGTGCAGTCAGCAGGTTCTGCATGACGTTCAGACCCTTAGTACGGTCGAAGTCTGCCGGCTGGCTCGCCAGAACGTTAAATTTGTGGGCTGCCACAGCCTGCTGGAAACCTTCACCGCGCTCACGCGCAGCGGACGTCCCGGCAATGCCCTGCAGTTCGATAACTTTCGCGCCTTCGCCTTCTTTCTTCGCGATGTAATCGCCGGCGATTTTGCCGCCCAGTACGTTGTCGGAAGCGATGTGGCTGACGACTTCGCCTTTAGAGGCTACGCGGTCAAGGGTAATAACCGGGATTTTCGCCTGGTTTGCCATCTTGATGGCGTTACCCACAGCATCGGAATCAGTTGGGTTAATCAGCAGGATTTTGGTGCCGCGAACCGTTAAGTCCTGAACGTTAGCCAGCTCTTTCGCCGGGTTGTTCTGTGAGTCCAGAACCACCAAGTTATAACCCAGTTTATCGGCTTCTTTCTGCGCGCCATCCTTCAGAGAAACGAAGAACGGGTTGTTCAGGGTAGAGATAACCAAGGCAATGGTATCTTTCGCCATCGCGTTCGCACTGACGGTGGCGCTCAGCGCAACCACGGAAACCAGGGTAGCCAGTTTTTTCATGTTCATATCTAAGATGTCCTGTAGTGTCGTTAGTTACTGCTTTTTGTTGTCCACCAGCACCGCCAGCAAAATCACGACTGCTTTAACGATCATCTGGTAATAAGAAGAAACACCTAACAAGTTCAAACCGTTATTCAGAAAACCAAGGATCAGCGCACCGATAAGTGTGCCGACGATACGACCCTTACCGCCTGCCAGACTGGTACCGCCCAGCACGACCGCCGCGATAGCATCCAGCTCATAGCCAGTACCCGCAGTCGGCTGTGCCGAGGAGAGGCGCGCAACTTCAATAATACCCGCCAACGCCGACAGTAACCCGCACAGAGAGTAGACGATAATTTTGACTTTATTGACGCTGATGCCGGAGAGGCGGGTTGCCGCTTCGTTACCGCCCAACGCATAAATATAACGACCCAGACGGGTGTGATGCAGCATGTACCAAGCGGCGAGGAAGACAATCCCCATGATCCACACCGGCGTTGGGATACCCAGCGGACGACCAATACCGAACCAGCCAAATACGTCGGCATTATCGGTAAACCCAGTATTCACCGGGCTGCCGTTGGTATACACCATCGTCACCCCGCGCAGCAGCAGCATCATCACCAAGGTGGCGATAAACGCCTGCACACGCCCTTTAGCAACAATAACGCCGGTAACGGCCCCGATTGCGGCACCTAATGCGAGTGCGGCAGCAACCGCCACCAGCGCATTGACTTCGATACCCACAATCGACGCGGCGACCGCGCCGGTCAACGCCAGCAAAGAACCGACGGACAGGTCGATCCCCGACGTTAAAATGACCAGCGTCATCCCGACCGCCATGATCGCATTCACGGAGGTTTGCTGCAGGATGTTGAACAGGTTATTGACGGTAAAAAAGTTCGGGCTCATGGTCGACACAACCGCTATCAGCACCAGCAGGGCAATTAGCGATTTTTGCTCCAGCAGCCATGCTTTAGTGAAATAGCGGCGACCTGCCACAGACTGGGTTGTCATCTTTTTTACTCCTGGTTCACGCGGTTAAGCTTGCCCACTGCGGCAGCCATTAATACTTCTTGGGTGGCCTGCTCGCGTGAAAACTCACCGCCGAGATGCCCTTCATGCATCACAATAATGCGATCGCTCATCCCCAGAACTTCTGGCATCTCGGAAGAGACCAGAATGATGCTCAGGCCGTCGGCCTTGAACTGGTTGATCAGCTGATAAATCTCTTTCTTGGCGCCAACATCCACACCGCGCGTCGGCTCGTCGAGGATCAGCACTTTAGGCCGAGTCATCAGGCCACGCGCGATAGCCACCTTCTGTTGGTTACCGCCGGATAACAGGCCAATAGCCTGCTCCATTGATGGCGTTTTGACATTGAACAAACGGATAAAGTCACTCACCGCCTGCTGTTCATCTTTATGCTTCAGGCTACCGCCAGAGCGGCTGAAATAGCGCAGTGCGGTCAGCGACATGTTCTCTTTCACCGACATACCCAGCACGAGGCCATCACGTTTACGGTCTTCGGAGATATACACAATGCCGTTCGCCAGGCCGTCTTGCGGAGAGCGCGTGACCACTTCGTGGCCGTCGAGTGTGACGTAACCGCTGGCACGCGGCAGCGCACCGTACAGCACCTTCATCAATTCGGTGCGCCCAGCGCCCATCAGTCCGGCCACGCCGAGGATTTCACCTTTGCGCAAGGTAAAGGAGACGTTATTCACGCCCGGTCCGCACAGCGCATCAACCTTCAGGCGGATGTCGCCCGGTTCTTTATCCAAATGCGGGTACTGATCTTCCAGCTTGCGCCCCACCATCATTTCAATCAGCCGATCTTCATCAAGGCTCGCCACTTCACGCTCGGCAATAAACTGCCCGTCGCGGAACACAGTGACGTCGTCGCAGATTTCAAAGATCTCTTTCATACGATGGGAGATATAAACAATGCCGCGCCCCTGCGATTTCAGCTCGCGGATGACGCGGAACAGAGATTCGGTTTCGGTATCGGTCAGGGCGTCGGTCGGTTCATCCATAATAATGACCTTCGACTCGAAGCTCAGCACCTTGGCAATCTCTACCATCTGCTGATCGCCGATGGAGAGTTCCCCCACCAGACGATCGCTCTTAAAGCGCAGATTCAGTTTTGCCAGTAAAACGTCGGCTTCGGCGTACATCCGTTTCCAGTCGATTTTGCCAAAGCGATTCACAAACTCACGGCCAAGGAAAATGTTCTCGGCAATGGTCAGTTGGGGGATCAGGTTCAGCTCTTGGTGGATGATGCCGATGCCGGCTTCCTGGGAGGATTTTGGGCCAGTGAAGGTAGTTTCTTTTCCCAGCCATAATAGTGAACCGGCGTCGCGGGCATAGATCCCGGTCAGCACTTTCATCATGGTGGACTTACCCGCGCCGTTTTCGCCCACCAGCGCCATTACGCGCCCAGAATAGACATTCAACGCCGCGCCGGAGAGCGCCTTCACGCCAGGGAACGCTTTATCGATCCCTTTGAGTTGTAAGAGTGCGTCCATGGTGGCCTCAGAAAGTGACGCCAGCACAGAGAATGATATTCGCATACGGGGAACATTCCCCGCTGCGAATCACCGCCTGACTGTCTGCGGTTTGTTGTTTGAACTGCTCATGTGAGACGTAACGAACGTCAATGCAATTTCCCTGGTGTTGTTGCAGCTGCTCAATATGCTTGAGCAACGTTTCGTGGAGCTGCGGATTATGTTGTTGAATTTCCGTCGCGAGAATGGCGGCCTCGACCTGCATCTCCTGAGTCACTACGTCCAGCACCTGCATAAAGGTAGGAACGCCTTGGGTGAGCGCCATATCAATGCGCGCAGTGCTATGGGGAATAGGTAAACCCGCATCGCACACCACCAGCGTATCCGTATGGCCTAGGCGAGAGATGACCGATGAGATTTCAGAGTTGAGTACCGTGCCTTTCTTCATTTGTTTTCTTGCTCCACTAGCGAAACGTTTCGCTGCATTAAGTTTAGTCCGAAGCATGCACAGAAAACCATCACCAGGTTATAGAAATGTGATCGCCATCGAAACGTTTCGCAAAGCAAAATTTCGGGATAAAAAAACGCCTTCCGTCAAAATGAGGGAAGGCGTTGTTAATTTTAGATTTCGACCTGGGTTCCCAGCTCGATAACCCTGTTAGGCGGGATCTCAAACTGATCCGGTGCGCGCAGCGCGTTACGCTGCAGCAGCAGATACAGTTTTCCGCGCAGACGCAGGTACCACGGGCGTTTACCGACAATCAACGATTCGTGCGACATAAAGAATGATGTTTCCATCATCCGGCAGCTTAAGCCTTCAAGACCACAGCGGTGGAACACCTCTTCCACATTTGGCGTTTCGCGCCAGCCGTAGCTTGCCACCACACGCCAGAAGGTTGGCGAAAGTTGCTCAATCTGGACGCGACGAACGTTGTGGACGTACGGTGCATCTTCGGTACGCAGCGTCAGCAGAATAACGCGGTCATGTAGCACCTTGTTATGCTTGAGGTTATGCAGCATGGCAAACGGAATGACATTGAGCGCACGAGACATGTATACGGCGGTACCCGGTACGCGAACCGGCGGCGATTTCTCCAGCGAGGCGATCATCGCTTCTAGAGAATTGCCGTGCTCATGCATACGGCGCAGCAGGCGGAAACGCTCGCTTTTCCAAGTGGTCATGATGGTGAACATCACCAGACCCAGCGTCAGCGGCAGCCAGCCACCGGAGACAATTTTGTCGAGGTTGGCTGAGAATAGCGGGATGTCGATGCACATAAAGCCTACCAGCAGTAGCCCAACAACCAACTTGTTCCAGTGCCAGTTTTTACGCGCCACCGTGCTGAATAGGATCGTGGTCAGCACCATCGTGCCAGTCACCGCAATACCGTAAGCCGCCGCCAGATTTGAGGAGTGCTCAAAGCTGACAATCACGATAACAACGGAAATATAGAGCAGCCAGTTGATGAACGGTATGTAGATCTGACCGGACTCCATTTCCGAGGTGTGAATAATGCGCATTGGGGACAAATACCCCAGACGTACGGCCTGACGAGTCAGCGAGAAGACCCCGGAAATAACCGCTTGAGAAGCGATAACCGTCGCCAAGGCGGCGAGAATCAGCATAGGGATCAGTGCCCAATCAGGCGCCAACAGGAAGAACGGGTTCTTAATCGCTTCCGGATGCTTGAGCAGCAGTGCACCCTGACCAAAGTAGTTCAGCACCAGCGATGGCAGCACCACCGAGAACCAAGCCAGACGAATCGGCAGCTTGCCAAAGTGCCCCATGTCGGCGTACAGCGCTTCAACCCCAGTAATCGACAGCACCACCGCGCCCAGCGCAACAAACGAAACCGTTTTGTATTCGAGGAAGAAGTGAACTGCCCAATAAGGGTTTAACGCCTGCAATACTTCCGGGTTAGCGATGATACTGCGCGCGCCCAACACCGCCAGCAGTAGGAACCAGATAAGCATAATCGGCGCGAAGAGTTTGCCGACCATGCTGGTACCGTGTTTTTGGATAGCAAACAGCAGCGTCAGAACAATAATAGAGATGGGGACAACCCAAGTTTCGAGATCGGGTGCGATAATTTCCAGCCCTTCAATCGCCGACATCACCGATATCGCCGGGGTGATGACCACTTCACCATAGAAGAAGCTGCCGCCGATAAGTCCCAGAATGACCAAGATCGACGTCGTTTTCGCAGATGTGTTACGGCCCGCCAAAGACATCAGCGTCAGGATCCCACCTTCACCGGCGTTATCCGCGCGCATCACGAAAGTGATGTATTTCAGCGAGACGGTTAAAATCAGCAGCCAGAAAATAAGCGACAAAAAGCCAAAGACGGCATCACGTTCGACACCAAAACCAAACTGACCGGACAAGCATTCACGAAGCGTATAAAGAGGGCTGGTACCGATATCGCCGTATACCACGCCAATTGCAGCGAGTGTAATCGCTGATAAAGATTGTTTATTATCAGTGCTCATAGACTAGTCTTTCGTTTATAAAACAAATGTGTGCCTAGTCCCTTGGCCCACTAAAAGCGCACAGTATGCACGATTAACGTCAAAATCGTACCCCTTAATTGCGTCATCTTAACCTGCCTCAATAAAAGGCGAGGTTCTTTCAGGCTATTCACCGCCAGACTTAAGCGTCTATACTCAGCCAGTTAGCTGATTACATGGCGAAAGGACGCAGGTTAATTATGGCCCAACCACATTTATTAGCAGAAAGAATTTCGCGGTTAAGCGGCGCGCTGGAAAAAGGGTTATTTGAACGTAGCCATGCCATTCGCCTGTGCCTTCTGGCAGCATTGAGCGGCGAGAGTGTCTTCTTACTGGGTCCACCTGGCATTGCCAAAAGCCTGATTGCCCGCCGTCTAAAATTCGCCTTTCAGCACGCCCGGGCATTTGAATATCTGATGACCCGCTTTTCCACGCCGGAAGAGGTGTTTGGGCCGCTATCAATTCAGGCCTTGAAAGATGAAGGACGCTACGAGCGCCTCACTGCGGGATATTTACCGGAAGCGGAAATCGTCTTTCTTGATGAAATCTGGAAAGCGGGGCCGGCCATCCTCAATACCTTGCTGACGGCAATTAACGAACGTCACTTCCGCAACGGTGCGAGCGTCGAAAAAATCCCCATGCGCCTGTTGGTCACGGCATCTAACGAACTGCCGGAAGCGGAAAGCAGTCTTGAAGCGCTATATGACCGTATGCTTATCCGCCTTTGGCTCGACAAAGTGCAGGATAAGGGAAACTTCCGCTCCATGCTGATAAGCCAGCAGGATGAAAACGACAACCCAATCCCTGCGAATCTACAGGTCACTGATGACGAATACTTCCAGTGGCAGAAGGATATCGGCAACATCAAGCTGCCTGATTCGGTATTTGAGCTTGTCTTCACCCTGCGTCAGCAGCTGGATAATCTGCCTAATGCGCCTTATGTTTCCGATAGACGCTGGAAGAAAGCGATTAGATTACTCCAGGCATGCGCCTTCTTCAGCGGTCGCGACGCGATAGCGCCTATCGATCTTATCTTGCTAAAAGAGTGTCTCTGGCATGACGCTGAAAGCCGGAATTTACTGCAGCAACAAATAGATATTTTGATGACCGGGCACGCGTGGCAGCAGCAGGCCATGCTCAATAAGCTGGGTACCATCACTCAGCAGCGCTTGCAGTTGCAACAACAGCAAAGCGACAAAACGGCGCTTAAGGTCACCCGACTGGGCGGCATGTTCAGCCGTAAGCCGCACTACGAACTTCCGCCAGAGGTCCAGTCGCCAACGGTGACGCTGCTATTACAAAAGCCTCTCAAGCTGCACGATATTGAAGTCATTCACATTACTTTTGAACGCCAAGCGCTAGAAAACTGGTTGGAGAAAGGGGGTGAAATTCGTGGAAAACTCAATGGCATCGGTTTTGCTCTGACGCTAAATATGGAAGTCGATACATCTTTGCATCTGGTCGTGCGTGACGTCAGCCTGCAGGGATCCCGCCTGTCGCAGCCTGGCAGCAGTACGCCCGAGAATATGCCGACCGAAATCCGTCAGCAGCTTACCGCCCTTGATGAAGAGTGGCATCAGCAGCACAATCGCTTTAGCGAGCAGCAAAAATGCCTGTTTGTGAGCGAAGAATGGTTAGGGCGTATTGAAGCCAGCCTGCAGGACGTCGCCGTGCAGATCAAACAGGCACAACAATGCTAACCGTTGATACGCTAAACATTATGCTGGCGGTCAGCGAAGAGGGAATGATCGAAGAGATGATCATCGCTCTACTGGCCTCGCCGCAGTTGGCTATCTTCTTTGAAAAGTTTCCCCGCTTAAAAAGCGCCATCACCGAAGATCTCCCGCGATGGCGCGAGACGTTTAGAAACCGCCTGAAGGGCGCACCGATTCCCCAAGAACTGGAAGAAGAGGTCATCTGCTACCAGCAAGCCCAACTGTTATCGACGAGCCAGTTTATCGTTCAGTTGCCGCAGATTCAGGCGCTGTTAAAACGAGTACAGTCCCCATTTTACGCTCAGGCTCAACAGCTTATCGCCAACAACTCGACCTTTACACCCGCCCTGCACACACTGTTTCTTCAGCGCTGGCGCTTGAGCCTTGTCGTACAGGTGACGTCGATTAACCAGCAATTGCTGGAAGAAGAGCGGGAGCAGCTGCTCAGCGAAGTGCAGGAGCGCATGACCCTGAGTGGGCAGCTTGAGCCGGTGCTGGTGGAGAACGATAGCGCAGGTGGGCGACTATGGGACATGAGCGCCGGACAGCTTAACCGCGGTGACTACCAGCTCATTGTGAAATACGGTGAATTTCTCAGCCAGCAGCCGGAGTTGATGCGCTTGGCCGAGCAGCTAGGGCGTTCACGCGAAGCCAAATCGGTGCCGAAGAAAGATGCGCCAATGGAAACATTCCGTACGCTGGTGCGAGAGCCATCGACCGTACCAGAACAGGTTGATGGTATTCAGCAAAGCGACGATATTCTGCGCCTTTTGCCGCCTGAATTGGCAACTCTTGGCATCACCGAGTTGGAATATGAGTTTTATCGCCGGCTGGTGGAAAAGCAGCTGTTGACCTACCGTCTTCACGGCGATGCTTGGCATGAAAAGGTGACCGAGCGGCCGGTGGTCCATCAAGATGAGGACGAACAGCCCCGCGGACCCTTTATTGTCTGCGTGGACACGTCTGGTTCGATGGGCGGCTTTAATGAACAGTGCGCCAAGGCCTTTTGCCTCGCGCTGATGCGCGTTGCGCTGGCGGACGGCCGTCGCTGCTATATTATGCTGTTCTCGAGTGAAGTGGTGCGCTACGAACTCACCAGTCCGCAGGGCCTGGAGCAGGCCATTCGTTTTTTGAGCCAACGTTTTCGCGGCGGCACCGACATGGCAAGCTGTTTTCGCGCCATTATTGAGCATCTGCAAAACCCGCAGTGGCAGGATGCCGACGCGGTGGTCATTTCAGATTTTATCGCCCAGCGACTGCCGGATGAAGTGGTGAAAAAGGTGGGCGATCTGCAGCATAAGTACCAGCATCGTTTTCATGCCGTCGCGATGTCTGCACATGGCAAACCCGGGATCATGCGCATTTTCGATCATATCTGGCGCTTTGATACCGGGCTAAGAAGCCGCCTGCTAAGACGCTGGCGGCAGTAGTTGTTGGTTACAGAAGTGAAGAGACGCTTTCACGAACCTGTGTAGGCCACACACCGCATTGCACCTGACCGATATGTGAAAGCTGCAGCAGCAGCATCGTCAGACGTGACTGACCGATCCCTCCGCCGATAGTTTGCGGCATCTCGCCGCGCAGCAGAGCCTGGTGCCATTCCAGCTGCAGACGATCTTCATCCCCGGTCAACTGAAGCTGATGTTTCAGCGCTTTGGCATCCACGCGGATCCCCATTGAGGAAAGTTCAAAAGCATCTTCCAATACCGGGTTCCATACCAAAATATCCCCGTTGAGGCCCGCGAACCCGGAAGTTGATTGTGTGCTCCAGTCATCATAGTCCGGCGCACGAACATCGTGGCGCTGACCGTCAGACAATTTACCACCGATACCGATAAGGAACACTGCGCCCAGCTCTTTGGCTATTGCGCGCTCGCGGCCTTTTGCATCGAGGCCAGGGTAGCGGCTCAGCAAGGTTTCGCTATGAACGAATTGGATTTGTTCTGGCAGGAACGGCGTCAAACCAAACTCTTTGCTCACAGCAGTTTCTGTTTCTTTTATTCCCGCCCAGATATCTTTGACGGTGCTTTCTAATGTGCCGGTGTGACGTTCGTCATCACCCATTACGCGTTCCCAGTCCCACTGGTCAACGTAAACGGAGTGAATGGCAGTCAGTCGGTCTTCATCGGGGCGAAGGGCTTTCATGTGCGTGTATAGCCCTTCGCCCGCGCTGAAGTCGTGTTGTCCCAGCGTTTGACGCTTCCATTTTGCCAACGAATGAACCACTTCAAACTGGGCATCTGGCAGCGTTTTCACTTTTACCTGAACCGCCTTCTCGCAACCCGACAAGTTATCCTGCGTCCCATCGCCTACGCGGCTTAAGATCGGCGCCTGAACTTCTACGAGTCCTAGCTTCTCTTCCAACTGACGAGAAAAATGGGATTTTACGAAACTAATCTGGCGTTGTTTTGCGATGTAAGCGGTTTTCATTTTTATTACCCCTGTGTCCTGTTGCCATTGATTAAGCAACAAAACAGGCCGTCAATACAATAATCAAACAATAAAAAGCCTTACTCACTTTTGATTCGTCAAAATAAAGAGCTAAAATAGGACCAATCGTTAATCATCATAAGAAAAACCAATGGAAAATTATCAAATCGACAATCTGGATCGCGGCATCCTTGACGCCTTGATGGCTAATGCCCGTACCGCTTATGCCGAATTGGCTAAACAATTCTCCGTTAGCCCCGGTACTATTCACGTTCGCGTAGAGAAAATGAAGCAGGCCGGGATCATCACCGGTGCGCATGTTGACGTCAGTCCAAAACAGCTTGGCTATGATGTCGGTTGCTTTATTGGCATCATTTTAAAGAGTGCAAAAGACTATCCTTCCGCGCTGGCACGGCTGGAAAGTCTGGATGAAGTTACCGAGGCGTACTACACAACCGGCCACTACAGCATCTTTATTAAGGTTATGTGCAAATCGATAGATGCCCTTCAGCAGGTACTTATCAACAAGATCCAAACAATCGATGAAATTCAGTCCACCGAAACATTGATCGTCCTGCAGAACCCGATCATGCGTACCATCAAGCCGTGATCGGCTTTTTTAATCCCACATTTTTCCACAGGTAGATCCCAGCTCGTTCACAGCGTACAATGCGCCTTCTCTATAAAGGTGGGCGAGCATGGCAGATATCACTCTTATCAGCGGTAGTACCCTCGGCAGTGCGGAATATGTTGCAGAGCATCTGGCTGAAAAACTCGAAGACGCCGGTTTTTCCAGCGAACTGCTGCACGGTCCGATGTTGGATGATCTTCCTGTTGAAGGGATCTGGCTTGTTGTCAGCTCTACGCACGGTGCAGGAGATATTCCTGACAACCTGCTGCCTTTATATGAAGCATTACGCGAGCAGAAACCCGATCTTTCGCAGGTACGCTTTGGCGCAATCGGGATCGGCAGCCGTGAGTACGACACATTCTGTGGCGCTATCGACAAGCTGGAAGCTGAATTGAAGGCGTGCGGCGCCAAACAGATTGGCGAAATCCTTAAGATTAATGTGCTCGAACATGAGATTCCTGAGGATCCGGCCGAAGTTTGGGTGGAATCGTGGCATCTTTTGCTCAGAGATTTGTAAAGATCGCATTTAATTCTGTGGATAAGTCTGGTTAAAAGCTTGGATCAACCGGTAGTTATCCAAAGAATAACTCTTGGTTAGTTTTTGCCCTGTGCATAACCCTCCATTTTGATCCCAGCTTATACGGCGCAGGATCACCGATCATTCACAGCTAACGATCCTTCTTAAGCGGTTGATCTTAAAAACAGGATCGGACTTATCCACCGATATCGTCGATCCTAATAACAGATCACAATAGAACAGATCTCTAAATAAAAAGATCTTCTTTTTAATACTCAAGATCCGAACCCTTTCTCCATCGACTAAAGTTGAGTAGAATCCACGGCCCGGACTTCAATCCATTTTCACACCGCTTTACGCGAGGCAAATCACCATGTTTTATCAGGATCCTTTTGACGTCATCATCATTGGCGGGGGTCATGCAGGCACTGAGGCCGCGATGGCCGCAGCGCGAATGGGTCAACAGACTCTGCTTTTGACACACAATATCGACACCCTGGGGCAGATGAGCTGCAACCCGGCGATTGGCGGCATTGGGAAAGGACACCTGGTAAAAGAAGTGGATGCGCTTGGCGGCCTGATGGCAACCGCTATCGACCATGCGGGCATTCAGTTTAGGATACTAAACGCCAGCAAAGGCCCAGCGGTTCGTGCCACTCGAGCTCAGGCAGATCGCGTGCTCTATCGCCAGGCTGTGCGCACCGCACTGGAGAACCAGCCGAACCTGATGATCTTCCAGCAGGCGGTTGAAGATCTGATTGTCGAGAACGATCGTGTTGTCGGTGCCGTAACTCAAATGGGTCTGAAATTCCGCGCGAAAGCGGTTGTTTTGACCGTGGGAACTTTCCTCGACGGTAAAATTCATATTGGTCTGGATAACTACAGCGGTGGCCGTGCTGGCGATCCGCCATCCATCCCACTGTCCCGTCGTCTTCGTGAACTGCCGCTGCGCGTCAGTCGTCTGAAAACCGGGACTCCGCCGCGTATTGACGCGCGTACTATCGATTTCAGCGTACTGGGTCAGCAAAATAGCGATAATCCGCTGCCGGTCTTCTCATTCTTGGGCAAAGCCTCTCAGCACCCACGCCAGATGCCGTGCTACGTCACGCATACCAATGAGAAAACCCATGAGGTGATCCGCAATAACCTCGATCGTAGCCCGATGTACGCTGGCGTGATCGAAGGGATCGGCCCACGCTATTGCCCGTCGATCGAAGATAAAGTGATGCGCTTTGCCGACAGGAATCAGCATCAGGTCTTCCTCGAGCCGGAAGGTCTGACATCCAATGAAATTTATCCGAACGGCATTTCCACCAGCCTGCCGTTTGATGTGCAGATGCAAATTGTCCGCTCCATGGAGGGGATGGAAAACGCCCGTATCGTTCGCCCAGGCTATGCAATTGAGTACGACTTCTTCGATCCCCGTGACCTGAAGCTGACGCTTGAAAGCAAGTATATTCACGGCCTGTTCTTTGCCGGGCAGATCAACGGTACAACCGGTTATGAAGAAGCCGCAGCTCAAGGGATGCTGGCTGGTCTGAACGCCGCTCGCCTGTCTGCTGAGAAAGAAGGCTGGGCACCGCGTCGCGATCAGGCTTACCTTGGCGTGCTGGTGGACGATCTGTGTACCCTTGGTACCAAAGAACCGTACCGCATGTTCACTTCTCGCGCTGAATACCGTTTGATGCTGCGTGAAGACAACGCCGATCTGCGTCTGACTGAAATCGGCCGCGAGCTGGGTCTGGTGGATGACGTTCGCTGGGCACGTTTCAATGAGAAGCTGGAAAATATTGAACGTGAGCGTCAGCGTCTGAAATCTACCTGGGTTTCACCATCGGCAGAAACTGCAGCAGAAGTGAATGCTCACCTGAGTGCTCCGCTGTCGCGGGAAGCTAGCGGTGAAGACCTGCTGCGTCGTCCTGAATTAACCTACAAGCAGCTGACAACGCTGACTCCGTTCACCCCGGCGCTGGAAGATGCGCAGGCGGCAGAACAGGTTGAAATTCAGGTGAAATACGAAGGCTATATCGCGCGTCAGCAAGATGAGATAGAAAAACAGCAGCGCAACGAAAACACCTTGCTGCCTGCAACGTTGGACTACCGCCAGGTTAATGGTTTATCCAACGAAGTGATCGCCAAACTTAACGATCACAAACCGTCTTCTATCGGTCAGGCGTCGCGCATTTCTGGGATCACCCCTGCGGCGATCTCCATTCTGCTGGTGTGGCTGAAAAAACAGGGTCTGCTGCGCCGCAGCGCCTGATTAAACGAATAATGCCCGGTGGCGCAGTGCTTACCGGGCCTACACTGTAGGCCGGAAAAGGCGCAGCCGCCGTCCGGCAAATTATCGCCAACAGGTATTATCCGTGCTCAATAAATTATCTCGTCTGCTGAATGAAGCAGGAATTTCCCTTTCCGATCACCAGAAAAATCAGCTTGTCGGCTACGTCGATATGCTGAACAAGTGGAATAAAGCCTACAACCTGACCTCCGTTCGCGATCCCAACGAAATGCTGATTAGACACATTCTGGACAGCATCGTGGTTGCACCGTCGCTGAAAGGTGAACGCTTTATCGACGTCGGTACCGGCCCTGGATTGCCGGGTATTCCGCTTTCTATCGTGCGTCCTGATGCACATTTCACCCTGCTGGATAGCTTGGGCAAGCGCGTACGCTTCCTGCGCCAGGTGCAGCATGAGCTGAAACTCACCAACATCACGCCGGTTCAAAGCCGCGTTGAAGATTTCCCGGCTGAACCGCCATTTGATGGCGTAATCAGTCGTGCCTTTGCCTCGCTGACCGATATGGTGAACTGGTGCCATCATCTGCTGGGAGAAGCAGGGCGCTTTTATGCTTTGAAAGGCGTGCTGCCAGAAGATGAAATTGCGCAGCTTCCTGCACAATTTAGCGTGGAGTCGGTGGTTGAACTGCAGGTTCCGCACCTGGAAGGGGAGCGTCATTTGGTGATTATTAAGCCAAATAAAAGTTAATTTTTATCAAAAAAAGTAGAAAAAAAATGCAGGTCGCTGTGTTAAAAAATGACGAAATAAAAGCGTCATTGGCCTGCTGAATTTAACTCATGCTTAACTTTGTTGTATCTTGGCGCTAACGAAGCTTTTTTTGTTAAGGATTTAAATAGTTAACAAGGAAAATATCAGCCTGCTAAAAGTCAGCGCTATCACCACTTAGACATGTTAATAGAATATTAAAAATGTCAATGGATGGTTTTGATTCTGTATCGGCGTGTTTTTAAAAGAGTGGGCAATTTTGGCCTTATATATCAAAATGATGGGAAGCCATCTTTTGCGAAGTTCATTCAGAAGCTTAGCGCTAATATGTTCAATCTGTGATCAACGGCACGCTTTGCAACCACTGTTTTCGCTGCTTTTGCACTTTTTTACGATCGGTCACATTTTTACAAAAAGTAGAAAAAGAGCCCTAATGAAAAATATTTAAATATTTATTCACCTTTTGGCTACTTATTGTTTGAATTCACGGGGCGTCACCGTATAATTTGACCGCTTTTTGATGCTTGACTCTGAGCTTTAAAGAACGTTTTATACGACACGCGGCATACCTCAAAGGGAGCAGGAGTTAAAACGTGATGTCTATGTCGCTCGTGAGTCGAAACGTTGCTCGTAAGCTTCTGTTCATTCAGCTTCTGGCAGTAATAGCAAGTGGATTGCTGTTCAGCCTAAAAGACCCCTTCTGGGGCATCTCCGCCGCGTGTGGAGGCTTGGCAGTGTTACTGCCTAATATGTTGTTTATGATTTTTGCCTGGCGTCATCAGGCGCATACACCCGCTAAAGGCCGAGTCGCCTGGACGTTCGCCTTCGGGGAAGCGTTCAAGGTGCTAGCGATGTTGGTGTTGCTGATAGTGGCGCTGGCGGTTTTAAAAGCGGTATTCTTGCCGCTGATCGTGACATGGATTTTGGTGCTAGTGGTTCAGATACTGGCGCCCGCTGTAATTAACAACAAAGGGTAAAAGGCATCATGGCTTCTGAAAATATGACGCCGCAGGAATACATAGGTCATCACCTGAATAACCTTCAGCTTGATCTGCGTACTTTCTCGCTGGTAGATCCGCATAACCCCCCAGCCACCTTCTGGACGCTCAATATTGACTCCATGTTCTTCTCGGTGGTGCTGGGTCTGTTGTTCCTGCTTACGTTCCGTAGCGTTGCCAAAAAAGCGACCAGCGGCGTGCCAGGTAAATTTCAGACCGCGATTGAGATGGTAATCGGCTTCGTTCATGGCAGTGTCAAAGACATGTACCATGGCAAAAGCAAGGTTATCGCTCCGCTTGCCCTGACGGTTTTCGTCTGGGTCTTCCTGATGAACCTGATGGACTTACTGCCTATCGACCTGCTGCCGTATATTGCTGAGCATATACTGGGCCTGCCGGCGCTTCGCGTGGTTCCGTCTGCGGATGCAAACATCACCCTGTCGATGGCACTGGGCGTGTTTATCCTGATTTTGTTCTACAGCATCAAAATGAAAGGCATCGGTGGCTTCGCTAAAGAGTTGACGCTGCAGCCGTTCAATCACTGGGCATTTATTCCTATCAACCTAATCCTTGAAGGGGTAAGCCTGCTGTCCAAACCGATTTCACTCGGTCTGCGACTGTTCGGCAACATGTATGCCGGTGAGCTGATTTTCATTCTGATTGCTGGTCTGTTGCCGTGGTGGTCACAGTGGATTCTGAATGTGCCGTGGGCCATTTTCCACATCCTGATTATTACGCTGCAAGCCTTCATCTTCATGGTTCTGACGATCGTCTATCTGTCGATGGCGTCTGAAGAGCATTAATTTACCAACACTACTACGTTTTAACTGAAACAAACTGGAGACTGTCATGGAAAACCTGAATATGGATCTGCTGTACATGGCTGCCGCTGTGATGATGGGTCTGGCGGCAATCGGTGCTGCGATCGGTATCGGCATCCTCGGGGGCAAATTCCTGGAAGGCGCAGCGCGTCAACCGGATCTGATTCCTCTGCTGCGTACTCAGTTCTTTATCGTTATGGGTCTGGTGGATGCTATCCCTATGATCGCTGTAGGTCTGGGTCTGTACGTGATGTTCGCTGTCGCGTAGTAAGCGTTGCTTTGAATTAAGTAAGAGCAATATCAGAACGTTAACTAGATAAAGAGGCATTGTGCTGTGAATCTTAACGCAACAATCCTCGGCCAGGCCATCGCGTTTGTCCTCTTCGTTCTGTTCTGCATGAAATACGTATGGCCGCCATTAATGGCAGCCATCGAAAAACGTCAAAAAGAAATTGCTGACGGTCTTTCTTCTGCAGAACGAGCTAAAAAGGATTTGGACCTTGCACAGGCCAATGCGACCGACCAGCTGAAAAAAGCGAAAGCGGAAGCCCAGGTAATCATTGAGCAGGCGAATAAACGTCGCTCCCAGATCCTGGACGAAGTGAAAGCTGAAGCAGAACAGGAACGTAATAAAATCGTGGCACAGGCTCAGGCAGAAATCGACGCCGAGCGTAAACGTGCTCGCGAAGAACTGCGTAAGCAAGTTGCTATCCTGGCTGTTGCTGGCGCCGAGAAGATCATCGAACGTTCCGTGGATGAAGCTGCTAACAGCGACATCGTGGATAAACTTGTCGCTGAACTGTAAGGAGGGAGGGGCTGATGTCTGAATTTATTACGGTAGCTCGCCCCTACGCCAAAGCAGCTTTTGACTTTGCCGTCGAACACCAAAGCGTAGAGCACTGGCAGGATATGCTGGCATTTACCGCTGAAGTGACGAAGAACGAACAAATGGCAGAGCTTCTCTCTGGCGCGATGGCGCCAGAAACGCTTGCTAAGTCGTTTATCGCTGTCTGTGGTGAGCAACTGGACGAAAACGGTCAGAACCTGATTAAGGTGATGGCTGAAAATGGTCGTCTTAAGGTGCTCCCGGATGTTCTTGAGCAGTTCATTCACCTGCGCGCCGCGAGTGAGGCTACCTCTGAGGTAGACGTCATTTCCGCAACCGCATTGAGTGAAGAACAGCTTGCGAAGATCAGCGCCGCGATGGAAAAACGTCTGTCACGCAAAGTTAAGCTGAATTGCAAAATCGATAAGTCTGTAATGGCAGGTATTATCATCCGTGCGGGTGATATGGTCATTGATGGTAGCGTACGCGGCCGTCTTGATCGCCTTGCAGACGTCTTGCAGTCTTAAGGGGACTGGAGCATGCAACTGAATTCCACCGAAATCAGCGAACTGATCAAGCAGCGCATTGCTCAGTTCAGTGTTGTGAGTGAAGCTCACAACGAAGGTACTATTGTTTCTGTAAGTGACGGTGTTATCCGCATCCACGGCCTGGCCGATTGTATGCAGGGTGAAATGATTTCCCTGCCGGGTAACCGTTACGCTATCGCACTGAACCTGGAGCGCGACTCCGTAGGTGCAGTTGTGATGGGTCCGTACGCTGACCTTGCCGAAGGCATGACCGTCAAGTGTACTGGTCGTATCCTGGAAGTTCCGGTTGGCCGCGGCCTGCTGGGCCGTGTGGTTAACACCCTGGGTGCACCAATCGATGGTAAAGGCGCGCTGGACAACGACGGCTTCTCCGCCGTTGAAGCTATCGCTCCGGGCGTAATCGAACGTCAATCCGTAGATCAGCCAGTGCAGACTGGTTATAAGTCCGTTGATGCCATGATCCCAATCGGTCGTGGTCAGCGTGAACTGATCATCGGTGACCGTCAGACCGGTAAAACCGCGCTGGCAATCGACGCCATCATCAACCAACGTGATTCCGGCATCAAGTGCGTATACGTGGCTATCGGCCAGAAAGCGTCCACCATTTCTAACGTGGTACGTAAACTGGAAGAACACGGCGCGCTGGCTAACACCATCGTTGTTGTAGCAACCGCGTCTGAATCCGCTGCACTGCAATACCTGGCACCATATGCCGGTTGCGCAATGGGCGAATACTTCCGCGACCGCGGCGAAGATGCGCTGATCATTTATGATGACCTGTCTAAACAGGCCGTTGCTTACCGTCAGATTTCCCTGTTGCTCCGTCGTCCACCAGGTCGTGAAGCATTCCCTGGCGACGTATTCTACCTCCACTCCCGTCTGTTGGAGCGTGCTGCGCGTGTTAACGCCGAATACGTTGAAGCTTTCACCAAAGGTGAAGTTAAAGGGAAAACCGGCTCTCTGACCGCTCTGCCGATTATCGAAACGCAGGCAGGTGACGTTTCCGCATTCGTTCCGACCAACGTAATTTCCATTACCGATGGTCAGATCTTCCTGGAAACCAACCTGTTCAACGCCGGTATTCGTCCTGCGGTTAACCCGGGCATCTCCGTATCCCGTGTTGGTGGCGCAGCGCAGACCAAGATCATGAAAAAACTGTCCGGTGGTATCCGTACCGCTCTGGCACAGTATCGTGAACTGGCAGCGTTCTCCCAGTTCGCATCCGATCTTGACGATGCAACCCGTAAGCAGCTGGACCACGGTCAGAAAGTAACTGAACTGCTGAAACAGAAACAGTATGCGCCGATGTCTGTCGCGCAACAGTCTCTGGTTCTGTTCGCAGCAGAACGTGGTTATCTGGCGGATGTTGAACTGGCGAAAATCGGTAGCTTCGAAGCCGCTCTGCTGGCTTACGTCGACCGTGATCACGCTCCGTTGATGCAAGAGATCAACCAGTCCGGTGGCTATAACGACGAAATCGAAGGCAAGCTGAAAGGCATCCTCGATTCCTTCAAAGCAACCCAGTCCTGGTAAAGTCTAGCGGCCTGTCTTAGGGCAGGCCGTAAGGCATTGAGGAGAAGCTCATGGCCGGCGCAAAAGAGATACGTAGTAAGATCGCAAGCGTCCAGAACACGCAAAAGATCACTAAAGCGATGGAGATGGTCGCCGCTTCCAAAATGCGTAAATCGCAGGAGCGCATGGCGGCCAGCCGTCCTTATGCAGATACCATGCGCAAAGTGATTGGTCACCTGGCGAACGGTAATCTGGAATATAAGCACCCATACCTGGAAGAACGCGACGTTAAGCGCGTGGGCTACCTGGTGGTGTCTACCGACCGTGGTCTGTGCGGTGGCTTGAACATTAACCTGTTTAAGAAACTGCTGGCGGATATGAAGGCATGGTCCGAAAAAGGCGTTCAGTGCGACCTCGCAATGATCGGCTCTAAAGGCGTGTCCTTCTTTAACTCCGTTAAAGGCAACATTGTTGCTCAGGTCACCGGTATGGGTGATAAACCGGCCCTGTCCGAACTGATCGGTCCGGTAAAAGTGATGTTGCAGGCCTACGATGAAGGCCGTCTGGACAAGCTTTACGTTGTCAGCAACAAATTTATTAACACCATGTCTCAGACGCCAACCATTGTTCAACTGCTGCCGCTGCCGGCATCAGACGACGATGATTTGAAGCGTAAATCCTGGGATTACCTGTATGAACCAGACCCGAAAGCGCTGCTGGACACCCTGCTGCGTCGTTATGTCGAGTCTCAAGTTTATCAGGGCGTGGTAGAAAACCTGGCCAGCGAGCAGGCCGCACGTATGGTGGCGATGAAAGCCGCTACCGACAATGGCGGCAGCCTGATTAAAGAGCTGCAGTTGGTATACAACAAAGCTCGTCAGGCCAGCATTACTCAGGAACTCACCGAGATCGTCGGTGGTGCATCCGCGGTATAACCAGGTTAATTCGTAGAGGATTCAAGATGGCTACTGGAAAAATTGTCCAGGTAATCGGCGCCGTAGTTGACGTCGAATTCCCTCAGGATGCCGTACCGCGTGTGTACGAAGCCCTTGAGGTTCAGAATGGTAATGAAGTGCTGGTGCTGGAAGTTCAGCAGCAGCTCGGCGGCGGTATCGTACGTACCATCGCAATGGGTTCTTCCGACGGCCTGCGTCGTGGTCTGGATGTTAAAGACCTCGAGCACCCAATCGAAGTCCCAGTAGGTAAAGCTACACTGGGTCGTATCATGAACGTACTGGGCCAACCGGTAGACATGAAAGGCGACATCGGTGAAGAAGAGCGTTGGGCTATCCACCGCGAAGCACCATCCTACGAAGAGCTGTCAAGCTCTCAGGAACTGCTGGAAACCGGTATCAAAGTTATCGACCTGATGTGTCCGTTTGCGAAGGGCGGTAAAGTTGGTCTGTTCGGTGGTGCGGGTGTAGGTAAAACCGTAAACATGATGGAGCTGATTCGTAACATCGCGATCGAGCACTCCGGTTACTCTGTGTTTGCGGGCGTAGGTGAACGTACTCGTGAGGGTAACGACTTCTACCACGAAATGACCGAATCCAACGTTATCGATAAAGTATCCTTGGTTTATGGCCAGATGAACGAGCCACCGGGAAACCGTCTGCGCGTTGCACTGACCGGTCTGACCATGGCTGAGAAGTTCCGTGACGAAGGTCGTGACGTACTGCTGTTCGTCGATAACATCTATCGTTATACCTTAGCCGGTACAGAAGTATCTGCACTGCTGGGTCGTATGCCTTCAGCGGTAGGTTATCAGCCGACTCTGGCGGAAGAGATGGGCGTTCTGCAGGAACGTATCACCTCCACCAAAACCGGCTCCATCACCTCCGTACAGGCTGTATACGTACCTGCGGATGACTTGACTGACCCATCTCCAGCAACCACCTTTGCGCACTTAGATGCCACCGTGGTACTGAGCCGTCAGATCGCCTCTCTGGGTATCTACCCAGCCGTTGACCCGCTGGATTCCACCAGCCGTCAGCTGGATCCGCTGGTTGTTGGTCAGGAACACTACGACACCGCGCGTGGCGTACAGTCCCTGCTGCAGCGTTATCAGGAACTGAAAGACATCATCGCCATCTTGGGTATGGATGAGCTGTCTGAAGAAGATAAACTGGTGGTAGCACGTGCGCGTAAAATTCAGCGCTTCCTGTCCCAGCCGTTCTTCGTGGCAGAAGTATTCACCGGTTCTCCGGGCAAATACGTCTCCCTGAAAGACACCATCCGTGGCTTTAAAGGCATCATGGACGGCGAATACGATCACCTGCCAGAGCAGGCGTTCTACATGGTCGGTTCCATTGACGAAGCTGTCGAAAAAGCCAAAAAACTTTAACGCCTTAATCGGAGGGTGATATGGCAATGACTTACCACCTGGACGTCGTCAGCGCAGAGCAACAAATGTTCTCTGGTCTGGTCGAGAAAATCCAGGTAACGGGTAGCGAAGGTGAACTGGGTATTTTCCCGGGTCACGCCCCGCTGCTCACCGCCATTAAGCCTGGTATGATTCGCATCGTTAAACAGTTCGGTCATGAAGAGTTTATCTATCTGTCCGGCGGCATTCTCGAAGTGCAGCCAGGCAGCACGACCGTTCTGGCTGACACAGCAATTCGTGGCCAGGATCTCGACGAAGCGCGAGCCCTGGAAGCGAAACGCAAGGCTGAAGAGCACATTAAAAGCTCTCACGGCGACGTGGATTACGCTCAGGCGTCTGCGGAACTGGCCAAAGCGATCGCTAAACTGCGCGTTATCGAGTTGACCAAAAAAGCGATGTAACACCGGCTTGAAAGTCAAAAAGCCAGTCTGGTTGCCAGGCTGGCTTTTTTTATGGTTTGTTTTAATTAAAGTAAAACTGAAAAGGTATTTTAAATATTTTGTGATTTGCATCACAAAACTGTTGATCGATAAAAATGGGAGGAGTAGACTTCGTTTTGTGAGTTAAGTCACAAAAAAACACCACTACTATCGCAGGATAAAAATCATGAAACTGATCAACAAAATCATCGCCCTTTTCAGCTCTATGAACATCTCTTTCGGTACCTTCAACCTGTAAGGTTACCGCGCTGACCGCCCACTTGCCGGTCAGACACAGTTCTGTGATGCGCTGTACCGCTAACGAAAACCACAACACATGCGGTGTAAACAGAACCCAAAATACAAAGGTCGCCTTACGGCGACCTTTGTATTTTGTAGACCGGATAAGGCGTTTATACCGCCATTCGGCAATGTGCTCGCAGCTTGTCTGATGGCGCTGCGCTTATCAGGCCTACGAGTTCCCGAACTCAATCTTTATTTAGGAAGTTGCCCGTCTTAAAGCTGCCGTCCGCGTTGCGCTCCAACGGCTGCGGCAATGCCAGCGACTGGAAATCATCCGCGCGCAGTTCTTTGCCTTCTTTGTTCACGCTCTTGCCGTTCTCGATAAAGTAATTGGTCGCATCCACGTTGCCCACTACCGCATCGTCATATTTCCCCGGTTGGCTGCGCAGTGAAATATTATCGCTGAACACGCCCTGAGTGGTCGCATCACCATAAGGGCTTGGTCGGAAGATGAAGTTGAAGCGTTGGTTATCAACGGCCACGTTGTTTACCACCACCAGCTTGCCCGGGTTAAAGTTGTCGGTAAACCCATCGAGATGGTTGCCCACAGCGATGCTATTGCGGATCTCATGAGCCACCGGCTGGCCTTCGCCGCCGAGCTTGAAGCCGTTGCTGGTATTATTGCGGGCGATAGAGTTTTCAATGACCACCACCCCGTTAGCGCCGTCTTCAATCTTGTTGAACAGGTCAAAACCATCGTCGATATTATCGTGGGAGTAGCAGCCCTCAAGGCGGTTACCTTCCCCTACGCGCATCTTCACAGCAAAACCATCAGCATTGATCTTACCCGGATCCTCATTGCTAAAAGATTCGGAATTGACCACGCGGTTATAGCTTGCCCATAGCGGACGACCGATCTTATCCACAGAGGAGATCTGAATGCCGGTATCATCGTTGCGGTAGGCCACGACGTTTTCAATGAGGTTATGACTACCCTGAATGCGCAGGCTCTTATCGGTTATCTCAATCCCGCGAATAGTCCAGTAGTTGCCATCCAGCAGCATGCCGTGAATAACCGCTTTGCCCTGTGCTTCCAACGTTTTGTTGCCATTTTTCAAGCCGCTTGCGGAAAGCGGGATATCTGTTTTTGGATAGTTACCGGCAGCGAGCATAATTTTGCCCCCCGGCGGCAACAGCTCGATGGCGGTGCTCAGATTCATTGGCGATTCAGCGGTTCCCTTGGCGTCCGCTTTACCATCGACGGCAGCGTACAGGGTGCTGCTAGCGATATTGTTTGCCAAGCTTACCGTCAGATTCTGTTCTACCGGCGCACGGTCTTTACCGCTGGTGGGGGTAAAGCTTATCTGGAAGCTATTGCTCTCTTTGAGCGTCGCCGGTTGGGTGAACATTTCGCCGGCTTTCACCGGTTTATTCTCCCCGATCACCACTTCGTTCTGACGCACAGTGAACTGGCCGTCATAGTTGGCTCGGGCCTGTAAGGTATAGTTTGCGGCTAAACTTTTGCTCCCCGATGCCACCTGCACCACCACCGGCCATGATTTGGCTACGAACGGTTTAGAGGCCACACTTTTTGCCTCTGAAGTCGTCAGTGATGCGTTGCTGACGGTAATTTTGGCATTTCGTGAGGCAAAGAAACCCACGTAGTACTGTTTTTTGTCCTGCACGGAAATGAGGTCGGCATGCGGTACCTGCTGGCTGACCCATTCTTCGCTACCCGCAGGAGCCCAAGCGGTCACAAAGCCCTCGTTGGTGCGTTCAAGCTTAAGACGGAAGGTTGGCGACTGGCGAAGAGAAACCTCTTCCTTATAGCTCACCTTTTTGATTTCAGAGCCGGTGTTGCCCCATGGTTGTACAATCCCATTACGTGAAATCGCCTGCAGTTTAATGCGGTAATCATCTTTTTTATCCTGGGTCATAATGGCATTCATCACCATATTTGACGCTGCAGGAAACTCTTCGTAGCCTTCTTTCAGCGGTTCCTGTCGCGGGATACCGATAGTATCGCGTACCAACAGACCAGCGCCTTCCTGAGCGGCGGGTTTTGCCCCGTTTTCTGGGCCGAACTGGTCTACGGTGACCGTTGCCGAGAGGACAAAATTCTCATTGGTCGGCAGCGTGGTGTAAAAGAAGGTTAGGCCATCATGCGAGTTGGCAATTTTGCCGCCACGGCTTTCAATAGTGATAGGTTTGCTGAGGTCGGCAACCTGTTGTGATGATAGGGTTTTGCCGTCAATCGTCACATTATTCACGCCCACCTTCTCCGCCAGCACGTTGGAGGAGAAGTTGATATCGGTAGACTGCCCGAAAGTTATCGCTTTCCATTGCGCGGGCGTTGCGGCCTGAGCTTGGAGAGAGAGCGCCGCGCTACAAAGGGTAAGAGCCAGAGGTATTTTATTGTTCATATTATCTTCCCGAATGGTTGATTGGTGTAATTATCACCAAATCAAAACACTGTTTCTTTTTTGCTCGTCACAATAATGAGTAAATAAAACATCGTTTTGATTTCATGTGGGCTTTATTCAGGTAGCAAAAAAACAGAATAAGCAGAGAGATAGCGCGCAATCTGGCGCTTGGCCTGAATTCTTACAAGACAAATGTATTTGATATGGACGAAAATAAGGGCAGAAAAACAGTGGCGCAGGGAATGTTGGACGTTTTATCAGCAAGCCATTTCATGCTGAAAAATATGTAGAATTTTCAACGTTAACCCGGTTTACTTCATACTTAATCTACAGACAGGATACCTATGTCTAAGCGTACCATGAGCGTTGTGATCCTTGCCGCTGGCAAAGGCACGCGAATGTATTCCGATCTTCCTAAAGTGCTGCATACCCTAGCGGGTAAACCTATGGTGCAGCATGTCATTGATGCCGCTAATCATCTTGGCGCCGCCCAGGTTCATCTGGTGTACGGCCACGGCGGCGATTTACTAAAGCAGACCTTATCCGACGATAACCTCAACTGGGTGCTGCAAGCGGAACAACTGGGTACCGGTCATGCAATGCAGCAGGCCGCGCCATTCTTCGCCGATGACGAAGACATTCTGATGCTATACGGCGATGTGCCGCTGATCTCTGTTGAAACATTAGAACGCCTGCGTGACTCCAAACCGCAGGGCGGCATTGGCTTGCTGACGGTCGTGCTTGCTGACCCAAGCGGATATGGCCGCATTACGCGTGAAAACGGCAAAGTCACCGGCATCGTGGAGCACAAAGATGCGAGCGACGAGCAGCGTCTTATTGCAGAAATCAATACCGGCATCCTGATAGCTAACGGCGCGGACATGAAGCGCTGGCTGGCGAAACTGGATAACAATAACGCCCAAGGCGAATTCTATATCACCGACATTATCGCGATGGCATACCAAGAAGGGCATGAAATTGCCGCCGTGCATCCGGATCGCTTAAGCGAAGTGGAAGGCGTCAATAACCGCCTGCAGCTCGCGCGCCTTGAGCGCGTCTACCAGTCAGAACAGGCGGAAAAACTGCTGCTGGCGGGCGTGATGCTGCGCGATCCGGCGCGTTTTGATCTGCGTGGCACACTCTCTCATGGGCGTGATGTTGAAATTGATACTAACGTTATCCTTGAAGGGAACGTGGTTCTTGGCCATCGCGTCAAAATCGGCGCAGGTTGTGTGATTAAAAACAGCACCATTGGCGACGATTGCGAAATCAGCCCCTACAGCGTGGTGGAAGATGCTCAGTTGCAGGCCACCTGCACCATTGGGCCGTTTGCGCGTCTGCGTCCTGGCGCTGAACTGCTGGAAGGTGCGCACGTTGGTAACTTCGTCGAAATGAAAAAAGCGCGTCTGGGTAAAGGCTCTAAAGCCGGTCATCTGACCTACCTTGGTGACGCAGAAATTGGCGATAACGTGAATATCGGTGCGGGTACCATCACCTGCAACTACGATGGCGCGAACAAGTTTAAAACCATTATTGGCGACGATGTGTTTGTCGGTTCCGACAGCCAACTGGTGGCCCCGGTCACGATTGGCAAAGGCGTGACTATTGCCGCAGGTACCACGGTCACCCGCGATGTTGCCGATAATGAGCTGGTGCTGAGCCGCGTACCGCAGGTACATAAGCAAGGCTGGCAGCGTCCGGTGAAGAAAAAGTAATTTGTGGTTTTTTGTGTAGGCCTGATAAGGCGTCACCGCCATCAGGCAGACAGGGGTGAGGAGATAACATAATCTCCCGCCCAACATGCAGTACCCATAAAAATAACCCCACTCTCTACAAGGCTCGGGGCGCCCGGTATACGGGCAACAGGTTGACCGACAACGCATGGCATAACGCCAAAATCGGAATAGAAAACTATGTGTGGAATTGTTGGCGCAGTCGCGCAACGTGATGTAGCTGAAATCCTTCTCGAAGGTCTTCGTCGTCTGGAATACCGTGGTTATGATTCCGCGGGTCTTGCCGTGGTGGATGCACAAGGTCATATGACCCGTCTACGTCGCCTAGGTAAAGTGCAGATGCTGTCACAGGCAGCAGAAGATCACCCGCTGCCTGGCGGCACCGGTATTGCTCACACCCGCTGGGCGACCCACGGTGAGCCTTCAGAAAGCAACGCGCATCCGCATGTTTCTGACCATATTGCGGTGGTCCATAACGGTATCATTGAGAACCATGAGCCGCTGCGCGAAATGCTGCAGGCGCGTGGCTACGTCTTTGTTTCCGCCACGGACACCGAAGTGATTGCTCACTTAGTGCACTGGGAACTGGAGCAGGGCGGCACCCTGCGTGAAGCCGTTCTGCGTGCGATACCGCAGCTGCGCGGTGCATACGGTACGGTGATTATGGATTCCCGCGATCCGAGCACCCTGCTGGCAGCGCGTTCCGGTAGCCCGCTGGTTATCGGTTTGGGGATGGGCGAGAACTTTATTGCCTCTGACCAACTGGCGCTGCTGCCTGTCACCCGTCGCTTTATCTTCCTTGAAGAAGGGGATATCGCGGAAATGACTCGCCGTACGGTAGAGATTTTCGATAAATCGGGCGTGATCGTGACGCGTCAGGAGATCGAATCTAACCTGCAATACGATGCTGGCGATAAAGGTATCTATCGCCATTACATGCAAAAAGAGATTTACGAGCAGCCAAACGCGATTAAAAACACATTAACCGGGCGCATTAGCCACGGTCAGGTGGATTTAAGCGAGCTGGGGCCGCAGGCCGATGAGCTGCTGTCGAAAGTCGAACATATTCAGATTATCGCCTGTGGCACTTCCTACAACTCGGGAATGGTGGCGCGCTATTGGTTTGAATCGCTGGCCGGAATGCCGTGTGACGTCGAGATTGCGTCTGAATTCCGCTATCGCAAGTCGGCCGTGCGCCCCAACAGCCTGGTTATCACTCTGTCTCAATCCGGGGAAACCGCTGATACGCTGGCTGGTCTGCGTCTGACCAAAGAACTGGGGTATTTAGGTTCGCTGGCGGTATGTAACGTTGCGGGTTCATCGCTGGTGCGCGAATCTGACCTGGCTATTATGACCAAAGCCGGTGCGGAAATTGGCGTGGCTTCCACCAAAGCCTTTACCACGCAGCTAACGGTGCTGCTGCTGCTGGTGGCGAAGATGGCGCGGTTGAAAGGCGCTGACGAGTCCGTTGAACAAGAAATCGTTCACGCATTACAGGCGCTGCCGAGCCGCATTGAACAGGTGCTGTCTGAAGATAAGCGCATTGAAGCGCTGGCAGAGGATTTCTCCGATAAGCATCACGCGCTGTTCCTTGGGCGTGGCGATCAGTACCCGATCGCGCTGGAAGGCGCGCTTAAGCTCAAAGAGATCTCTTATATTCACGCAGAAGCCTACGCCGCAGGCGAGCTCAAACACGGCCCGTTGGCGTTGATTGACGCGGATATGCCGGTGATTGTGGTGGCGCCGAATAACGAACTGCTAGAAAAACTGAAATCCAATATTGAAGAGGTGCGCGCGCGCGGCGGTGAACTGTACGTGTTTGCTGATAGGGATGCAGCCTTCACCAACAGTGACAACATGCATATCATTGAGATGCCGCATGTCGAAGAGGTGATTGCACCTATCTTCTATACCGTTCCGCTGCAGCTGCTGTCTTATCACGTCGCGCTGATCAAAGGCACCGATGTTGACCAGCCGCGCAACCTGGCGAAATCTGTAACCGTTGAATAATCACGTTTGAGAGCGAATCCGTCCGGTTATGCCTTTGGCATAGCCGGATTTTTTTACCTGCTATACCCTGAAAATAGAATAATTTTGGGCACGTCACTGTCATAAAGTATGGCCATTTCACTGTCATAAAAACAAAATTCTTTTGAAATTTTATTGTAAATTATTTTTTTAATTCATTGTTTTTATTGGTTTTAATATTGATGTATTTTACGGGGTTTTCCTTGTCATTAAACTGTCATAAAGCTTACATATAACTGTCACCTGTTTATCCTATTTTGCTCATCGTAGCCACTAAACAACACTTTACGAATTCTTGCAGGAGACATTATGAAAGTTATGCGTACCACTGTCGCAACTGTTGTCGCCGCGACCTTATCGATGAGCGCTTTCTCTGCATTCGCAGCAGCAAGCCTGACTGGTGCTGGTGCAACCTTCCCTGCGCCGGTGTATGCCAAATGGGCAGATACCTACAATAAAGAAACGGGTAATAAAGTTAACTACCAGGGTATCGGTTCTTCCGGTGGCGTAAAACAAATTACCGCTAATACCGTAGATTTCGGCGCATCCGACGCTCCACTGTCTGATGAAAAACTGACTCAGGAAGGCCTGTTCCAGTTCCCGACCGTCATCGGCGGTGTTGTGCTGGCCGTAAACATCCCTGGCCTGAAATCAGGCGAGCTGGTGCTGGACGGCAAAACGCTGGGTGATATCTACCTCGGCAAAATTAAGAAGTGGGATGATGAAGCCATCACCAAACTGAACCCAGGCGTCAAACTGCCTTCTCAGAACATCGCCGTAGTGCGTCGTGCTGACGGTTCCGGTACTTCCTTCGTCTTCACCAGCTACTTGGCGAAAGTGAATGAAGAGTGGAAATCCAAAATCGGTGCGGGTTCTACTGTGAACTGGCCAACCGGTCTGGGCGGTAAAGGTAACGACGGCATCGCAGCCTTCGTACAGCGTCTGCCAGGCTCTATTGGCTACGTTGAATACGCTTACGCTAAGCAGAATAACCTGGCTTACACCAAGCTGATTTCAGCCGACGGTAAAGCCGTTAGCCCAACCGAAGAAAACTTCGCTAACGCGGCTAAAGGCGCAGACTGGAGCAAATCATTCGCCCAGGACCTGACCAACCAGAAAGGTGAAGGCGCGTGGCCGATTACCTCCACCACCTTTATCCTGGTCCACAAAGACCAGAAGAAACCTGAGCAAGGCGCTGAAGTGCTGAAGTTCTTTGACTGGGCTTACAAAAACGGCGGCAAACAGGCTAACGAACTGGATTATGCTAGCCTGCCGGAAAGCGTAGTTGAGCAGGTTCGTGCTGCATGGAAGACCAACGTCAAAGACAGCAGCGGTAAAGCGCTGTACTAGTCGGAATTTTGACGGAAATGGCGGGTAGTGCTAATGCTAACCCGCCCTACGGTTCCGACTGTAGGCCCGATAAGCGCCAGCCGCTATCGGGCACTTTCGTAAACGTTATTAACTGAAGAGTAATTTATGGCTGCAACCAAGCCTGCTTTTAACCCTCCGGGTAAAAAGGGTGACATGATATTCAGCGCGCTAGTCAGACTGGCTGCGCTGATTGTGCTATTGATGCTGGGCGGGATTATCGTCTCTCTGGTTATCTCCTCTTGGCCCAGCATGGAGAAGTTCGGCTTCGCCTTCCTGTGGACCAAAGAGTGGGATGCTCCCAACGACATCTACGGCGCGCTGGTACCTATTTACGGTACGATTGTCACCTCCGTCATCGCTTTGTTGATCGCCGTTCCGGTGAGTTTCGGCATTGCACTCTTCCTGACCGAATTAGCACCCAACTGGCTCAAACGTCCGTTAGGTATCGCGATCGAGCTGCTGGCGGCTATTCCCAGCATCGTTTACGGCATGTGGGGCCTGTTTATCTTTGCTCCGCTGTTCGCGACCTACTTCCAAGAACCGGTTGGCAATATTCTTTCTAACGTCCCGTTTGTCGGTGCCCTGTTCTCTGGCCCGGCGTTTGGTATCGGTATTTTGGCGGCCGGGGTTATCCTCGCCATCATGATTATTCCGTATATCTCCGCCGTTATGCGTGATGTCTTTGAACAAACTCCGGTGATGATGAAAGAGTCGGCCTACGGCATCGGCTGCACCACCTGGGAAGTTATCTGGCGTATCGTCCTGCCGTTTACCAAAAATGGGGTTATCGGTGGCGTGATGCTTGGTCTTGGCCGTGCGCTAGGTGAAACCATGGCGGTGACCTTTATCATCGGTAACACCTACCAGCTCGACAGCGCTTCGCTGTATATGCCGGGCAACAGCATCACCTCCGCGCTGGCAAACGAATTTGCTGAAGCGGAATCTGGGCTGCATGTCTCCGCCTTGATGGAGCTGGGTCTGATTCTGTTTGCGATTACCTTTATCGTGCTGGCGGCATCGAAGTTCATGATTATGCGTCTGGCGAAGAATGAAGGGGCACGCTCATGACCACACTGGAAATGCAAAACACCGCAGAGCTTGCCGAGTCTCGTCGCAAAATGCAGGCGCGTCGCCGCATGAAAAACCGCATCGCGCTGACGCTCTCGATGGCGACGATGATCTTCGGGCTGTTCTGGCTGGTGTGGATCTTAATGGCCACCATCACCCGCGGCATCGATGGTATGTCGCTGGCGCTGTTCACCGAAATGACGCCGCCGCCGAACACGGCGGGCGGTGGCTTGGCAAACGCCTTGGCGGGCAGCGGCCTGTTGATCCTGTGGTCGACGGTCATTGGTACTCCGCTGGGCATTATGGCGGGCATCTATCTTGCTGAGTACGGGCGCAAATCCTGGCTGGCTGAAGTTATCCGCTTTATTAACGATATTCTGCTTTCCGCACCGTCTATCGTTGTGGGGCTGTTTGTCTACACCATCGTGGTCGCGCAGATGCAGCACTTCTCCGGCTGGGCGGGCGTGATAGCGCTGGCGCTGCTGCAGGTGCCTATTGTTATTCGTACCACCGAGAACATGTTGAAACTGGTGCCAGATAGCCTGCGTGAAGCGGCCTATGCGCTAGGAACACCAAAGTGGCGGATGATTTCGGCCATCACGCTAAAAGCGTCAATTTCCGGGATCATGACCGGTATCCTGCTGGCAATTGCGCGCATCGCGGGTGAAACCGCACCGCTGCTGTTTACCGCGCTATCCAACCAGTTCTGGAGCACCGACATGATGCAGCCTATTGCTAACCTGCCGGTCACCATCTTTAAGTTTGCGATGAGCCCGTTTGCAGAGTGGCAGCAGTTGGCTTGGGCCGGTGTGCTGATTATCACGCTGTGTGTACTGCTGCTGAATATTCTGGCGCGCGTTGTTTTCGCGAAGAAGAGACACGGTTAAGACAAAGTGCCGGATGGCGGCGTAAACGCCTTATCCGGCCTATGGTTGAACATATTTAACGGCGTGGCACATGCGGCGCTGGATGAGGAAGAGATTGAGATGAGTATGGTGAACACAACTCCGGGTAAGATTTCAGTACGTGACCTGAACTTCTACTACGGCAAATTCCATGCCCTGAAGAACATTAACCTGGATATCGCCAAAAACCAGGTCACCGCGTTTATCGGCCCATCAGGTTGCGGTAAATCAACGCTTCTGCGTACCTTCAACAAGATGTTTGAACTGTACCCGGAGCAGCGTGCGGAAGGTGAAATTCTGCTGGATGGCGACAATATTCTCACCAATACCCAAGATATCGCGCTGCTGCGTGCCAAAGTGGGGATGGTGTTCCAGAAGCCGACGCCATTCCCAATGTCTATTTATGACAATATCGCCTTTGGCGTGCGCCTGTTTGAAAAGCTGTCCCGCACCGATATGGATGAGCGCGTTCAGTGGGCGTTGACCAAAGCCGCATTATGGAATGAAACCAAGGATAAGCTGCATCAGAGCGGGTATTCTCTCTCCGGTGGCCAGCAACAGCGTCTGTGCATTGCGCGCGGCATTGCTATCCGACCGGAAGTTCTGCTGCTGGATGAGCCGTGCTCAGCCCTTGACCCGATCTCCACCGGTCGTATCGAAGAGCTGATTACCGAGCTGAAAGAGGATTACACCGTGGTTATCGTGACCCACAACATGCAGCAGGCAGCGCGTTGTTCCGACCACACGGCATTTATGTACCTGGGCGAGTTGATTGAGTTTAGCAACACGGATGACCTGTTCACCAAGCCCGCGAAGAAACAAACTGAAGACTATATTACTGGCCGCTACGGTTGATATGCCTGGGCATCGGGAGAAATGATGGACAATTTAAATCTTAATAAACATATTTCCGGCCAGTTCAACGCGGAACTGGAAAGCATCCGCACCCAGGTGATGACCATGGGCGGTATGGTAGAGCAGCAGCTTTCTGATGCGATTACCGCGATGCACAACCAGGATAGTGAGCTGGCAAAACGCGTCATTGAAGGCGACAAGAACGTCAACATGATGGAAGTGGCGATCGACGAAGCCTGTGTGCGTATTATTGCTAAGCGCCAGCCGACGGCGAGCGACCTGCGTTTGGTGATGGCTATCATCAAAACCATCGCTGAACTGGAACGTATTGGTGACGTAGCAGATAAGATTTGCAGCACGGCGCTGGAGAAATTCTCTCACCAGCACCAGCCGCTGCTGGTGAGTCTTGAGTCGCTGGGTCGCCACACTGTGCAGATGCTGCACGATGTGCTGGATGCGTTTGCGCGTATGGATCTGGACGAAGCGGTGCGTATCTACCGTGAAGATAAGAAAGTTGACCAAGAATATGAGGGCATCGTGCGTCAACTGATGACCTATATGATGGAAGACCCGCGCACCATTCCAAGCGTGTTAACCGCACTGTTTTGCGCACGTTCTATCGAACGCATCGGTGACCGTTGCCAGAATATCTGTGAATACATCTTCTACTTCGTGAAGGGACAAGATTTCCGTCACGTGGGCGGCGATGAGCTGGATAAGCTGCTGGCGGGGAAAGCGCCTAAGGAATAAGCGGTACGCCGGGAACCCCCGGCGTCGCTGTTGTAGGCCGGATAAGGCGTTACGCCGCCATCCGGCATCCTGCGTAATGCTGCCTGATGGCGCTTCGCTTATCAGGCCTACGGTTTAACCGATGATGTTCCATCCGCGCGCCTTCCACAGCGCTGGCAGTTCCGCCAGATCGGTAAACGTGGTCACCCTCGGGTGATCAATCGGCTTGTTATGCGGATCGGCACAGAAGTAAAACACCTCCATTCCCGCATCAATGCCCGACTGGGCGCCCGCAGAAGAGTCATCCACCAAAATACAGTTCTTAACGTTAACGTTCATCGCTTTAGCCGCGTGATACATCAGCGCAGGATCGGGCTTCCAGCGTTGGATATCATAGCCGCTGAATAATTTTTCCGGGAAATGATGCAACATCCCTAGCTTGCCGAGCGAATGTTCCATTTTGCTGACCGGGCCGTTTGAGACGATGCACATCGGAATGTTCACGGACTCCACCAGCGCATTAGCGCCAGAAATGACCTCGAGTTCCGTGTCGAAAAGGCGTGCGACCTCGGCGCGGTAAACGGGTTCTAAATCTGACTTGGCCAGGTTTGTCCCGTGCTCTTCATTGATGATGTCGATGATTTCGTAGAGCTTCACGCCTTTGAAACGTTTAAAAATCTCTTCCAGATCGAGCGTGATACCAAATGTTTTAAACATATGGACGTAGGCCCGTGAACAGATAACTTCGCTGTCTACCAGCGTGCCGTCACAGTCAAAAAAAACCGCTTCAACTCCGGACATGTCATTTCCTTTTTAACAAGTTTAACGTTTACGTAATGCAGAATTGAGAGACGCAATCGTTGCCGTATAAGCAAAATCAATGAAAAAAAGTATCTCACAACCGCGCCTATTGTCGCATTTTGGTATAGGATAGCGACGAATTTTCCTTCCTTCGTCTGCGGAAATTGATAATGAGTCAACAACACACCACCCCGGCTTCCGGTCAGGGGATACTGGAGCGCGTGTTTAAACTGCGCGAACACGGCACGACGGCTCGCACCGAAGTGATCGCGGGTTTCACCACCTTCCTGACGATGGTCTACATCGTTTTCGTAAACCCGCAAATTCTTGGCGTAGCCGGAATGGACACCAGCGCGGTGTTCGTGACGACCTGTCTGATTGCGGCGCTGGGTAGTATCCTGATGGGCGTATTCGCCAACCTGCCGGTGGCACTGGCGCCAGCGATGGGTCTGAACGCGTTCTTCGCCTTTGTGGTGGTACAGGCCATGGGCCTGCCATGGCAGGTGGGCATGGGCGCTATCTTCTGGGGCGCTGTGGGCCTGCTGCTGTTGACCATTTTCCGTGTGCGTTACTGGATGATTGCTAATATCCCGGTGAGCCTGCGTGTGGGCATCACCAGCGGTATTGGTCTGTTCATCGGCATGATGGGGCTGAAAAACGCCGGCGTTATCGTGGCAAACCAGGACACGCTGGTTTCTATCGGTAACCTGACCTCTCACAGCGTACTGCTGGGCGTACTGGGCTTCTTTATCATCGCGATTCTGGCCTCTCGCAATATTCATGCGGCGGTGCTGGTTTCTATCGTGGTAACCACCCTGCTGGGTTGGATGCTGGGCGATGTTCACTATAGCGGCATTGTTTCTGCGCCGCCGAGCATCACCACGGTTGTTGGCCACGTTGACCTTGCTGGGTCGTTTAACTTGGGGCTGGCGGGCGTTATCTTCTCGTTCATGCTGGTAAACCTGTTTGACTCCTCCGGTACGCTGATTGGCGTAACCGATAAAGCTGGTCTGGCTGATGAGAAGGGCAAGTTCCCACGCATGAAGCAGGCGCTGTTCGTGGATAGCGTCTCTTCGGTGGCCGGTTCCTTTATCGGCACCTCTTCCGTGACCGCGTATATCGAATCCTCTTCCGGCGTGTCCGTTGGCGGCCGTACCGGTCTGACGGCAGTGGTGGTCGGTCTGCTGTTCCTGCTGGTGATTTTCCTATCGCCTCTGGCGGGGATGGTGCCAGGATATGCGGCAGCCGGCGCGCTGATTTACGTAGGCGTGTTGATGACCTCAAGCCTGTCCCGCGTGAAGTGGGATGACCTGACTGAAGCAGTCCCGGCGTTTATTACTGCCGTGATGATGCCGTTTAGCTTCTCGATTACCGAAGGTATCGCGCTGGGCTTCATCTCTTATTGCATCATGAAGATTGGTACCGGTCGTTTCCGCGATCTCAGCCCGTGCGTCATCATCGTCGCGCTGCTGTTTATCCTGAAGATTGTGTTTATCGACGGGAAATAAACAGTAAGCCCTTTTCATAGAAAAGGGCTTTTGTGTTTGCACCCTCTCCCAGTGGGAGAGGGCCGGGGTAAGGGCATCAGCCCGCACCCCACCTAATATTTACGCTTTAACGCGATGAATATACTCACCAAATGCGGTCAGTTGACCGGTCAGATGATCCAACGTTCCCTGCTCAATCACTTCACCCAGCTGTGGGTCGACCTTGTTTTGAATCACGCCACCCATAAACTCTGGCTTGTTCATCACCATCGCATCGAGGAAGACCAGAATTTGGCGCAGATGATATTGGCAGCGTGCACCACCGATCGCGCCCATGGAGCTGGTTTGAATAAGCACAGGCTTACCGGACAGAGGCTGATCCGGCAGGCGGGACAGCCAGTCGATGGCATTTTTCAAGCCACCCGGTACGGAGTAGTTGTACTCTGGCGTCACGATCACTACGCCATCCGCCTGGCGAATTTGCTCAGCCAGCGCTTCTACGCTCTGTGGGAATCCATCTTCTTGTTGCAGGTCAGCATCATACAGTGGGATATCGCCAATCGACGGGAGCGGAGAAATGCTCATGCCGGCCGGGGCGATTTTTGGCAGGGTGCGTGCAACCATACCGTTAAATGAACCTTTGCGCAGGCTTCCCAATAAAGTAACAACTTTCAACGCTTCAGACATGATTACTCCTTTGCATCATGAGGCTATTTTCAGCCGAATCAGTTGAGTATAAGCGCTTTCTCTGCCGGTAGGCTGGTGAATCTCATCAAACGCGCGGCAGGTTCGTTGGCCCGAGTTTGTGCATCAGGCAAGCTGCGCCAACCATATTTCCCATCAAACTCCCATACTTTGAGCTTCTCAATTGACGGTGAAACGGCGAGTGACCAAGCCAGTATATCCTCAGCATCGCAAATCACTTCGAGCTGGTCAGTCGTGGCGCAACGCAGACGGCCGGAGCCGGGAAGTAGCTGGAGAGACTGCGGTGAATCCAGGTTCACATCACCGGTCATTTTGAGCACGCTCTGGCGCAGCGCAATCAGCTGCACGCGCGCCTCGTGTGGGTCGCTTTGATTGTTAATCCACAAATTTTCATTGCTGGTAAATCGGTAGTTTTCCATCATTGTCGCCTGCGGCGTATTGCGCAGCACGCGAAGCAGTTCCATATCGAGACCACACTGGCCTTCGGTAGCGAGCGCAACGCCGACAATATTGCCCGCATAGGCGATGGAAAAATCGGGCAGGTGGCTGTCTCTAAAACACGGTTTGCCGTCTGCTCGGTTGACGATTTCGGGGAGTTCGCTGATGCCATAAAGCATAAATAGCAGCTCAGCTAGCAGCGCGCGCGACGCCAGAAAGCGAGTGCGGCGATAGGCCGGCAGCTGGCGTGCGATATTGTGGCTGGTGGATGATAGTCTGACCGACAATAGATGCCCGTCCTTGAGGATCCCTCTTGCAAAGTGCGTCGCCATTTTTCGCTCCGTGATTAATGGACTGTGGATATTACGAGAGTAGCATTTACGCTAGTTATGTTCAGGTTTTACTGTCTAAAAGTGCGAATGAAAAGGGGTATTACGAGACTTTTACACTTCGCCCTAACTGAAACACGTTATTTTTACGAATAATAAGTCAGGAAACAGTGAGATATAGGGACTTGAGGGTTTTGCGCAACCAAATAACTTTCGGGTTGTGACTATTCCGTTTATGCCAAAGTAGGGTAAATGGGACCATCAGCTTTTCCAACTGGACTGCATCAAATGGCAGGGGTCTGGAGACCAAAGGAAGCTGGTTGAGTTGATTATAGTTGCGGCAATATCCAGGCGCTGTGGCCAGCATGTTGTGATCCGGCTGAGCAGCCATAAACAGAGACTGCTCAAAACCCGGCAGACTCAAGGCAATATGACGCTCGCGGCCCATTTCCTGAAGAACATCATCCAGCGCCCAGGTATCGCTTTGCTCCCAACTGATGCTGATATGGGGGTAGCGTAAAAACGTCTCTAGATCCCACTCTTCCTGCAATGCGGGATGATCTTCGCGCAGCCAAACGCAGGGAAGATCGGAAAAAAGCACCTCGTAGTCTATCGATAGCGGCAGCAGGCTTAGTAGCTCGCGTGAGCGAGGATGGCTTTCACGCCCGGTAAACCCGATATCCACCTCGCCGCGAACAATGGCGTCCAGCGAATCATAGTCCCAGTTACGGACTTTTATCGTTGCTTGGGGGTAGCGCTGGTAGATTTGCTGCGAGAGAGCATTGAACATAATCATCACCAGTGGCGTTTCGGCCACCAGATCAAACTTTAGCCCGCTCGGTGTTTCGTGGTTCGGCTTATCGAGTAGCTGATGACCCATCTGCATCCACTCAGCCAGACTCTGCTCCATGCTATGCATCAGCGGCGTGGGCGTTAATCCCAGCGGAGTGTTCACAAACAGCGGATCGTCAAACCAGGCCCTCAGCTTCGACAGCGATTTACTGACAGCCGACGGTGTGACGTTCATCCGTTTGGCTGTTTTGGTGACACTGCGCTCCTGCATCAAGAGTTGCAGGCAGAGCAGTAAATTAAGGTCGAGACTGCTGAGGGATTTCTTCATGAGTTGGCGCGGACCGCTTAGGAGCAACAGTGATAATCAACATGATGCTCACTATGCTACAGACAATCAGAATCCCGATCAGCATATTCAGTGCATCAAGACCTAGGATAGCTGCCAGCCAAATCCACACCGAGGAACCGCAAACCTGCGCAATGCCCAAAGCTGAGCTGGCCACGCCCGCTCGCTGTGAGAAAGGACCTAGCGCCTGGCTCATCGCCACGCCAAAACCGACTGAGAAACCCGCGCAAATTAAAGTTAGCCCGAATAGCGTGACCGTATGCGTGCTGGCGAGGATTAACACAACGCCGGCAGCCAAGAATAGTACCTGAGAGGCCAGCATAAGGGTGCGTGGCTTAAACAGGCTCAGCGCGAATGGCGTAGAAAACGAGACGGCCATACTGACACCTGCAGTCATTGCCATCGTGGTGGCGTATTCCCCGCGATCGAAGCCCATGACTTCCATCAGCAGCACCGGCGAGGTATTCACGAAAGTGAGGATCACCGACACACTGAGGGTGGTAATCGCAAGGCGACTCAGGAAAAAGCGATTCAGTAGTGATTCAGCGAGAGGGGCACTCTTTGCTGACGTCGAGAGCGCAGCCGGGCGCGATTCTCGCAGGATAAATACGGACAACAGGCAAACAGCCACCCCCATCCCTATCATCGTGTAGAACAGGCTCTGCCACGGATATTTGAGCATAATCAAGTGCCCCAGTACCGGCGCTAGCACCGGGATGATGCAGGTGATGCCGTTGAGCAATGACAGCACCTTGGCTCGGCGACGATCGTCGAGCGTATCGCGCAGTATCGCAAACGCCACGACGTAGCAGCAGCCCGCGCCAATTCCCTGAATAAAGCGTCCTACCAGGAACGATGTGCCACTCTCGGCCAGCGAGCATAAGGCTGAGGCTATGATGTAAATAATGGCGCCAACGATAGCGACTGGTTTACGGCCCGACCGATCGGCAACTTTTCCGGCAAACAGCATGGCGGTCGCCATCCCGGCCAGATATACCGAAAACGCGATATGCAGCTGCGCTTCGCTGGCTTGTAAATCAGCAGCAATACGAGGCAACCCGACCAGATACATATCGATACCGGCGGGATACAGAAGAACCAAGGCAAAACTGCAGATTAGAAAGCGTGTCATAGCAACCTCATGAGGAATGTGGCGCTAAGCATACGGGGAGAGGGGCTACGACACGAGTTGCCATTTGGACAACGGTGATTTCCGTTCAGGAAATTGGCTACCGGACAGCGGCTTTGTTTTACCCAAGCCACAAAATAGGCTGGCCCGGTAAGCAAAATGCCACCGGGCAACACTGTCTTACTTACCAATACAGAAGCTAGAGAAAATGCGCCCCAGCAGATCGTCAGAACTGAACTCGCCGGTGATTTCGCTCAAGCATTGCTGAGAGAGCCTCAGCTCCTCTGCCAGCAGCTCACCTGCCCAAGCACCCAATAGCTGCGCCTTACCCTGCTGCAAATGCTCTGCGGCCTCGGAGAGCGCCTGCAGGTGGCGACGACGGGCAAGGAAGCCGCCTTCCATGTTGGTTTCAAAACCCATGCTCTGTTTGAGATGGTTGCGCAGCACGTCTACGCCTTCGCCGGTACGCGCAGAAAGGCGCACAAGTGAGTGACCATTTACTTCGCTGAGGCCCAACACCTCGCCGGTAATATCCGCTTTATTGCGCACCACGGTAATCGGCAGGTTTTTTGGCAGACGGGCGATAAAGTCCGGCCAAATTTCTGCGGGATCGGTGGCGTCGGTAGTGGTGCCATCGACCATAAACAACACGCGGTCGGCCTGTTCAATTTCCTGCCAGGCACGTTCGATGCCGATACGCTCGACTTCGTCACTGGCTTCACGCAGCCCTGCGGTATCGATGATGTGCAGGGGCATACCGTCGATATGGATATGCTCGCGTAGCACATCACGGGTGGTACCGGCGATATCGGTGACGATCGCCGCATCACGGCCCGCCAGCGCGTTCAGAAGGCTTGATTTCCCGGCATTTGGACGACCGGCGATGACGACCTTCATCCCTTCGCGCAGCAGACTGCCTTGGCGCGCTTCGGCGCGAACAGCGTCAAGATCGGCAATCACGTTGTTAAGCTGGGCTTCGATTTTACCGTCGGAGAGAAAATCGATTTCCTCATCCGGGAAGTCGATAGCGGCTTCGACAAAGATGCGCAGGTGAGTTAGCGCTTCCACAAGATGGTTTACGCGCGTGGAGAATGCGCCTTGCAGCGAGTTCAGCGCAGAACGGGCTGCCTGTTCAGAGCTGGCGTCAATCAGGTCAGCAATGGCTTCAGCCTGGGCCAGATCGAGCTTATCGTTCAAAAACGCCCGCTCGGAAAACTCACCGGGGTTGGCGATACGCACGCCTGGCAGCGTCAGAATTCTTTTAAGCAACAAATCGAGAATTACCGGGCCGCCGTGCCCTTGCAGCTCTAACACATCTTCACCGGTGAAGGAGTTTGGGCCGGGGAACCACAGCGCAATACCCTGATCCAGCGCGCTACCGTCGCTGTCTTTAAACGGCAGATAGTCGGCATAGCGTGGTTTTGGCAGTTTGCCCAGCACCGCCTGTGCGACGTCGCGCGCCTGCTGGCCTGAGATACGCAAAATGCCCACGCCACCGCGTCCCGGTGGGGTTGCCTGGGCGACGATAGTGTCGTTATGGCTCATGGTTACTCTCTACTTTGTTGCAATAAAAAAAGGCGGTCATTAGACCGCCCTTTGATTGTAGGCCTGATTAGCGTTAGCGCCATCAGGCTGCCCTGCGGGCATTGCCGGATGGCGGCTTCGCCTTATCCGGCCTACACCGAATCAGGATTTTTTCTTCTCGCGGCTATGCAGACCACGTTTTTCCAGACCACGGTAAATCAGCTGCTGCTGGATAATGGTCACCAGGTTGCTGACGATGTAGTAAACCACCAGACCGGATGGGAACCACAGGAAGAACACCGTGAAGATGACCGGCATAAAGGTCATGATCTTCTGCTGCATTGGGTCGGTCACGGTGGTCGGAGACATCTTCTGAATGAAGAACATCGTCGCGCCCATGATGATCGGCAGGATGTAGTACGGGTCTTGTGCTGACAGGTCGTGGATCCACAGGATAAACGGCGCATGACGCAGTTCAACCGAGGCGCTCAGCATGTAGTACAGCGCAAGGAAGATTGGCATCTGAATAATCAGTGGGAAACAGCCACCCAGAGGGTTTACTTTTTCCGCTTTATACAGGGCCATCATTTCTTGGCTTTGACGCTGTTTGTCGTCGCCCAGACGCTCACGCATTGCCGCGATTTTCGGCTGCAGCATACGCATCTTCGCCATGGAGGTGTACTGCGCTTTAGTCAGCGGGTACATGATGCCACGAACGATAAAGGTGATAACAATGATGGAGAAGCCCCAGTTGCCCAGGAAGCTATGGATCCATTTCAGCAGTTTGAACAGCGGCTGAGAAATGAACCACAGCCAGCCGTAGTCAACGGTCAGGTCCAGGTGTGGCGCAACGGCTGCCATTTTGTCCTGAATCGCTGGGCCGACCCACAGGGTGCTGTTCAGCTTATCAACCTGACCTGGCTGAACCAGTACCGGCTGAGATTTGTAGCCAATCGCTACAACGCCGTTACCAAGATTAGCGGTGTAAAGGTTGTTGGTGCCTTTGTTTTCCGGAACCCACGCGGTGGTGAAGTACTGCTGCAGCATCGCAACCCAACCGTTCTGGGTATTGGCGTTCAGGTTTTCGTTATCAACGATCGTATCGAATTTGTATTTTTCATATTTCGAATCGGAAGTTGAATACGCCGCGCCGCGGAAGGTATGCATGGTAGACAGGCCACCGGTTTGCGTATCGCGGGCAGTCGGCAGCGCAGCAGTTTGCTTAAGCTGACCGAAGGTCGAGATTTCCAGCGGCTTGTCGCTGCTGTTCTGCACGCTGTAGCCAACGTTCACCGCATAATCACCGCGTTTCAGGGTGAAGGTTTTGGTGAAGACGTTGCCCGCTTTATCGGTATATGTCAGAGGAATGACGATTTCGTTCTGGCCATCAGCCAGTACAAACGCATCTTTATCGACATTATACAGCGGACGTGGGCCGTTAGCCGGGTTATCCGGGCCATCACGACCGGTTAAGCCGCTTTGCGCCTGATAGATAAACTGCGGTGTGGTTTCCAGTAACTGGAACGGTTCAGTCGACTTCAGCGCTTTCGGGTAAGCCGGAAGCAGTGCCTGCTCAACATCACCACCGCGGGTGTTGATGGTCAGCTCAAGCACATCAGTTTTAACCGTGATCAGTTTCCCTTGGCCACTGGCCGGTACGCCCTGGTCTGCGGCGCTACCCGCTGCTGTGGTCGTAGTCTGCGTGGTCTGCTGCTGGGTCTGAGGATTGTTATCCTGCTCCCAAGCTTGCCAGATCATGAAAGACACGAACAACAAAGCGATGATAAGAAGATTGCGTTGCGAATCCATCGTTAGTGTTCTCTGGTATCAAATGGTCCAGGCGGGACGGGGTCGTCACCACCAGGGTGTAAAGGGTGGCATTTTAATACGCGTTTCACTGTCAACCAACTGCCTTTTATCACTCCAAACCTGCGCAATGCCTCAATTCCGTATTGAGAACAGGTTGGAGTGAAACGGCAATGCGGCCCGAGTAGCGGACTAATCAGGCGCTGATAGACCCGAATAAGGCCTATCAGGAGCCGGGAGAAAGGCGACAGTGACGGCGCCATAATTTTTCCAACGCTTCCGAGAGAGCACGGTTATCGAGATCGGCAACCCCTTTCTTCGCCACCACCACGAAATCCATTGGCGGAAGTTCATGCTGACGTAAACGGAAACTTTCACGCGTCAGACGTTTAATCCGATTGCGTTCATGTGCGCGTTTAACATTTTTCTTGGCGACGGTAAGACCGATGCGGGGATGCCCCAGCGAATTCAGGCGGCCGAGGATGGTGATTTGCGGCGTGCCAGCCCGTTGTGGCTGCTGGAAGACGAAGGTGAATTGACTGGGAGTTAACAAACGTAACTCCCTGGGAAATGCGAGCTTAACCACGCAGGGTTAGCTTTATTACTTAGAAACGGTCAGACGAGAACGGCCTTTAGCACGACGACGTGCCAGAACCTGACGACCATTTTTATTAGCCATACGAGCACGGAAGCCGTGAGAACGGTTGCGCTTCAGTACAGACGGTTGAAAAGTGCGTTTCATGGCGATTTCTACCTAAACTTGAATAAATTCAATGGCTTTATTGGATATCCGAACGAAAATCGAACGATGGACACCGAAGCCATGGGTGATTAAAGAGGCCGGATTGTAATAATTGTACACTCCGGAGTCAATTCTCTTTCCTTATTTACCGCGTAAAAAACCACGTATTACCGTAATTTTTCGCCCGGTAAATGCGCAACACCCCATACCGAAAATCGGACGGAATGCGCCGGGTGGGGGATTATACGGCCTGCCCATTAAAGCGCAAGGATCATCCTGGATCTTTATGAGATCATTTAAGCAGAAATTTGTCGCTCGTCATTAATTTTTCCAATATGCGAAGGAAATCGTGCCTCCTCTTAGCCGGGATCGTTTACACTTAGCGCTTGCCGGATCCTGCCTGTGGATAAATCGGGAAGAATCTGTGAGAAACACAAGATCTCTGGCGCAGTTTACGCTATGATCCTCGGCCCGATCGCGATCGGTAGATCGCTCGGGGAAGTACCGCGCCATTTCAGCACAGCGTCTGAAATAGGCCGTTGAAAAACCGCAAATAGCGGTTCGCACGTCACCCGCTTGCATCGGGTCTATTCGATGTGTGTCAAAAATCACGAATTTTTAATCTTATACACAGCATTTGTTCGGGCTGCATTTTTGCAGCAACTGAACGAATCCCCGACAGCATTCAGTTTTGCTGGCGGCAGGGTCGTCAGAGGTAGCCTGCAGGTTTGCCTGGAGGATGATGTGTATCGACTTTTTTCGAGTGGAGTCCGCCGTGTCACTTTCGCTTTGGCAGCAATGTCTTGCCCGATTGCAGGATGAGTTACCAGCCACAGAATTCAGCATGTGGATCCGCCCGTTGCAGGCGGAACTAAGCGATAACACGCTGGCCCTGTACGCGCCAAATCGTTTTGTGCTTGATTGGGTAAGGGATAAATACCTCAATAACATCAACGGACTGTTGAATGATTTCTGCGGCACTGACGCCCCGCAGCTACGTTTTGAGGTCGGTACCAAGCCCGTTGTCCAGACCCTGAAAGAGACCGCCAGCGTTAGCGCGCCAGCGCAGGCCGCTCAGGTTTATGCGCCGCGTGTTGCGCCGGCTCCTCGTCAGGGCTGGGATAATGTTCCGGCTCCCGCTGAGCCGTCATATCGCTCTAACGTCAACGTTAAACACACCTTTGATAACTTTGTTGAAGGTAAATCGAACCAGCTGGCCCGTGCGGCGGCACGTCAGGTGGCGGATAACCCTGGCGGCGCCTATAACCCGCTGTTCCTGTATGGCGGTACAGGCTTAGGTAAAACGCACCTGTTGCACGCGGTAGGGAACGGCATTATTGCCCGTAAACCTAACGCGAAAGTGGTGTATATGCACTCCGAGCGTTTTGTCCAGGACATGGTAAAAGCCCTGCAAAACAATGCGATCGAAGAGTTTAAACGCTACTACCGCTCCGTTGATGCGCTGCTTATCGATGACATTCAATTCTTTGCCAACAAAGAACGATCTCAGGAAGAGTTTTTCCACACCTTTAACGCCCTGCTGGAAGGTAATCAGCAGATCATTCTCACGTCGGATCGCTATCCGAAAGAGATCAACGGCGTCGAAGATCGTCTGAAATCCCGCTTCGGCTGGGGTCTGACAGTGGCTATTGAACCGCCTGAGCTTGAGACCCGCGTCGCTATCCTGATGAAAAAAGCCGACGAAAACGATATTCGTCTGCCAGGCGAGGTGGCGTTCTTCATTGCTAAGCGTCTACGCTCTAACGTGCGTGAACTTGAAGGGGCGCTGAACCGCGTTATTGCCAACGCCAACTTTACCGGCCGGGCGATTACCATTGATTTCGTGCGCGAAGCTCTGCGCGATTTGTTAGCGCTGCAGGAAAAACTGGTCACCATCGACAATATTCAAAAGACGGTGGCCGAGTATTACAAAATCAAAATTGCGGACCTGCTTTCCAAGCGACGTTCTCGCTCGGTGGCGCGACCGCGCCAGATGGCGATGGCGTTGGCGAAAGAGCTCACCAACCACAGTCTGCCGGAGATTGGCGATGCGTTTGGTGGCCGCGATCATACCACCGTGCTACACGCCTGCCGTAAGATTGAACAGCTGCGTGAAGAAAGCCACGATATCAAAGAAGACTTTTCCAATTTAATCAGAACATTGTCGTCGTGATCCTATGAAATTTACCGTAGAACGTGAACATTTATTAAAACCGTTACAACAGGTGAGTGGCCCGCTTGGTGGGCGTCCGACATTGCCGATTTTGGGTAACCTGCTACTGCAGGTGGCTGACGGCACGCTGTCGCTGACCGGTACCGATTTAGAAATGGAAATGGTAGCGCGCGTAACGCTGCTGCAACCGCATGAACCGGGCGCAACGACCGTCCCGGCGCGTAAATTCTTCGACATTTGTCGTGGCCTGCCGGAAGGGGCGGAAATCGTCGTGCAGCTGGAAGGCGATCGCATGCTGGTTCGTTCTGGCCGTAGCCGCTTCTCGCTGTCTACGCTGCCTGCCGCTGACTTCCCGAATCTGGACGATTGGCAGAGCGACGTGGAGTTCACGCTGCCGCAGGCGACGATGAAACGCCTGATTGAAGCCACCCAGTTCTCGATGGCGCATCAGGATGTTCGTTATTACTTAAACGGTATGCTGTTTGAAACCGAAGGTGAAGAACTGCGCACCGTAGCAACCGATGGCCACCGTCTGGCGGTCTGTTCAATGCCGGTTGGGCAATCTCTGCCAAGCCATTCGGTGATCGTGCCGCGTAAAGGGGTGATTGAGCTGATGCGTATGCTCGACGGTGGCGAAACGCCGCTGCGCATACAGATCGGTAGCAACAACATCCGCGCTCACGTTGGTGACTTTATCTTCACATCGAAGCTGGTTGATGGTCGTTTCCCTGATTATCGCCGCGTATTGCCGAAGAATCCGGATAAACACCTAGAAGCTGGTTGCGATATCCTCAAGCAGGCATTTGCCCGTGCGGCGATTCTCTCCAATGAGAAATTCCGCGGCGTGCGTCTGTTCGTGAGTGAAAATCAGATCAAAATCACCGCCAACAACCCGGAGCAGGAAGAAGCAGAAGAAATTCTCGATGTTTCCTACCCTGGTACCGAGCTGGAAATCGGCTTTAACGTCAGCTACGTGCTGGATGTGTTAAACGCGCTCAAGTGCGAAACCGTCCGTATTCTGCTAACCGACTCCGTTTCTAGCGTTCAGATTGAAGATGCTGCAAGTCAAAGCGCGGCGTATGTTGTCATGCCAATGAGACTGTAATGTCGCTGACCCGCCTGCTGATCCGCGATTTTCGCAATATCGAAAACGCGGATCTCGCTTTATCCCCCGGCTTTAACTTCTTGGTTGGCGCCAACGGCAGCGGTAAAACCAGCGTGCTGGAAGCCATCTATACGCTCGGCCACGGTCGGGCGTTTCGCAGTTTGCAGATTGGCCGCGTGATCCGTCATGAGCAGGAAGCGTTTGTGCTGCACGGGCGTCTACAGGGCGCCGAGCGTGAAACTTCGGTCGGCCTAACCAAAGATAAGCTGGGCGACAGCAAAGTCCGTATCGACGGCACCGACGGCCATAAGGTGGCCGAACTGGCGCACCTGATGCCGATGCAGCTGATTACGCCTGAGGGGTTTACTTTACTCAACGGCGGCCCCAAATACAGAAGAGCGTTCCTCGATTGGGGATGCTTTCACAACGAAGCCGGATTCTTCACCGCCTGGAGCAACCTCAAGCGCCTGATTAAGCAGCGCAACGCCGCGTTGCGCCAAGTCAGCCGCTATGAACAGCTGCGCCCGTGGGATAAAGAACTTATCCCGCTAGCCGAGCAAATCAGCCGCTGGCGTGCGGAATACAGTGCAGGTATCGCCGAAGATATGGCTGATACCTGCAAACAATTTCTCCCGGAGTTCTCTCTCGCCTTCTCTTTCCAGCGCGGCTGGGAAAAAGAGACCGATTACGCTGAAGTGTTGGAGAGAAGTTTCGAACGCGACCGTATGCTGACCTACACCGCACACGGTCCGCACAAGGCGGACTTCCGCATTCGCGCCGACGGCGCGCCGGTGGAAGATACCTTATCACGTGGGCAGCTTAAGCTGCTGATGTGCGCACTACGTCTGGCGCAGGGCGAGTTTCTAACCCGTGAGAGCGGGCGACGCTGCCTGTACCTGATAGATGATTTTGCCTCGGAACTTGATGATGCGCGGCGCGGCCTGTTGGCCAGTCGATTAAAAGCCACGCAGTCACAGGTTTTCGTCAGCGCAATTAGCGCTGAACACGTTATGGACATGTCGGACGAAAATTCGAAGATGTTTACCGTGGAAAAGGGTAAAATAACGGATTAACCCAAGATTAAATGAGCGAGAAACGTTGATGTCGAATTCTTATGACTCCTCCAGTATCAAAGTCCTGAAAGGGCTGGATGCGGTGCGTAAGCGCCCGGGTATGTATATCGGCGACACGGATGACGGCACCGGTCTGCACCACATGGTATTCGAGGTTGTGGATAACGCTATCGACGAAGCGCTCGCAGGGTACTGTAAAGACATCGTTGTCACCATCCACAGCGATAACTCCGTATCCGTACAGGATGACGGCCGTGGTATCCCAACCGGCATTCACCCGGAAGAGGGCGTATCGGCAGCGGAAGTGATCATGACCGTTCTGCACGCAGGCGGTAAATTTGATGACAACTCCTATAAAGTCTCCGGCGGTCTGCACGGCGTGGGTGTTTCCGTGGTTAACGCCCTGTCACAAAAACTGGAACTGGTTATCCAGCGTGACGGTAACATTCACCGTCAGATTTACGCGCACGGCGTGCCACAGGCTCCGCTGGCAGTGACTGGCGACACCGAAAAAACCGGTACCATGGTGCGTTTCTGGCCGAGCTACGAAACCTTCACCAACGTCATTGAGTTTGAATACGATATTCTGGCGAAACGTCTGCGCGAGCTGTCGTTCCTGAACTCCGGCGTGTCTATCCGTCTGCGCGATAAGCGCGACGGCAAGGAAGACCATTTCCACTACGAAGGCGGCATCAGGGCGTTCGTTGAGTATCTCAACAAAAACAAAACGCCAATTCACCCGAATATCTTCTATTTCTCTACCGAAAAAGACGGTATCGGCGTTGAAGTTGCGCTGCAGTGGAACGATGGCTTCCAAGAAAACATCTACTGCTTCACCAACAACATTCCACAGCGTGATGGTGGTACTCACCTTGCGGGCTTCCGTGCGGCGATGACCCGTACTCTGAATGCCTACATGGACAAAGAAGGCTACAGCAAAAAAGCCAAAGTCAGCGCCACCGGTGACGATGCCCGTGAAGGCCTGATTGCCGTTGTATCCGTAAAAGTACCGGATCCAAAATTCTCCTCGCAGACCAAAGATAAACTGGTCTCCTCCGAGGTGAAAACGGCGGTAGAACAGCAGATGAACGAACTGCTGGGCGAATACCTGCTGGAAAATCCATCCGACGCGAAAATCGTGGTGGGCAAAATTATTGATGCGGCTCGTGCCCGTGAAGCGGCTCGTCGCGCGCGTGAAATGACCCGTCGTAAAGGTGCGCTGGACTTAGCTGGTCTGCCGGGCAAACTGGCCGACTGCCAGGAACGTGACCCTGCCCACTCTGAACTGTACCTGGTGGAAGGGGACTCAGCGGGCGGCTCTGCGAAGCAGGGGCGTAACCGTAAGAACCAAGCGATTCTGCCGCTGAAAGGTAAAATCCTGAACGTTGAGAAGGCGCGCTTCGACAAGATGCTGGCTTCTCAAGAAGTGGCGACGCTGATTACCGCGCTGGGTTGCGGCATTGGTCGCGACGAATACAACCCGGATAAACTGCGCTATCACAGCATCATCATCATGACCGATGCCGACGTCGATGGTTCGCACATCCGTACGCTGCTGTTGACCTTCTTCTATCGTCAGATGCCGGAAATCGTTGAACGCGGCCACGTCTACATTGCACAGCCACCGCTGTACAAAGTGAAGAAAGGCAAGCAGGAACAGTACATCAAAGACGATGAAGCGATGGATCAGTACCAGATCTCCATCGCCCTTGATGGCGCTACGCTGCACACCAACGCCCATGCTCCGGCACTGGCGGGTGAAGCGCTGGAAAAACTGGTTTCTGAGTACAACGGTACGCAGAAAATGATCCACCGTATGGAACGCCGCTTCCCGAAATCGCTGCTTAAAGAGTTGGTCTATCAGCCAACGCTGGTTGAAGCCGACTTAGCTGATGAAGAGAAGGTTACCGGCTGGGTCACTCAGTTGGTCAACGTGCTGAACGAAAACGAACTGCACGGTAGCACCTGGAACTTCATCGTACGTAAAGACGCGGAATCGAACCAGTTTGAACCGGTTATCCGTGTGCGTACTCACGGCGTCGATACCGATTACCCACTGGATAACGAATTCGTCACCGGTGGTGAATATCGCCGTATCTGTGCGCTGGGTGAAAAGCTGCGCGGTCTGGTCGAAGACGATGCATTTATCGAACGTGGCGAACGCCGTCAGCCAGTAGTAAGCTTCGAGCAGGCACTGGATTGGCTGGTGAAAGAGTCCCGTCGTGGCCTCGCTATCCAGCGTTATAAAGGCTTGGGCGAAATGAACCCAGATCAGTTGTGGGAAACCACCATGGACCCAGACAGTCGTCGTATGCTGCGCGTGACCGTGAAAGATGCGATTGCCGCTGACCAGCTGTTCACCACCCTGATGGGCGACGCCGTTGAACCGCGTCGTGCGTTTATCGAAGAGAACGCCCTGAAAGCGGCGAACATCGATATCTAACGGCCCTCCGGCTATGAGTCCAAAAACGCCTGAATTTTTTCAGGCGTTTTTTTATGCCTGTCGTCCACGAACTATACTTCACTACGTCTTCTCTTAACCGTAATCCAGAGGTGGAACATGGGACTTTTTGACGATGTGGTTGGCTCATTATTGCAGGGCGACGGCGGTAAATATCAGGCCATCCTGACCTGGGTGAACGATCAGGGCGGTATTCAGGCGCTGCTGGAAAAGCTGCAAAACGGCGGGCTGGGTGATATTGCCGCGTCGTGGATCAGTAACCAGCAGAGCAATCAGGCGATTAGTGGCGATCAGGTGGAGTCTGCGCTGGGCATTCCGGCGGTATCTGATTTGGCCCAGAAGCTCGGCGTGGATACCGGTTCGGCCTCGACGATGCTGGCCGATTATCTGCCGAAGATTATCGATGCGCTCTCACCGCAGGGCGAAGTTGACCCGCAGGCACACAATGATTTGATCTCCGCAGGCATGAATTTACTTAAAGGCGGCAAACTCTTCGGTTAGTTGGGCTGACAAAAGGGGAGCGCGACCTGTGCGTTGTATCCCCCTTTTATGCTGTTATCTTTGCTGTTTTTTGAGCTGAACCGGGTTAGCATGAGGAAAGACTCATCTAACCTGGGGATCTCATGGCTATTAAACTGATTGCAATCGACATGGACGGAACATTGCTGTTGCCGGACCACACCATTTCTCCTGCGGTAAAAAACGCGCTGGCCGCGGCACGCGCAAAGGGAGTGAACGTGGTTCTGACCACCGGGCGTCCCTACGCAGGCGTGCACCGCTACTTAAAAGAGCTGGGCATGGACCAGCCGGGAGATTACTGCATAACTTACAACGGCGCGCTGGTGCAGAAAGCCAGTGACGGTAGCACGGTGGCGCAAACCGCGCTGAACTATGACGACTATCGCTTCCTCGAAGAGCTGTCCCGCAAAGTCGGCTCGCACTTCCACGCTTTAGATCGCAACACGCTTTACACCGCTAATCGCGATATCAGCTATTACACGGTGCACGAATCCTTTGTTGCCACTATTCCACTGGTGTTCTGTGAAGCCGAAAAAATGGACCCGGCGACCGAATTCCTCAAAGTGATGATGATCGATGAACCGGCTATTCTCGACAAGGCGATTGCCCGCATTCCGGCTGAAGTCAAAGAGAAATACACCGTACTGAAAAGCTCGCCATACTTCCTCGAAATTCTCGACAAGCGCGTCAACAAAGGCACCGGCGTGAAATCGCTGGCCGACGTGCTGGGCATCAAGCCGGAGGAGATCATGGCAATTGGCGATCAGGAAAACGACATCGCGATGATTGAGTTTGCCGGCGTTGGTGTAGCCATGGATAACGCCATCCCAACGGTGAAAGAGGTGGCGAATTTCGTCACTAAATCAAACCTAGAAGATGGCGTGGCTTACGTTATCAACAAGTACGTTCTCTCCTGATATACCTCAATGCCCGGCTTCGGCCGGGCATGTTTGCGGAAAGCATGGTAAAAGTATGCGGTATCTTTTGACCGGAACTTCGCCATGAAACAAATCACCTTTGCACCGCGCAACCATCAACTGACCAACACCCGCACCTGGACGCCAGACAGCCAGTGGCTCGTTTTTGACGTGCGCCCGTCGGGAGCCTCGTTTACCGGCAAGACCATTGAGCGCGTCAATGTGCATACCGGTGAGGTCGAGGTGATTTATCAGGCGGGAGACGGCGCGCATGTCGGCGTGGTGACGGTGCATCCCAACGCAGAGCGTTACGTTTTTATTCATGGCCCGGAAAACCCGGATGACCAGTGGCAATATGATTTTCACCATCGCCGCGGCGTGGTGACAGCTGAGGGTGAAACGCACAACCTTGACGCGATGGATATTACCCCGCCCTATACGCCCGGTGCGTTACGCGGTGGCAGCCATGTTCATGTCTATAGCCCATGTGGCCAGTATGTGAGCTTTACCTATAACGACCACGTTATGCATGAATTTGACCCTGCACGGGATCAGCGCAACGTCGGCGTCGCGGTGCCGTTCGGCCCGGTGTCACCGCGTGGACAGCATCCACGCGAATATGGCGGCAGCCATTGGTGCGTCCTCGTCAGCCAGACAACGCTGCAGCCGCAACCCGGCAGTGACGAAATCAATCGCGCTTATGAAGAGGGATGGGTTGGTTCACAGGCGTTGGCTTTTATTGGCGATACCCTTTCTCTGACCGGTGAAAAGGTGCCGGAGCTGTTTCTGGTAGAACTGCCGCGCGATGAGCAAGGCTGGAAAACGCCAGGTGATGCGCCACTTTCCGGCACGCCTACCACACTGCCAGCGCCACCAGCAGGTGTACGCCAGCGGCGACTCACCTTTACCCATCAACGTGCCTATCCAGGGCTGGTGAACGTTCCACGCCACTGGGTGCGTTCTAATCCGCAGGGGACTCAAATTGCCTTTCTGATGCGTGATGACAGCGGCGTGGTGCAGATGTGGCTGGTGTCACCGCAGGGCGGCGAGCCGCAGCAGCTTACCCATAATCGGTCGGATATCCAATCGGCGTTCAACTGGCACCCATCAGGAAACTGGCTGGGCTTCGTGCTGGAAGGTCGCATCGCGCTTTGCGATGCGAAGAGCGGAGCGGTGAGCTATTTAACGACCGGGAGCGCCAATCCACCGTCGGCGGATGCGGTCGTCTTCTCCCCTGATGGGCATCAGATTGCCTGGATGGAAGACGTTGCGGGTTTCCGCCAGCTCTGGGTGACGGAAACCGCTTGCTAACTCAAGGCGCCGGCATTGCCGCCGGCGGGATCACCGAGTTGGTTGCCAGCGTTTCCTGCTCGCTTTTTTCAACGCGCGAGCGCACGGAGTTATCCTTACGGAAGAAGTCCCACGGCAGCAGTACGGTGTCCATCACCGCGGTAAACGGCATATCGAGAGCAACCAGTGATTTGGTTGCCCAGCCGTTATCCGCGTCGCTCAGCATCTCTGCGCTGGCTCGCGTGCCTGGATAAGTCCCCTCTTTGCCACCCGTATGCGACATCACGCTGGAACACCCTCCTGATAAGAAGATCCCCCCAACCAGCGCTGTTTTAATCAGAACATTTTTCATCGTGAGCTCTTCATTGTTATGAGCATAAAAAAGCCCGTCCTCCGGGTTATATCCACCCGTTGCCAAAATAGAAAGCCCCAGCTTGCCGCTCTGTGGCGGCTGTCGCACTTTGACCTTTTGTGCTCTGACCAGTGTAAGCCTTCTCAGAGAAAGTGCAAAAAAAGTCAGACACGGGGACTTGAAAAAGGTTCTTCCCCCCTCATTTTATAGGTGTAGCCGAAGAGAACATGCCTGCGGGGTGTTCGGGCTCGAACGACCTGTCCATGATGGAAGGTTTTAAATTTCTCGCTGATTTTCAGGAGCTATTTGATTATGCGTAACTTTGACTTATCTCCGCTGTACCGTTCTGCCATTGGTTTTGACCGTCTGTTCAATCTGTTAGAAAACAATCAAACGCAAAGCAACGGCGGCTACCCTCCGTACAACGTCGAGCTGGTCGATGAAAACCACTATCGCATCGCGATTGCCGTGGCAGGTTTTGCGGAAAGTGAGCTGGAAATTACCGCGCAGGATAACGTGCTGGTGGTGAAAGGCGCCCATGAAGCCGAGCAAAAAGAACGCACCTATCTCTATCAAGGTATTGCCGAGCGCAACTTTGAACGTAAATTCCAGTTGGCGGAAAACATCCACGTACGTGGCGCTAACTTGGTCAACGGCCTGCTGTATATCGAACTGGAACGCGTGATTCCAGAAGCGAACAAACCGCGCCGTATCGAAATCAACTAATTCTGCCGGGCCGCTTACGCGGCCTGGGTTAAGCAATCGGCTTGCCGTCAGGGAGCCGGAAGGTACTTACTCGCTTCTAAGAAGGAGAAACACAATGCGTAACTACGATTTATCCCCACTGCTGCGTCAATGGATCGGCTTTGACAAACTGGCAAACGCGCTGCAAAGCACAGCCGAAAGCCAGACCTTCCCACCGTATAACATCGAAAAAAGCGACGATAACCACTACCGCATTACCCTTGCGTTAGCCGGGTTCCGTCAGGAAGATCTGGATGTTCAGCTTGAAGGCACGCGCCTGACCGTGAAGGGGACGCCGCAGCCGCAGGAAAAAGAGACTCAATGGCTACACCAGGGGTTAGTTACCCAAGCCTTTAGCCTGAGTTTTACCTTAGCGGAAAATATGGAGGTCTCCGGTGCAACCTATAACAATGGTCTGCTGCACATCGATTTAACCCGCAATGTGCCGGAAGCTATCGCACCGCAGCGTATCGCCATTAGCGAGCGACCAGCGCTGAATAGCTAACAAAATGATATACCGACTAAGCCCCGAATTTTCGGGGCTTTTTTATGCCATTCTTCGGATGATCGCGAGCCCGCGATTATTGTGCGCCGTACTACATACAATCCCCCAGACCTTCGGTCATAATCCATACTGAATGTAATGTTAATCACAGGGAAAAGACGATGAGTGATATAGCATTGACGGTCAGCGTTCTGGCGCTGGTTGCAGTTGTGGGGCTGTGGATTGGCAATATCAAAATCCGCGGTATCGGCTTTGGTATTGGTGGCGTGCTATTTGGCGGGATTATCGTTGGCCACTTTGTCGAGCAGGCAGGCATTACCCTGAGTGGCCCAATGCTGCATTTTATTCAGGAGTTTGGCCTGATTTTGTTCGTTTACACCATCGGCATCCAGGTCGGGCCGGGGTTCTTTGCCTCGCTGCGGGTATCCGGTCTGCGGCTTAATTTATTTGCCATTCTGATTGTTATCCTCGGCGGCCTGGTCACAACGCTGCTGCATAAAATCTTCGCTATTCCGCTTCCCGTGGTGCTGGGGATTTTTTCCGGCGCGGTCACCAACACGCCTGCGCTGGGTGCCGGGCAGCAAATCCTGCGCGATCTCGGTGAACCGTTCAGCGTCGTTGACCAAATGGGTATGAGCTACGCGATGGCCTATCCCTTTGGTATTTGCGGCATTTTGCTCACCATGTGGCTGGTGCGTCTGTTCTTTCGTATCAACGTCGAAAAAGAGGCCCAGCTGTTCGATGAGCAGGCGGGGTCTGGGCATTCGCATCTTAAAACCATCAACATCCGCGTTGAAAACCCTAACCTGAACCGTATGGCGATTCAGGATGTGCCGGTGATTAACAGCGATAAAATTATCTGCTCGCGCCTGAAACGAGGCGAAACCCTGATGGTGCCGTCCCCCGCCACCATTATTGAAACCGGCGATCTGCTGCACCTAGTCGGTGAAGCGGCGGATTTGCACAACGCGCAATTAGTGATTGGCAAAGAGGTGGAAACCTCCTTGTCGACGCGCGGGACGGATATGAAGGTGGAAAGGGTGGTGGTCACCAACGAAAAGGTGTTGGGCAAGAAAATCCGCGATTTACACTATAAACAGCGCTATGACGTGGTGATCTCCCGCTTAAACCGCGCTGGGGTTGAGCTGGTTGCCAGCAGCAATGCCAGCCTGCAGTTTGGTGACATCTTAAACCTGGTGGGGCGCCCAGCGGCGATTGAAGCGGTAGCCTCTGATCTTGGCAACGCGCAGCAAAAACTCCAGCAGGTGCAGATGCTGCCCGTGTTTATTGGTATCGGACTGGGCGTGTTGCTGGGGTCTATTCCGCTGTTTATCCCCGGTTTCCCGGTAGCGTTGAAGTTGGGTCTAGCCGGCGGGCCGCTGATTATGGCGCTTATCCTCGGGCGTATTGGCAGTATCGGCAAGCTGTACTGGTTTATGCCGCCGAGCGCCAACCTGGCGCTGCGGGAATTAGGGATTGTGCTGTTCCTATCGGTCGTGGGGCTAAAATCCGGCGGTGATTTTGTCGAAACGCTGCTGCACGGCGAAGGCCTGAGCTGGATTGGCTATGGGATCTTTATTACCGGTATCCCTTTGCTGACGGTTGGTATTCTGGCGCGGATTTTTGCCAAGATGAACTACCTGACGCTTTGCGGCATGCTGGCAGGCTCTATGACCGATCCCCCTGCGCTGGCCTTTGCCAACAATCTGCACGCGACCAGCGGAGCGGCTGCACTCTCTTATGCCACGGTTTATCCGCTGGTAATGTTCCTGCGCATCATTACCCCGCAGCTTCTGGCGGTGCTGTTCTGGGGGATGAGCTAACGGTCTGTACACGCCGCAGGTGATAATCAACCTGGTACTCGCTGGCGTTACGGAACATGACGGAATAGTTAAGGAACTCGCCGCTGTCGCTGTAGGAAAGGGAGGTAATACGCAGCAGCGGCGTTTGTTCCGGCAGATTCATCGATAGCGCCAGCTGTTTGTCTGCCAGCACCGGGGTTAGACTTTCGTAGTTACCGCTGATGGTGATACCGCATTCTTTCTCAATGTAATCAAATTTTGACCCTTCCAGATGTACCAGCGACAAGGAACGGAACAGCTTGACCGGCATGTAGCTGTCTTCCAGCATCAGCGGTTTGCCATCCACGTAGCGCACCCGGCGCGAAAAATAGATCCGCTCGTTAATCTGAATGCGCAACTGGCTGGCGATAGCCGGCGGCGCAGGCATCATTTCAAAAATCAGTACCTTGCTGACCACCTCTTTCCCTTGCTGACGCAGTACCTCCGCAAGCCCAGTTAAGTTGGTGGTTTCATGATGGACATCCTTATGCGCCACGTAGGTGCCACTGCCGTGCCGCCGGATGACCAGCCCCCATTCAACCAGCAGATCTATGGCTTTTCGAATGGTCATACGCGCCACGCCAAACTCTTCAGCCAGCTTTTTCTCGCCCGGTAATGGGCTGCCGATATTGAAATCGGACGAATTCAGCCGTAAACGCAATCTATCGGCAATCGATTTATAGATCACTACGAGACCTCTTATCGTTTCGGTTGGCTAGTAATTGAACCGCCGTTTTTTATTTAAAACTAACTTATTACAGGCAAATACAGAGCCTTTCTTGAAAGCGCAAAAAAAGTGGATTCAAACATGTCTATTTTTTATAGAAAAAGTAGACAACATTGCTCTCATTAAAACCATGAATGCGATCACGAATCGCAACTCCATAACATGTTGTTAGACGGGCAAATTCCTATTCTCGTAGCAGGCCGAAGATCAACACAAATAAGGCCACTTACCCTACGAGTTGTTAAATGAGGATTTCCCAATGCTCAGTCAAATACAACGCTTTGGCGGCGCAATGTTTACCCCGGTTTTACTGTTTCCCTTTGCCGGGATTGTGGTGGGCATCGCCATTATGCTTCGCAATCCGATGTTCGTTGGTGAGGCTCTCACCGCACCCGATAGCTTATTTGCTCAGATTGTTCACATCATTGAAGAGGGCGGCTGGACGGTATTTCGTAATATGCCGCTGATCTTTGCCGTTGGTCTGCCGATTGGTCTGGCCAAGCAGGCACAGGGCCGCGCGTGTTTGGCGGTTTTGGTGAGCTTCCTGACCTGGAACTACTTTATCAATGCGATGGGGATGACCTGGGGCCATTTTTTTGGCGTCGACTTCTCCGCCGATCCGGTGGCAGGTACTGGCCTGACGATGATTGCCGGGATTAAGACGCTTGATACCAGCATCATTGGTGCAATTGTTATTTCTGGCCTTGTCACTGCCCTACACAACCGATTTTTCGATAAACCGCTCCCGGTGTTTCTCGGCATTTTTCAAGGCTCCTCCTTTGTCGTCATTGTGGCGTTCTTAGCGATGATCCCCTGCGCTTGGCTGACCCTGCTTGGCTGGCCGAAAGTGCAGATGGGAATTGAATCGCTACAGGTATTCCTCCGCAGCGCCGGAGCGCTTGGCGTCTGGGTCTACACCTTCCTTGAACGTATTCTTATTCCCACCGGGCTACACCACTTTGTCTACGGTCCGTTCATCTTTGGCCCAGCGGCGGTAGAGGGTGGCATTCAGGTCTATTGGGCCGAACACTTGCAGGCGTTTAGCCAAAGTACGCAATCGCTGAAAACGCTGTTCCCGGAAGGCGGATTTGCCCTGCACGGCAACTCTAAGGTCTTCGGTTCCGTGGGGATTGCGCTGGCGCTGTACTTCACCGCCGCACCGGAAAACCGCGTAAAAGTTGCCGGGCTGCTGATCCCCGCAACGCTCACCGCGATGTTGGTGGGGATAACCGAGCCGCTTGAGTTTACCTTCCTGTTTATCTCTCCGCTGCTGTTCGCCATTCATGCGCTGCTGGCGGCGACCATGGCAACGGTGATGTATATGTGCGGCGTGGTGGGGAATTTTGGCGGCGGCCTGCTGGATCAGTTCCTGCCACAGAACTGGATCCCGATGTTCCACAATCACGCCTCGATGATGTTTATCCAGATAGGTATTGGGGTGAGCTTCACCGCGCTCTACTTCGTGGTCTTCCGTGCGCTAATCCTGCATTTCAACTTGAAAACGCCAGGCCGCGAAGACAGTGAAATCAAACTCTATAGCAAAGCGGATTACCAAGCCGCACGCGGAAAAACCACCACCGATGGCGAGGCTGCCGGTAAACCCAGTCAGGCCGCAGGCATTCTGCAGGCGCTGGGCGGGGCCGCCAACATTGAGAGCGTCAACAACTGCGCCACGCGCTTACGTATCGCGCTGGTTGATATGGCGAAGACACAAAGCGACGACATCTTTAAGGCGCTGGGCGCACACGGCGTCGTGCGGCGCGGCAATGGCATACAGGTCATTGTCGGTCTGCATGTCCCACAGGTACGCGACCAGTTGGAAAGCTTAATGAAAACTTCTCTACCGACCGAACACACCACCATGACGGAGGCAGTATCATGAAAAAATTCTCAGTTGTTATCGCAGGCGGCGGCAGTACTTTTACCCCGGGTATCGTTTTAATGCTGTTGGCAAACCAGGACCGGTTCCCGCTGCGGTCGCTGAAATTTTACGATAATGATGGCGCGCGCCAGGAGACCATTGCAGAAGCGTGCAAGGTCATCATGAAAGAACAGGCGCCAGAGATTGAATTTAGCTACACCACGGACCCGAAAACAGCGTTCACCGACGTCGATTTTGTGATGGCGCACATTCGCGTGGGTAAATATCCGATGCGTGAAAAAGATGAAAAAATCCCGCTGCGCCACGGCGTGCTGGGCCAAGAAACCTGCGGGCCGGGCGGAATTGCCTACGGCATGCGCTCCATCGGTGGCGTACTGGAGCTGGTGGATTACATGGAACAATATTCACCGAACGCCTGGATGCTGAACTACTCCAACCCGGCGGCGATTGTCGCAGAAGCCACCCACCGCCTGCGTCCGAATGCGAAAATCCTCAATATCTGCGATATGCCCATCGGCATTGAGGGGAGAATGGCGCAAATTGTTGGCCTGCAGGATCGTAAGCAAATGCGCGTCCGTTACTACGGTCTGAACCACTTCGGTTGGTGGACATCCATTGAAGACCTTCAGGGTAACGATCTGATGCCGAAGTTGCGCGAACATGTGGCTAAATACGGCTATGTTCCACCATCTAACGATCCGCACACGGAAGCCAGCTGGAACGACACCTTTGCGAAAGCGAAAGATGTGCAGGCGCTTGATCCGGACACCATGCCGAACACCTACCTGAAATACTATCTGTTCCCGGACTACGTGGTGGCGCACTCTAACCCGGAACGCACCCGCGCCAACGAGGTGATGGATCACCGTGAGAAAAACGTCTTTAGCGCCTGCCGGGCGATTATTGCCGCAGGGAAATCCACCGCGGGAGATCTGGAAATCGATGAACATGCTTCCTACATTGTCGATTTGGCTGCCGCTATTGCCTTCAATACCCAGGAAAGGATGCTGCTGATTGTGCCAAACAACGGCGCGATTCATAACTTTGACGCCGATGCGATGGTCGAAATTCCGTGCCTGGTTGGCCATAACGGGCCAGAGCCGCTCACCGTAGGTGATATCCCTAACTTCCAGAAAGGGATGATGGGCCAGCAAGTCGCGGTGGAAAAACTGGTGGTTGATGCTTGGGAACAGCGCTCTTACCACAAACTGTGGCAGGCCATTGCTCTGTCGAAAACCGTGCCAAGCGCCTCGGTGGCGAAAGCGATTCTTGATGATTTGATTGAGGCCAATAAGGATTACTGGCCGGAACTGCACTAATCTCACCAAACCGGCATCCTCGGGTGCCGGTCACCCGCCCTGTTATCGAAAAGAAGAAATCTTTGTGACGATGCGCGCGTAAAACTCAGCGGCATAATGAGGACGATTGCGATAATGTTAATTAGTTGACCATTATCGACTCAGGAATCGTCATGAAAATTGCTCGCCTCGGAGAGGCGCCTGACTATCGCTTTTCGCTCGCCAATGAACGTACCTTTCTGGCATGGATACGCACATCGCTGGGCTTTCTGGCTGCGGGGGTCGGGCTCGATCAGCTCGCGCCGGATTTTGCCACGCCGGTCATTCGTGAAGCGCTGGCGCTGATGCTGTGCTTGTTTGCCGGAGGGCTGGCGATATACGGTTATCTGCGCTGGCTGCGTAACGAAAAAGCGATGCGACTCAAAGAGGATTTGCCCTACACCCGCAGCCTGCTGGTGATTAGCCTGATGCTGGTTATCGTTGCGGCGGTGGTGATGCTACTGGTGTTCTATGGCGGATAGCCGCAAGGCTAGGCGTCAGGCTGACCCAGGGCTTCAGCCAGAGCGCACTTCGCTTGCTTGGTTTCGCACCATGTTGGGCTATGGCGCATTAATGGCGTTGGCGCTGAAGCACAATTGGCATCAGGCTGGGGCGTTTTTCTGGGTGTCGATAGGCGTGCTGGCGATGGTCGCGGCCATTCTCTGGCAGTACACCCGCAGCCGTAATGTCATGGACGTGACGCAAAGCGATTTCGTTCAGCCACGTACGGTACGTGACAAATTCTTGATCTCCTTCGCGGTGTTGTCTCTCGCAATATTGTTTGCTATCACTCATATACAGCAACTTATTATTTTCATAAAGGATTTCAAATGACAGGATGTCAGAATGAACCCGCGCAGCCGTGCTGCGATCTCAGCAGCTCTCACTGCCCCAAATTCTCCGCACGCCAGAGCCTCCTGATACGCGACGATGCATACGGCGTTGATGAGGCCTCTCATCCGCGCATTGCCGCGCAGCTTATGGCATCTCCTCACGCGCAGAAACTACAAATCGTGGTCAATCGACGCAGTAGCCAGCAGCCTCAGCATATTTACCGCTATTTCCGCGATCTGGGCGCCACCTTTTTACAGTTTATTCCGCTGGTTGAGACTGAGGATAGCGGCAGCCTAAGCCCGGCATCCGTGCAGCCTGAGGAGTGGGGCGCCTTTCTTGTCGCCGTATTCGATCTTTGGGTTCGTGAGGATATGGGGAAAATACGTGTGCATCACTTTGATTGCGCGCTGAATATCTGGCGCGGCCACCCCGCGCAAATTGCCTGTGATGGCGCTGCTCTCCCGAATGAATGCCGTGAATGCATGGTGTACCGCTTCTGCCACGGTGACTGTCCAAAACATCGCATAGCTTCTGGCAAAAGCGCACTCTGCGCAGGCTACCGCCACTTCTTCACCTACAGCGCACCGCATATGAAAGCGATGCGCGATCTCCTTAAACAGCGGCGTTCACCGATAGAGCTGATGGCGCTATTAAAGCGCAGCCAATAACAGCTTTCCGTTTGCCACCGGCATAAGGCGGGTGGCAAATGGCTAAACCCCTCCACGGAACCCACATTATTTGCCCGTCAGAATGCGAGTTAATGCATAAAAACGAATAAAAATAACATTCTCGATTTTAAAAGTAACATCAGTATTATCTTGTTTATAAATAATAATTAATCTCTTATTTCAGGTTCTTTTAAAAAAGTACCAGCGGCATAACTCGGTTTTGTGCCGCTCCTCTCTTGTTGCTCCGTACCATACTACGCAGAATAACTTTGCCGCATGTCGCGGAATATCACGCTGATTACGCCAGAGGGAAATGATGAAAAAGATCTTTTTATGCTGCGCTGCGGGCATGTCGACCAGCATGTTAGTGGAAAGAATGAAACAGTCTGCCGTCAGCCGCGATATTGCGGTGGAAATTACCGCCGTCCCGGTTTCTGAATTTGGCCAGATTGTCGAAGAGGCCGACGTTATTTTATTAGGGCCACAGGTGAAATTTCAGCTGCAAAGCCTAGCGACCGCCGCCGCGCCGCACGGTGTCCCGGTGGCGGCCATTGATATGATGCAATATGGCTCGATGCAGGGCGATAAAGTGCTGGATCACGCGCTGTCTTTATTACCTCAAGCACAATAAGGACCGGTGATGAAATACCATTTTCCAGATGACTTCTGGTGGGGCACCGCGACGAGCGCAACGCAGTCTGAAGGGCGCGTAGCTGGCGATGGCAAAGGCGAAAATATCTGGGACCATGCCTCGCACCACTTTAACGAACGCTTTTATCAGGGTGTCACATCCGATGACACCTCGACCTTTTATCAGCATTATCAGGAAGATATTCAGCGCGCCAAGGACATTGGCCTGAACTCATTTCGCACGTCACTCTCGTGGTCGCGTTTAATTCCGGACGGCGATGGCGAGGTGAACCCGCAGGCGGTGGCATTTTATAACGCGGTGATTGATGAACTCTGTGCGCAAGGCATTGAGCCATTTATCAATCTCTACCACTTTGACATGCCAATGGCTTTGCAGGAAAAGGGCGGCTTTGAGAATCGCGAAACGATTGATGCCTTCGCCCGCTATGCGCGTATTTGCTACGAACTTTTTGGCGACCGCGTGCGCTATTGGTTTACCTTCAACGAGCCGTTAATCCCGGCAGAAGCGGGCTATTTGCATCCTCGCCACTACCCTTACGTCACCGATTTTCGCCGTGCGGCGCAGGTGTTGCACCACATCGTGCTGGCCCACTGTAAAGCGGTGGCAGCATGGCGCGAGCTGAATCTTGAAGGACAAATCGGCATTATTATGGATGTGATTCCGGTATATCCACGCAGCGATACGCCGGAAGATTTACAGGCAGCTAGGATGGCCGATCTCTTCTATACCCGCAGTATTAACGAACCTATTTTATTAGGCCACTATCCGAAAGAACTTATCGACATCCTGCAACAACACAACCAGCTGCCGGACTATTTACCGGAAGACTGCGCGTTAATTGCCAATACACGCATCGACCTGCTGGGAATTAATTACTACCGCCCGCGTCGGGTACAAGCGCGAGAAACTCCCCTAGCAGAACCGCACGGTTTTGTGCCGGAGCGATTTTTTGAAGAATACATTATGCCGGGCCGACGGATGAATACGTCGCGCGGTATTGAGATTTACCCGGCGGCGCTTTATGACATCGCCATGGTGGTGAAAGAGCGCTACGGCAATTTGCCGTGGTTTGTCTCGGAAAATGGCATCGGTATTCAGGATGAAGAGCAGTTTATGGTTGATGGCCAAGTGCAGGATGACTACCGAATTGAATTCCTGAAAGAGCATCTGGGTTATCTCCACCAGGCCATAGCCGATGGCAGCAACTGCCTTGGTTACCATATGTGGACCTTTATTGACTGTTGGTCATGGCAAAACGCTTATAAAAATCGCTACGGCTTCTACCGCCTTGATTTAACCACGCAGCAGCGTTCGCTGAAAAAGTCCGGCCAGTGGTTTGCAACGGTGATTGCCAATAATGGGTTTGCGGGGGAATAGCATGTCGTACTTTGAACGGTTGGCTGAAAAAATGCTGCCGGTGGCGAATGCCATTGGCAATCAGCGCCATATGCAGGCCATTCGCAACGGCTTAATCTCTATTTTGCCCCTGACCATCGTGGGCTCATTTTTCGTTATTTTGCTCAATATCCCGATTAAAGGTTATATGGATTTTATCGCGCCGTGGCGCGATATTCTGGATGTACCGTTTCGTTTTACCGTCGGCCTGATGTCGCTGTACGCCGCCTTTACCATCGGCTCGTTCCTCGGCAAAAGCTACAAGCTTAATGACATCACCAGTGGCCTGCTGGCCATGCTCGCCACCCTGCTGATGATTGTGCCGGTGAATATCAAAGAAGGCGTCACCGTGGCAGGCGAGGCGGTGGCCGGGCGTTATATCCCGGTGGCTTCGCTCAGCTCCCAAGGGCTGTTCGGTGCGATTATCTCCTCGCTGATTGCCATTGAGATCTACCGCTTTATTAAAGTCCGCAATATTGAAATTAAAATGCCTGCGGGCGTGCCACCGGTGGTTGCCAGCTCGTTCTCAGCGCTGTTCCCGACGCTGGCGGTGGTGCTGATTTTCTGGATCCCGCGGCACTTTTTAAATATCGATATCAACGCCATCATCAGCTACATCATCATGCCGCTGAAGGGCTTTATGACCGGTACCAACCTGTTTGGCGGCATCGTCACGCAGTTCTTTATCGACCTGTTCTGGGTCTTTGGTATTCATGGCCATGCGGTGATGGGGCCGCTGATTCGCCCGCTGTGGGATCAGGCGATTGTGCAGAATATGGAGCTGTTCCAGGCGGGAACCAGCGCCTACGATCTGCCGAATATTTTCACCGAGCAGTTTTTCCAGTGGTATGCCCAGATGGGCGGCACCGGCTCTACGCTGGCGCTGGTGGTGTTGTTTATCCGCTCGAAGGTTATCTATCTGAAATCGCTGGGCAAGCTGTCGTTTATTCCCGGCCTGTTTAACATTAACGAGCCGATGATCTTTGGCGCCCCTATCGTCATGAACCCGATTCTGGCGGTGCCGTTTATTCTCGCGCCGATGGTGAACACGGTGGTGGTGTATCTGTTTACCATCAGTGGGCTGATTCCACGCATGATGGTGAAGCCGCCGTTTACCATTCCCGCCCCGCTGGGGGCGCTGATTACCACCAACTGGAACCTGATCGCCTGCGGGCTGGTCTTCGTCTGCTTCTTTATCTCGCTGGCCATCTACTACCCGTTCTTCAAGGTCTACGAGAAGAAGATGCTGGAGACTGAGCAGGCACAGCAGGAAGAAGAGCAGAAAGCCAAGCAGTTGGCGGATGCCTAAACGTGATACGCCAGCCGCATCCCGGGCTGGCGTATTTTTTCACTACCCTTAGCGTCCTTTCGCCAGGTACTGCGCCATCTCGGCCTCTGGCACCATGCCGCCGCCGGTGGCCCATACCAGATGGGTGGCGTTATTAAGCTGCTCTGCGCGCAATCCGTGCATCTGCTGATAATCGGATGAAGCGCAAACGTGCTGAGGCCCGGTCATCCCCGCTAGCGCCGAGGGCTCGAGGCGAATATCTTCTTCCTGCGCCAGCCAGCCCAGCATGTCGTACATCGTCTGGTCGCTGAGAGTGTAAAGGCCATCGAGCAATCGCTCCATCGCGCGACCGACAAAGCCCGACGCGCGACCCACTGCCAGCCCGTCTGCTGCCGTTAGATTGTCGATACCGATGTCCTGTACCGAAATGGCATCGTGCAAGCCGCTGTATATCCCCAATAGCATGCACGGTGAGTGAGTGGGTTCCGCAAAGAAACAGTGCACGTTGTCGCCAAATGCCAGCTTCAGGCCGAACGCCACGCCGCCGGGGCCGCCGCCAACGCCGCACGGCAGATAAACGAACAGCGGATGGTTGGCATCGACCACGCGCCCCTGCTGCTCGAACTGCGCCTTCAGGCGCTGCCCGGCGACCGCGTAACCTAAAAACAGCGTACGGGAGTTTTCATCGTCGATAAAGAAGCAGTTGGGATCGGACTGTGCCGCCTTGCGCCCCTGTTCAACCGCCACGCCATAATCTTCTTCGTACTCAACCACCGTTACGCCGTGGCTGCGCAGTTTGGCTTTTTTCCATGCGCGGGCGTCGGCCGACATATGCACCGTCACCTTAAAGCCAATGCGTGCGCTCATAATGCCTATCGACATCCCGAGATTACCGGTGGAGCCAACCGCAATGCTGTACTGGCTGAAGAACTGCTTGAATTCCGGCGACAGCAGCACGCGGTAATCATCCGCCGTGGTCAGCAGGCCAGCTTCCAGCGCCAGCTTCTCCGCGTGAGTTAATACTTCATAAATGCCGCCCCGAGCTTTAATTGAGCCGGAAATTGGCAGGTGGCTGTCTTTTTTCAGCAGCAGCTCACCGCAGATGCGCTGGCCGTACTCTTTTTCCAGCCGTTTTTGCATGGCTGGGATCGCGGCCAGTTCAGACTCGATAATCCCGCCGTTGGCTGCGGTTTCCGGGAAGGCCTGCGCCAGATACGGCGCGAAGCGCGTCAGGCGAGCATGGGCATCCTGAACATCGTGCTCTGTCAGGCCAACATAGGGTAAACCTTCCGCAAGAGAGGTGGTGCCAGGGTTAAACCAGGTTGTCTCTTTAAGAGCAACCAGATCTTCCACTAAAGGATGCTTGGCGATAAGTGTTTGAATGTTTTCCATAGTCAGTCTCTTTGCGCTTAGATAATAAAGGAAAGCAGGAATGTGCAGGCCAGTGCAATGACGGACGCGATAAATGTCGCCGTCGTATAGTACTTAAATGTCTCATTCAGGGTGGCGCCGCAGTACTGCTTCACCAGCCAGAACAGGGAATCGGTGACGATCGTGCAGCCAATGGCGCCAGAACCGATGGCAATGGCAATGATCTCCGGGCTAACGTTGGGGTAGAGCGGCAGCATTGGGGCGACAATCGCCGTTGCGCCCATCATCGCCACCGTTGCTGAACCTACCGCCGCATGCAGAATGAGCGCCACCAGCCAGGCCAGCAGAATCGGGTGCATGTGCATATTCGACAGGATAAGCGCGAGGGTATCCGCCAGCCCGCTGCTTTTCAGGATAGCGTTGAATGCGCCGCCTGCGCCGATGATCAGCAGAATGTTAGCAATGGAGCCAAAACCATTTTCGGTATGGGTCAGCAGCGCGCCCATGCCAATGTGCTGACGTAGACCGAGAATGTAATAGGCCACGAAAACGGCAATAAACATCGCGGTTATCGGGTTACCAATAAACTCCAGCAGCGTATACACGGTGCCGCCTTTCGCCATGTTTAACTCGGCGACAGTTTTCACCAGCATCAGGCCAATCGGCAGTAGCACGGTAAACAACGTCGCGCTAAGCGACGGTAACGTGCTCTCATCGCGCACCTTTAGATCGGAAAACTCAGCCGGAACCGGCTTAAACGGCAGACGATTGCCGAGGAATTTCAGGTACAGCGGCCCGCCGATAAGCGATGCCATCAGGCCAACCAGCAAACCATAGACAATCACCGTGCCGATATCCGCGCCCAGCTTGTTCGCCACGAACAGGGCCGCCGGATGCGGCGGAACCACGCAGTGCACCGCCATCAGCGCTGTACACAGTGGAATCGCCAGCTTCAGTAATGAGGTATTGGTTTTTTTAGCAATTGAAAAGGCCAGCGGAATCAACAGCACCACGCCCACTTCAACAAACAGCGTGATGCCGCAAATCAGCCCGACGAGCACCATAATGACGTCCGCCGAAAGCCAGCGGCAGCGCTGTAGCGTGAGGCCGATGCGTTCCGCCGCGCCGGACACTTCCATCATTTTGCCAAGAATGGTCCCAAGGCCGATAACCGCAGCGAGGAAGCCCAGCGTACCGCCGATGCCGCTCTCAATGGCATTGACCATATCCAGCGGCCCCATGCCCATCATGGCACCCACGAAGAAGCTGGCGAGCAGCAGCGCCAGAAACGGGTGGAATTTGAATTTCACGATGGTCAAAACAATTAACACGATGCTTATCAGCAGTGTGCTCACAACCCAGATCTGAGAGTGCATAGCGCTCACCTTGCCCTGTGATTAACGTGGTGATATTGGACAAAAATAAGGCGGGTGCTGACAAACGATAAAAATCGACTTTCACATGAGGTAAATTGAATCAAATGAGTGATTAATGTCTGATTACGCCCTATTAATGCGACATGATTCACTCTGATTCATCTTTGGGCTGATTTTTGCCAAGGTTTTTTTTACACTCCGACGAGTGAAACTAGGATGGATGAGGTGCATATGGATCCCCTTCGCGAGGTCAGAAATCGTCTGCTTAACGGCTGGCAGCTGTCAAAACTGTATACTTTTGAAGTGGCGGCTAGGCATCAGTCGTTCGCGATGGCGGCAGATGAACTGTCCTTAAGCCCCAGCGCCGTCAGTCACCGTATTAATCAGCTTGAAGAAGAACTGGGTATCCAGCTGTTTGTCCGTTCGCACCGCAAAGTGGAACTGACTCACGAAGGCAAACGGGTGTTCTGGGCGCTGAAATCGTCGCTGGATACGCTCAATCAGGAAATCCTCGATATCAAAAATCAGGAGCTATCCGGGACGCTTACCGTCTATTCCCGTCCTTCTATCGCTCAGTGCTGGCTGGTTCCGGCGTTGGGTGATTTTACCCGCCGCTACCCTTCAATTTCTCTGACCGTGCTGACAGGTAATGACAACGTGAATTTACAGCGCGCCGGGGTCGATTTGGCTATCTATTTTGATGATGCTCCCTCGGCGCAGCTGACGAATCATTTCCTGATGGATGAGGCCATTCTGCCCGTATGCAGCCCGGATTACGCGCGGCGCTATGACCTGAACGGCTCGCTTGGAAACCTCGCACACTGCACGTTACTGCATGACAGGCAGGCGTGGAGCAATGATTCGGGCACCGATGAGTGGCACAGCTGGTCGCAGCATTATGAGGTGAACTTGCCGACATCGTCGGGCATTGGCTTCGATCGTTCGGATTTGGCGGTGATTGCGGCAATGAACCATATTGGCGTGGCAATGGGACGCAAACGGCTGGTGCAAAAACGCCTCGATAGCGGGGAATTGGTGGCGCCATTTGGCGATATGGCGCTGAAATGTCACCAGCACTATTACATCACCACGCTGCCCGGCAGGCAGTGGCCGAAAATCGAGGCCTTTATTGGCTGGTTACAGGAACAGGTTAAATAGGCTGTGCTTAACCGTCTTATCGATTCACATTTATGCCGGGTGGCTACCCGGCCTACCTGAAATAGCCAACTTTGTAGGCCTGATAAGCGAAGCGCCATCAGGCAGCGGGTTTAAACCGCCTGCCCCTGGTGTGACATCCGTGATGCCAGCGGCAGCCAGCAGAGGAAAATCAGCAGCCCCATCAGCGTCATCAGTAGGCCAATGCTGGCCTGCCCGGTTTGCGGCATCATCGCTGACAGCCAAGCCAGCACGCCGGAACCGATATTTTGCAGCCCACCGACCAAAGCCCCGGCGGTACCGGCGAGGAACGGGAACGGCTCCATCGCGCCGCTGGTCGCCAGCGGGAACAGCATACCTGCGCCGAAGAAGAACAGCGCGGCGGGTACCAGTAGCGTCCAGATATTCATGACGCCAAGCAGGCCTGGGATCCACATCATCAGTCCCGCCAACAGGCAGCTAATCACCGACTGCCACATCATCGTCGAGAAGCGTTTGTTTGGACGCCCGGCAAACCACGCGCCGAAGAACGCCGCGGGAATCGGCAGAATAAACAGAATACTCACCGTCATGCTGCTGAGTCCCAGCACGCCGCCCATCAAGACGCCGGAGCTGGCTTCAAACACAGCAATCCCGGCCAGACCGCCTATTAGCATCAGTAGGAAACAGTTAAATCCGCCATTACCAAACAGGGTTTTATAGTTGCTGATAAGCCGCGTTTTCGGCGCCCCGGTTGGTCGGGTTTCCGGCATCCAACGTGCCATGCTGAAGGTTACGCCAGCGCACAGGACCAGCAGGAAACCATAGCAGGCTCGCCAGTTAATAAGCGTTTCCAGTACGCCACCAATGAGCGGCGCAAGCAGCGGGCTGACAAGAATCCCCATGTTGAGCAGGCTGTTAGCGTGGCGAAGCTGGCTACCTTCGTACAGGTCACGCGGTAGCGTACGAGCCATCACGCCGCCGACGCCGGTGCCCATTCCCTGCATTGCGCTGGCGGCAATCAGTACCGTCAGGCTGTGGGTGGATATCGCTATCAGCGTCGCAAACATAAAGATCGACATCCCGGCTAAGATCACAGGGCGACGGCCAACGCGGTCGGACAGCGGGCCGTAGAACAGTTGAGAAACGCCGTAGGTCAGCAGATAGGCTGCCATTACGCTCTGTACCGCGCCTTCGCGAACGTTGAGATCGCTCGCCATCTGCGCAATCGCTGGAATATAAATGGTTTGCGCCATCTGCCCAACGGCCACAAGTAACACCAGCATCGCCAGGATATTGACGTTTCTATCTCTTTTCATTTCGCTGATAACTTTATAAAAAATGGGTTTATAAGAATAAATGTCTAGATAATGCGCTAAATGCGAGGGGAATCTACCACAATGAGAAGACGATTCAACCATCCATCATGTAAATGAAATGTGTGATGCAGGCAGGATTTATACACGTTAAACGGCAACTAATGTTGCCAGTTTTTCTTAGGAGAGGCGCAGCAAAATGGCACCGCCAGCGATACCGCAGGCGGCGGCGAAACGAAGACCGGAAACGCGTTCTTTAAGCAGCAGCCAAGCGATGATGGCGCCGAACAAAATAGCGCTTTCGCGCAGTGCGGCAACCACTGCCAGCGGTGCCTGAGTCATTGCCCACAACGCCAGCCCGTAGGAGCCCATGGTGCCTAGCCCGCCTAACAAACCTTTCTTCCAGTTTTGCACCAGATAGCGTGACGCCTCGCGACGGCGGGCGATCATTGCCCAGCACAGTAGGCTGGAGCCGTTGAGGAAAAATGACCACAGCGTATAGCCGAAGGCGGTTCCTGACATCCGCACGCCGGTGCCGTCAATCAGCGTATATCCGGCAATCACGCAGGCGTTGAATAGCGCCAGCGCTACGCCAAGCCGCGAGCCGCCGTGACTGTTAAAAGACATCGCCAGAATGGCGGTACAGATCACTGCAATTCCGCACCACGCGAGCCAAGAGAGAGTGTCGCCGAGGAACAGCACGCTGACGATAGCGACCAGCAGCGGTGCCGTTCCGCGCATCAGCGGGTAGGTCTGACTCATATCTGAAATCTGATAGGTTTTCGCCACCAGCACGGTGTAAAGAACCTGCAGCACGGTAGATGCAATCAGAAAAGGAATACTGGCGTTTGATGGCGCAGGGGCGAAAGGCAACAGCACTAGCGCAATCAGTGCGGCGGAACCGGTCACACCGATGGCGGAGTAAAGCTTGTCGTTTCCCGCTTTGACGATAGCGTTCCAGGTTGCATGCAGCAGTGCGGCAAATAGCAAAATACAGAAAACAGAAAGCGTCATGATAATGCGTGGCTGAAGGGGATGTTGGCAAAACGTAACACAATGCCAAGGCGACGAACAACGCGAAAAAGCAGGGGGAAACGGCCGCTATCAAAGGATTTTCTTCTGACTGGCGAAACGTGATCCCTGACGCATTTTTACGCAGATGAAAATATTTCCATTGTCAGCCACAAAAAGCTGTGTTTGTATAAATTCACTTAACGAATACGAGATAGACCCTGAATGACTCCATCCATGATGACTTCGACCCTACTACAAACCGCGCTACCAGCCGCGGCGGTCGTCGTGCGTGTGGTGGTGGTCGTCGGCAATGCGCCGTAGGGTCAGGAACGCACACGATTCCAAACCCCGCCGGCGCAACCGGGCGGGGTTTTTAGTTTCTAGCCCCCTCCCGGATAGTCGGCCCAGAATAAAAGGACTGGAGCATGGCAATTTCGGGCACAACATCCAACACGAAGCGCTTTACCGGCGCGCAACTGATCGTTCATTTGCTGGAACGTCAGGGGATCACCATGGTCACCGGCATTCCTGGTGGTACGGTCCTTCCGCTGTACGACGCGTTAAGCCAAAGCTCTCAGATCCGCCACATTCTGGCACGACACGAGCAAGGGGCTGGTTTCATCGCCCAAGGCATGGCGCGTACCCACGGCAAACCGGCGGTATGTATGGCCTGTAGCGGCCCCGGCGCCACCAATCTGGTGACCGCTATTGCCGATGCGCGCCTCGACTCCATTCCTCTGGTGTGTATCACCGGTCAGGTAGCCTCCTCGTTAATTGGCACCGACGCGTTCCAGGAAGTCGACACCTACGGTATCTCTATCCCCATCACAAAACACAACTACTTAGTCCGTAACATCAATGAATTACCGCAAGTTATTGCTGATGCCTTCCGGATTGCGCAGTCGGGCCGACCAGGACCGGTGTGGATAGACATTCCTAAGGATGTGCAGACCGCCGAAATCGAGATTAGCGAATTGCCGGAACCGGGCGGCCGCGCGCCGACCCCGGAATTCAGCGCGCAAAGCGTCAGCGAAGCGGCGGCAATGATTAACGCCGCCGAGCGTCCGGTGCTCTATCTGGGTGGTGGGGTGATCAACGCCCCGCAGCGCGTACGCGAACTGGCGGAAAAAGCCAATCTGCCTACCACCATGACGCTGATGGCGCTGGGGATGCTGCCAAAAGCGCACCCGCTTTCCCTCGGTATGCTGGGGATGCACGGCGCGCGCAGTACCAACTTTATTCTGCAACAGTCTGATTTGCTGATTGTTTTAGGTGCCCGTTTTGATGACCGGGCAACCGGGAAAGTGGCTGAGTTCTGCCCGAACGCGAAGATTATCCATGTCGATATCGACCGCGCTGAACTGGGGAAAATTAAGCAGGCTCACGTCGCGATTCAGGCGGACGTTGATGATGTGCTGGCGCAACTGCTGCCGTTGATTGACGCGCAGACGCGTGACGACTGGCGCGGCACGGTTGCCGGGTTGCAGCAGGAGTTTCCGGGCGCGATCCCAGAAGCGGGTGACCCGCTCAGCCATTACGGGCTGATCAACGCCGTGGCGGCCTGCGTGGACGACAATGCCATCATCACCACCGACGTAGGTCAGCATCAAATGTGGACGGCGCAGGCGTACCCGCTGAACCGTCCGCGTCAGTGGCTGACTTCCGGCGGCCTCGGCACCATGGGCTTTGGCCTGCCGGCGGCAATTGGCGCGGCGCTGGCGAATCCGGATAAAAAAGTGCTGTGTTTCTCCGGCGACGGCAGCCTGATGATGAACATTCAGGAGATGGCGACGGTGGCAGAAAACCAACTGGACGTGAAAATTATCCTGATGAACAACGAAGCGCTGGGGCTGGTGCATCAGCAGCAAAGCCTGTTCTACCCGCAGGGCGTATTTGCCGCCACTTATCCGGGTATGATTAACTTTATGCAGATTGCCGCCGGTTTTGGTCTTGATACCTGCGACTTAAACAATGAAGCGGACCCGCAGGCTGCGCTGCAGGCGATTATCAACCGCCCAGGACCTGCGCTGATTCATGTGCGCATCGACGCGCAGCAGAAAGTGTATCCGATGGTGCCGCCGGGTGCGGCGAATACAGAAATGGTGGGGGAATAAGCCATGCAACAACAAACACATGACAACGTTATTCTGGAACTCACCGTGCGCAACCACCCCGGCGTTATGACCCACGTCTGCGGGCTTTTCGCCCGTCGTGCGTTCAACGTCGAAGGCATTCTCTGTCTACCGATTCATGGCAGCGACCACAGCCGCATCTGGCTATTGGTCAACGATGACCAGCGGCTAGAACAGATGATGAGCCAGATAGACAAGCTGGAAGACGTGGTGAAAGTGGCGCGTAACCAGTCAGACCCGTCGATGTTTAACAAAATTACCGTCTTCTTCGAGTAATCCGCTCAAGGCTTGAACACTTGGGCGCTTATCGTTAAGGTAAGCGCCTTTGCCGGATGGCGGCGTAAACGCCTTATCCGGCCTACAACGGCATTCGCCTGTAGGCCTGATAAGCGCAGCGCCATCAGGCGTTTCCCAGCCCCAGGACAAACCCATGATCACCCTAGCCCTTATCGACGACCACACTATCGTTCGCTCCGGCTTTGCCCAACTGCTCGGCCTTGAGCCTGATTTTCAGGTGGTCGCCGAGTTTGGTTCCGGGCGCGAGGCGCTGGCGGGGCTACCGGGGCGGGGCGTACAGGTGTGCATCTGTGATATTTCAATGCCTGACATCTCCGGTCTTGAGCTATTAAGCCAGTTGCCTAAAGGCATGGCGATTATCATGCTTTCCGTTCACGACAGCCCTGCGCTGGTCGAACAGGCATTGAACGCGGGTGCCCGCGGTTTTCTCTCCAAACGCTGTAGCCCTGATGAGCTGATTGCGGCGGTGCATACGGTGGCGACCGGCGGCTGTTACTTAACGCCGGATATTGCCGTTAAGCTGGCGGCGGGCCGCCAAGACCCGCTAACCAAACGCGAACGCCAGGTGGCCGAAAAACTGGCTCAGGGGATGGCGGTGAAAGAAATTGCCGCCGAACTGGAGCTATCGCCCAAAACGGTGCACGTGCATCGCGCCAACCTGATGGAAAAGCTGGGCGTCAGCAACGATGTTGAGCTGGCCCGCCGGATGTTCGACGGCTGGCAATGAAAACGCTTCTCTCCCGCCTGATTACCGTCGCCGCCTGCTTTTTCATTTTCTCGGCGGCATGGTTTTGCTTGTGGAGCATCAGCCTGCACTTGGTTGAGCGCCCCGATCTGGCGGTGCTGCTGTTTCCCTTCGGCCTGCGTCTGGGATTGATGCTGCAATGTCCCCGTGGCTACTGGCCGGTCTTGCTGGGCGCAGAGTGGCTGCTGATTTACTGGTTGGCGCGGGAAGTGGCGTTGGCCCATTTCCCCCTTTTGATGATCGGTAGCTTCCTGACGTTGCTGCCGGTGATGCTGACTTCTCGCTATCGCCATCAGCGTGACTGGCGCACCCTGTTACTTCAAGGGGCGGCGCTCACGGCAGCGGCGCTGCTACAGTCATTGCCGTGGCTGGGACAGGGAGAAGAGGCGCTGAATGCGCTGCTGCTGACCCTGACCGGCGGGTTAACGATAGCCCCTATCTGCTTGGTATTCTGGCACTACCTGACCAGCACCACCTGGCTGCCGTTAGGCCCCGCGGTGGTATCGCAGCCGATCAACTGGCGCGGGCGGCATCTGGTCTGGTATCTGCTGTTATTCACCGTCAGCCTGTGGCTCCAGCTTGGCTTGCCGAATGAACTCTCACGCTTCACGCCATTTTGTTTGGCGCTGCCCATTATCGCGCTGGCCTGGCACTACGGCTGGCAAGGGGCGCTCATCGCCACCTTGATGAATGCGATTGCGCTGATTGCCAGCCAGACCTGGCACGATCATCCCGTCGATTTACTGCTCTCGCTGCTGGCGCAAAGTTTGACTGGCTTGCTGCTGGGGGCCGGTATTCAGCGCCTGCGCGAGCTAAACCAGTCGCTGCAAAGCGAGCTGGCGCGTAACCACCGGCTGGCGGAACGTCTGCTGGAAACCGAAGAGAGCGTGCGTCGCGACGTGGCGCGTGAACTGCACGACGATATCGGCCAGACCATCACCGCCATTCGCACCCAGGCGGGCATCATGCAGCGGTTGGCGCCGGAAAACGCCGGTGTGAAGCAGAGCGGGGCGCATATCGAGCAACTGTCGCTCGGTGTGTATGACTCCGTCCGCCGTCTGCTTGGGCGCTTACGCCCGCGACAGCTGGATGATTTGACGCTGGAGCAGGCCATCCGTTCGCTGCTGCGCGAAATGGAGCTGGAAAGTCGCGGCATCGTCAGCCATCTCGAATGGAATATCGACGAATCGGCGCTCAGCGAAAGTCAGCGGGTCACCCTTTTCCGCGTCTGTCAGGAAGGATTGAACAACATCGTGAAGCACGCCAGCGCCAGCGCGGTCACGCTACAAGGCTGGCTGCAGGATGAACGGTTGATGTTGGTGATTGAAGACGACGGCAGTGGCCTGCCGCCTGGCTCAAATCAGCAGGGCTTTGGCCTCACCGGCATGCGCGAGCGTGTGACGGCGCTCGGCGGCTCGCTCACCATTTCCTGTATGCACGGCACGCGCGTCAGCGTGTCGCTGCCGCAACGCTACGTGTAAGGAACGGCGATGTTTCAGTTTTTCAAAGCGCCAGCCAACGCGCCGCTCATTGCCGACAAAGGCGAAGTGGATGCCCGCTATCGTTACTGGCGGCGGCATATTCTGCTGACCATCTGGCTGGGCTATGCGCTGTTCTATTTTACCCGCAAAAGCTTTAACGCCGCGGTGCCGGAAATTCTCGCCAGCGGCGTTCTCACCCGCAGTGATATTGGCCTGTTGGCGACGCTATTTTATATCACCTATGGCCTGTCGAAATTCTTCTCCGGTATCGTTAGCGACCGTTCCAACGCCCGCTATTTTATGGGGCTGGGGCTTATCGCCACCGGGGTGGTGAACATTCTTTTTGGCTTTTCAACTTCGCTTTGGGCCTTTGCGCTGCTATGGGCGCTGAACGCCTTTTTCCAAGGTTGGGGTTCGCCGGTGTGCGCCCGTCTATTGACCGCTTGGTATTCCCGCACCGAGCGTGGCGGCTGGTGGGCACTGTGGAATACCGCGCACAACGTTGGTGGGGCGCTGATTCCTATTGTCATGGCGGCGGCTGCGCTGCACTACGGTTGGCGTGCCGGGATGATGATTGCCGGCACGCTGGCCATCGTCGTGGGGCTGTTTCTGTGCTGGCGGCTGCGCGACCGACCGCAGGCAATCGGCCTGCCGCCGATAGGTGACTGGCGGCACGACGAGCTGGAAATTGCTCAGCAGCAGGAAGGCGCTGGGCTGACCCGCAAAGAAATTCTCACAAAATACGTGCTATTGAACCCGTATATCTGGCTGCTCTCGCTGTGCTACGTGCTGGTGTACGTAGTACGCGCGGCGATCAATGACTGGGGCAATCTGTACATGTCCGAGACGCTGGGCGTGGATTTGGTCACCGCCAATACCGCGGTGACGATGTTTGAAGTCGGCGGATTTATCGGCGCGCTGGTGGCGGGTTGGGGCTCGGATAAGCTGTTTAACGGCAATCGTGGGCCGATGAACCTGATTTTTGCCGCCGGGATTTTGCTTTCTGTCGGTTCGCTGTGGCTGATGCCGTTTGCCAGTTACGTGATGCAGGCGGCGTGTTTTTTCACCACCGGCTTCTTCGTCTTTGGCCCGCAAATGCTCATTGGTATGGCGGCGGCGGAGTGCTCGCATAAAGACGCGGCGGGGGCGGCAACCGGGTTTGTCGGGCTGTTTGCTTACCTTGGCGCATCGCTCTCCGGCTGGCCACTGGCGAAGGTGATGGAAGTTTGGCACTGGACCGGCTTTTTCGTGGTTATCGCCATTGCAGCGGGAATTTCTGCGCTGCTGCTGTTGCCATTCTTAAACGCTCAGGCCCCGCGCGAAGCGTGACCCGGCTCACCTTTCTACGCCGAATGACGTAAAACTAAGAAATTTTCCCGGTTTCACCTAGACGCTGTCTCAGGCATCTCTCCTAGCCGATTTTTACAATGCCTGCCATTCGCAGGTATAAAAATCAGCTCAGGAGTAACCCAATCATGCTGGCCTTCTTAAACCAGGTGCGCAAACCGACCCTGGATCTGCCGCTCGATGTGCGGCGCAAAATGTGGTTCAAGCCGTTCATGCAGTCCTATCTGGTAGTCTTCATTGGCTACCTGACCATGTATCTGATCCGCAAAAACTTTAACATCGCGCAGAACGACATGATCACCACCTACGGGCTGAGCATGACGCAGCTGGGGATGATTGGCCTGGGCTTCTCTATCACCTACGGCGTGGGTAAAACGCTGGTTTCCTATTACGCTGACGGTAAAAATACCAAGCAGTTCCTGCCGTTTATGCTGATCCTTTCCGCTATCTGTATGCTCGGCTTTAGCGCCAGCATGGGCGCGGGGTCAACCAGCCTGTTCCTGATGATTGCCTTTTACGCGCTGAGTGGTTTCTTCCAGAGCACCGGCGGTTCGTGCAGTTACTCCACCATCACCAAATGGACGCCACGACGTAAACGTGGTTCTTACCTCGGCATGTGGAACATTTCCCACAACCTCGGCGGTGCCGGTGCTGCGGGCGTGGCGCTGTTTGGCGCAAACGTCCTGTTCGACGGCCACGTTATCGGCATGTTTATCTTCCCGTCGATTATTGCGCTGATTGTCGGCTTTATTGGTCTGCGCTACGGCAGCGACTCCCCAGAATCTTATGGACTTGGTAAGGCTGAAGAGCTGTTTGGCGAAGAGATCAGTGAAGAGGACAAAGAGACCGAAGACAACGATATGACCAAATGGCAGATCTTTGTTGAGTATGTGCTGAAAAACAAAGTTATCTGGCTGCTGTGCTTCTCCAACATCTTCCTGTACGTGGTGCGTATTGGTATCGATCAGTGGTCTACCGTCTACGCTTTCCAAGAGCTGAAGCTTTCTAAAGAAGTGGCGATTCAGGGCTTTACCCTGTTCGAAGTGGGTGCGCTGGTCGGCACGCTGCTGTGGGGCTGGCTGTCAGATCTGGCGAACGGTCGTCGTGCGCTGGTGGCCTGCGTCGCGCTGGCATTAATCATCGCAACGTTGGGCATTTACCAGCACGCTAGCAACCAGTACGTTTACCTAGCGTCACTGTTTATCCTTGGCTTCTTGGTGTTTGGTCCACAGCTGTTAATCGGCGTGGCTGCGGTTGGCTTTGTGCCGAAAAAAGCGATCGGCGCGGCCGATGGTATTAAAGGCACCTTTGCTTATCTGATTGGTGACAGCTTTGCCAAGCTGGGCCTCGGGATGATTGCCGACGGTACGCCAATCTTTGGTCTGACCGGCTGGGCGGGTACCTTTGCCGCACTCGATGCAGCCGCTATCGCCTGTATTTGCCTGATGGCCATCGTGGCTATCTTCGAAGAACGTAAAATTCGCCGCGAAAAGAAAGTTCAGCAGTTAAAAGCTGCTTGAGTATGTTGTAAGTCACGCTTGCCCGGCTAATATGCCGGGCTTTTTTATAGAACGGTAGGCCGGATAAGGCTTTTACGCCGCCATCCGGCAAGCTGCGATATGTTGCCGGATGGCGCTTCGCTTATCCGGCCTACGGCGGGAATGCGGCTCTGCAACGGCCTTTTTTATGCCTGACGCTGGCTGGTTTCGTGAAGCAGTTCGCGCAGCCACTGCTGCGCCGCATCGCGATGGGTGCGATCGTGCCAAGCCATGCTCTTAGTAAAACCGTTAATTGCCACCGGCGGTTCCTGTACGCAAATCGTGGTGTGCGAACAGGCTAGGCGGGCGGGGACAACGGCAATCATCTCGCTCACCGCCAACACTTCCGGTAGCACCAGAAAGCTGCTAACCGATAGCCCAACTCGGCGTGTGCGCCCAAGCTTCGCGAGCGCGTCGTCGGTGACGCCCCAGAAACTTTCTCCTTCGTAAGAGACCAGAATATGCTCCAACGAACAGAACTGCTCGAGCGTCAGCGGACGCTGGGCATCCGGGTGGTCGGCACGCAGCATGCAGACATAGCTTTCCTCATACAGCGTGCGGCTGTGCAGATCGCCCGGGGTGGTATTTGGCGTGAGTAGCGCAAGATCGATTTTCCCCTGCTCAAATTGGCCGCTTAATCTTTCCGGCTCTACGGGGATCACCCGCACGCGAATGCCTGGTGCTCGCACTTTCAGGGCCGCAATAAACGGCACCACCACTGCTTTTAAGGCGTAATCGGTGGCGGCGAGGGTGAAGGTTAACTCCGCCGTGAGCGGCTCGAACAGCGCGGGCTGTAGCAGCGTATTAATCTCGCTTAGAATTCGCTTCACCGTCGGCGCGAGCTGCTGCGCGCGCAGCGTGGGCACCATGCCGTGCGGCGCGCGGATAAACAAAGGGTCATCAAAGTTATCGCGCAGCCGGGTCAGCATGCCGCTTACGGCGGGCTGGGTGAGCGACAATCGCGCCGCCGCTCGTGTGACGCTGCGTTCATCGAGCAGCGCATCCAGCGTTTTCAGCAGGTTGAGGTCGAGCGTGCGGATATCCGTTTTCATCGCCTTTTTACTCTCTGGGTTCGGTTATCTGACGGGCGTCAGCGATCTCCTGAGAGGTAAATGTAAACGTTTCGCCATCAAAAAGCCCCATGCTGGTGAGTTTTAATGCGGGAATTACCGGCAAAGAGAGAAAGGCCATCTGGATAAACGGCTCGTCGGGAAGCGGGCCACATTCACGACCTGCCGCTTTGAGCGCATCTATCTGTACAGCCAGCGAATCGGCGGTATTGGTGCTCATCAGTCCGGCAATTGGTAACGGCAGATGGCTTTGCACTTTGCCATCGCGCGCGACGCATAGCCCCCCGCCATCGGCAATCACCTGATTCACCGCCAGCGCCATCTCTTCGGCGCTGCGACCGATAACCACAATATTATGGCTGTCGTGGCTCACGGTTGAAGCTAACGCGCCCTCTAAAAGTCCAAACCGTCCCAATAAACCACAGGCGGGAGGAAGCTGATGGCCGTAGCGGTCGAGCACCGCGATGTAGCAAACATCTTCGCGGTCAAAACCTTTTTCCGTATACAGCGTACTGCCAGCATGGGTGATCAGCTCGTTAGGGATAATATCAATCACTCGATAGCGCTGGCCTTGCGTGAAGTGCTGGGCGAAATCGTCGGCAGATACCGGCGTGCGGGCAATGGTGTTGCCATACGGCGGTGCGGTTTGCTCAAGCCTTGCGGGCTCTTGTGCTTGCAGCGTCGCGGCGTCAATCGGCTCGCCTTTGATAAAGACCTGCTGCACTGCCACGTTGCGAACATCGCTAAGCAGCACGATATCGGCCTGTTTTCCGGGGGCCAGCAGGCCGAGGTGATGGAGGTTAAAATGACGCGCGGCGGACCAACTGGCGACGCGGTAGGCGACGTGTGGCGGGGTATTGTGCTGTAAAATCAGCCGTCGGATCAGTGCGTCGATATGCCCTTCATGGGCAATTTCCCAAGGGTTGCGATCGTCGGTACACAGCATGCATTGCGGGCTGTTGAACGCGTTGAGCAAGGGGGCGAGCGCATTGAGGTTACGGGCAGCGGAGCCCTCGCGCATCATCAGCGCCATGCCAAGCTCGAGTTTGCGACGGCCTTCTTCCAGCAGATAGCTTTCATGGCAGTTTTCAACGCCGGCGGCAATATAGGCGTTCAGCGCTTTGCCGCTCAACCCCGGGCAGTGACCATCAATCGTCAACGAGCTGAATGCCGCGATTTTATCAAGCAGCGAATCCTGCCCGGAAACTACGCCGGGGTAATCCATCACTTCCGCCAACCCCGTTACCAGCGGGTGATCGCGCCATTTAACCATCTGCTCGAGGGGGAAAGATGCGCCGTTGACGTCGCAGCCCGCCAGCGCGGGAACACAGGAACTGACCTGCAAATACTGGTTTTGTTTTGACTGTTCGGCGCAGCGCACAAACCAGGCAAATCCGGCCTCGCCCATGACGTTGACGATTTCGTGCGGATCGCAGATGACGGTGGTCAATCCGCGCGGCAGCGTGGCGGTTTCAAACGTCACCGGCGTCATCATGCTGGATTCAATGTGCAGGTGCGCGTCGATAAAGCCGGGAACCGCCGTGGCGCCGTGCGCATCTACGCGCAGCCTGGCGGGTGCATCGGCATATTCGGCGCCGATACCAGCAATATACTTTCCCTTAACCACGATGGGGCCAGTGATTTCACCGCCGTTGATTAAATCCAGCAGCCGGACATTATCAATAATATAATCAGCAACGGCCTCTCCGCGAGAAACAGCCAGCAATTCCTGCTGCTCAACTCGGCTAATAGAATGAAATTTATGCTTAATAATATTATCCATATTTTTTCTCATTTTGATTTTATCAATTTGATTGTTATTTATTGAAAAATAAACCGCTAATTATTTTTAGTTTATCGATTAATGATGGTTTGCAATGTGACTGCAATCACTGAATCAGGGAGGGAAGTTAATTTAAAAGGAGTGGGTTATTTATTGATAAATGGATATGAAAATGAAAGATGAATTAGTTAATGACGTAAATAATAAAGAAAACTTCCTTATGAGATTATTTAAAATTCATCAGCATGGTACAACCGTGCGTACCGAAATGATCGCTGGGATGACCACGTTTTTAACCATGGTGTACATTGTGTTCGTCAACCCGCAAATACTGGGTGCTGCACAAATGGATCCTAAGGTGGTGTTCGTGACCACCTGCCTGATTGCCGGCATCGGCAGCATCGCGATGGGCCTAATTGCCAACCTTCCTGTGGCCCTCGCACCGGCGATGGGGCTCAATGCTTTTTTTGCCTTTGTGGTGGTGGGGGCGCTGGGGGTGAGTTGGCAAACGGGGATGGGGGCCATTTTCTGGGGCGCCGTCGGATTATTTCTCCTAACGCTTTTGCGTATTCGTTACTGGATGATCTCGAATATTCCCGTCAATTTACGAGTGGGCATTACCAGCGGTATTGGTTTATTTATTGCGCTAATGGGGTTAAAAAACTCGGGCGTCATTATCGCCAATAAAGATACGCTGGTCGCTATTGGCGACTTAAGTTCTCACGCAGTGCTGTTGGGTGTTTTGGGTTTCTTTATTATTGCGGTCCTATCATCGCGTAATTTTCACGCGGCGGTATTGGTTTCCATCGTGGTGACCTCCTGCTGTGGGCTGCTTTTCGGTGATGTTCATTTTAACGGCATCTATTCTATCCCTCCGAGTATTAGCGGCGTGATAGGTGAGGTTGATTTACGCGGTGCACTGTCCCTTGATCTGGCTGGTATTATATTTTCTTTTATGTTGATCAATTTATTTGATTCATCAGGAACATTAATTGGTGTGACAGATAAAGCCGGTTTAATTGATAGTAATGGTAAATTTCCGGGCATGAATCGGGCGTTGTTTGTTGACAGTCTTAGCTCTATCGGCGGGGCGTTTATCGGCACCTCTTCGGTCACCGCCTATATCGAAAGCACCTCCGGCGTGGCGGTGGGCGGTCGCACCGGGCTAACGGCTATCGTGGTGGGCATCTTATTCTTGCTGGTGATGTTCTTCTCACCGCTGGCCGGGATGGTTCCCGCCTATGCGACGGCTGGGGCGCTGATTTTTGTCGGCGTGCTGATGACCTCAAGCCTGGCTCGGGTCAATTGGGACGACCTTACCGAATCGGTGCCGGCATTTATCACCGCCGTGATGATGCCCTTTAGCTTCTCCATTACGGAGGGCATCGCGCTTGGCTTTATGTCTTACTGCATTATGAAAATCTTTACCGGGCGTTGGCGCGAGCTGAATCTGTGCGTGGTAGTGGTAGCCGTATTATTTGCGCTGAAGATCACGCTAGTGGATTAGTACAGGGCGGCGGTTTCCAGATATTATGAGCGCTGAATAGACAGGAGAACTCATGGTCTGGATTATGCTGGCCACATTGGTCGTGGTCTTTGTTGTCGGGTTTCGGATCCTTACTTCCGGCCCACGTCGGGCGATACGCCGTTTGAGTGAGCGGCTGGGTATTACGCCGGAGCCGGTAGAATCGATGATTGACCAGCTGGGAAAAACGCAGGGCGATGAGTATTTACGCTATCTGGAACGGCCGAATGAAGCGCATTTGCAAAACGCGGCGCAGGTGCTGCTGATTTGGCAGGTGTGCATCGTCGACGGCAGTGAGCCAACGCTGGTGCGCTGGCATCGGCTACTGCAAAAGGCGCGTCTGTCGGCGCCAATAACCGATGCCCAGATACGGCTCGCGATGAGCTTTATGCGCGAGCTAGAGCCCGATTTTAATGAGCTAAACGCTTTTCAACATCGTTATAACGCGCTGTTTCACGAAGAGAATGGTGTCCACTGGCTGCATTGATATTATCTGGCGTGATGTTTGTTATTTATAATGGTGATTATATTTATATCACCAGCGGATGCATGATGAACCTCGTCAACACAATCACTCACGAGGTTCATCATGAAACAGTCCATGCAACAAAGCGCCATCGTTTGGCCAGAAGCGTATCTGCCCGGCATCACCGACAACTTTGCCTCCAACGAAATCATCGTCAGCGGCCTGACGGCCAAACAGATTTGGGCGCAGCTTAATGACACCACGCTGTGGCCAACCTACTACAGCAACGTGGCGGATATCCATTTTCACGACGGCAGCGGCCCGCTGCTAAGCGATAACGCACGTTTTCGTTTTTCTACCTTCGGCTTCCCGATTGAAGCGCAGATTACTGAGTACGTCCCACCGGTCGATGGCGAAGCCGCGCGCATAGCCTGGCACGGCTGGGCGGAAGGCGATGCAACGACTCGCCTGGATGTGATCCACGCCTGGTTGTTCGAAGACCTTCCCGGCAATCGCGTGCGCATCCTGACCCAGGAATCGCAGATTGGCGTCCCGGCGCAGGAGTTGGCGCGTACCCTGCCAAATCCAATGATTAATGGGCATCAGGAATGGATTATGGGGCTGGTGAAATCGGCGCGTGGGGAGTGAGTTTGTGGGTGCCGGATGCCGCTGCGCTTATCCGGCCTACAAAAACGCCGACCGTAGGCCGGATAAGGCGAAGCCGCCATCCGGCACAGTCATTACATCAGTACTTTCAAACCGTGTTTTTGCACAACGCTCAGCAGCTTCAGTGACATTCCACCCGGTCGCTTAGCGCCGGTTTCCCATTTTTGGATCGTAGAGACGCTGGTGTTCAGGTAGCGTGCAAAAACGGGTTGGCTGACGTTGAATTTTTCCCGCAGTTTTTTAATTTCACTGGGCTGAAGCTCTTCTACTTGGCTTAGGCAGGTTTCATCAAAGCTGCGCATCGTTTCTTGCTCCGTTATCCTGTTGTGGTTGCCAAAACGTTAAATACGTCACATCTAAAATGTTACACTGCGTGGATTTTCTACAAAAATACTGCGCAGGTAACAAAAAAATGAGTGAGCATATCGAAGAGAAACCCCGTACTGAGGCCGTCGCAAGGCCAAATTGGTCGGCGGTTTTTGCCGTGGCGTTTTGTGTCGCCTGCTTGATTACCGTTGAATTTTTACCGGTGAGTTTGCTTACGCCGATGGCACAAGATCTCGGTATTTCTGAAGGCGTCGCTGGGCAGTCGGTTACCGTCACGGCGTTTGTCGCCATGTTCGCCAGCCTGTTTATTACCCAGGCCATTGGCGCGACTAATCGCCGATACGTGGTTATCCTGTTTTCTATCCTGCTGACGCTCTCTTGCCTGCTGGTCTCGTTCTCTAACTCCTTTACGTTGTTGCTGTTAGGCCGAGCTTGTCTTGGGCTAGCGCTGGGTGGATTTTGGGCGATGTCGGCGTCATTGACTATGCGTCTGGTGCCGGCGCGTACGGTGCCGAAAGCGCTGTCGGTGATTTTTGGCGCCGTGTCGATTGCGCTGGTGATCGCCGCACCGCTGGGCAGTTTTTTAGGCGGGATTATTGGTTGGCGTCATGTGTTTAACGGCGCAGCGGTGATGGGGCTGCTGTGCACGCTGTGGGTGCTCAAAGCCCTGCCTTCTCTGCCAGGTGAACCGGCGCACCAGAAGCAGAATATGCGCAGTCTGTTGCAGCGCCCCGGTGTGACGGCGGGGATGATTGCCATCTTTATGTCTTTTGCCGGGCAATTTGCTTTCTTCACCTACATTCGCCCGGTGTATATGAATTTGGCTGGATTTGACGTTGATGGCCTGACGCTGGTGCTTCTGAGTTTTGGCATTGCGAGTTTTGTTGGCACTTCATTCTCGTCGGTTATCCTGAAACGCTCGGTTAAGCTGGCGCTGGCCGGCGCGCCGTTCGTGCTGGCACTTAGCGCGCTGGTTCTGGTGCTGTGGGGCAATGACAAAATTGTGGCGGCAGGCATTGCGATTATCTGGGGACTGGCGTTTGCGCTGGTGCCGGTAGGCTGGTCTACATGGATCACCCGTTCGCTGGCCGATCAGGCAGAAAAGGCCGGTTCTATTCAAGTAGCGGTTATACAGTTAGCGAATACCTGTGGGGCGGCGATTGGCGGTTTGGCTCTCGACCATATTGGCCTGACGTCGCCGTTAGTATTGTCGGGCACACTGATGTTGTTAACGGCGCTGCTGGTGACGGTGAAAGTGCGGATTAGATAACGCCGTTGTCGAATATCCGCGTAGCCCGGCCAAGCGGAGCGCCGCCGGGAATGGCATGGGTGCCTCCCCGGGGTCGGCATAAAGCCTCGCCCGGGCTACCTATTTACGGGCGTTCGCCCTTCGCCAAACGCGCATTAATCTCGGCAATCACACCCGGTAAATCCGCCAGCGAATCCACCACATAGTGCGCTCCGGCGGCATACAGTTTGCTGGCGGCGCGCTCGCGGCGGGTGGCAATCTCGGCAACGGACATCGCCTGATACTCCTCCCACGTCGCCCCGAACTCATTGCCCGACACCGCAAGACCCACGCTCCACATTCCGGCGTTAAGCCCTTCGGTAATGCCCGGCGCGGCATCGTCCACCTTCACACAATGGCTGACCGCATCGATACCCAGCGTAATCACGTTTTGTAGCGCCATCCACGGCCCCGGACGCCCGCCCGCCGCGAGATCGTCGGTAGCGACCCAGCAATCCGGCGCGTAGCCGTGCTCGGCGGCGGCAGGCACTAGGCGTTCCATCACTGCACGCGGGTAGCCGGAACAGGAGCCAATCTTGATACCGGTGTTGCGTAGTGCGGCAATCGTGTCGATAACCCCGGCAATCGGCGCGGAAAAATCGACAACTTTGGCAATTTGCAGCGGCATAAAGGTGGCATAAATCTCATCGATATCCGCCGCGTTCATGGCACGGCCAAACTTCGCCTGCCAGCGGGCATCAACGGACGGCAGTTTACCCAACGCCTCAATATGTTGCCATTTGCCAAGCCCCATCGGCACGCGGGCTTCGGCAAGCGTTATCTCCACGCTAAATGCGCGACGAAAAGCCTCAACAAAAATCTGCGTCGGTGCGAAAGAGCCAAAATCGACGGTGGTACCCGCCCAATCGAGAATAACAGCGTTAATGCGGTTCATGATGGCTCCTTATTTTGTCCAGTACATCGCATTGCGAATGGCGGTGAGCAGGGCGGCGATATCGGCGTCGTACACCTCACCAATGTTGCCGATGCGGAAGCAGTCGCTTTGCGACACTTTGCCCGGATAGATAACAAACCCCTGATCTTTTAGGCGGCTATAAAATTCTTTAAAGCGATACTGCGGATTTTCGGGTGAATAGAACGCGGTGATGATCGGCGAATGCAGCGCATCGTCCAGCAGGGTGGTAAAGCCCAGTTCCCGCATACCGGCGACTAGGTTGCGCTGGTTTTGCTGATAGCGCTGATAACGTGCCGCCACGCCGCCTTCTTCCGCCAGCTCTTTCAGCGCCTGAGCAAACGCCAGCACGGTGTGGGTTGGCGAGGTGAAGCGCCATTTGCCGTGGTTATCTTCCATGCAGCGCCACTGGGCGTAGAGATCCAGCGACAGCGAGCGGGAGCGGCCTTTGCACGCGGCGAGTTTGTCCGCGCGGGCAATCACGAAGGCAAAGCCCGGTACGCCCTGAATGCATTTGTTGGCGGAGCTAATCAGAAAATCGATATTCAGCTCGGCAATGTCCATCGGAATGCCGCCGAAGCTGCTCATCGCATCCACAATGTAGGTTTTGCCGTACTGACGGGCTAGCGCGCCAACCTCGTCAATCGGGTTGAGCATCCCGGTGGTGGTTTCGCTATGTACCATCGCGATATGGGTGATCGCCGAGTCGGCTTTGAGGATCTCTGCGATCGCCTGCACGTCCGGGCGGGAAACTTCGCCGCAGTCATAGGCGTGATGAGCGATATCCATCATTCCCGCCATCTCCACCATACGGGCACCGTAAGCGCCGTTGCTGACAATCAGCACCTTATCCTGCTTGCCGAGCGCGCTACCCAGCACCGCTTCCACGGCGTAACTGCCGCTGCCTTGCAGAAGCACAGAGGTGTAACCTTCAGCGGCCGTCGCCAGTGCGGTCAGCTGCTGGCGGATAGATTCCACCACGCCGATATTGTAATCATCGTCCCAGGTGCAGCTATCGAACAGCATCGCTTCTTTCACGGTGCGAGAGGTGGTCAGTGGGCCAGGGGTCAGCAGCAGATAGTTACGCGAAGTCATGTTATTTACCTTTGGTCTATACCAGATTTGCCTTTATCATGACGATCTTTTCGGCAAAGGGTCAAAGGGAAAATGGCTCTGCAACAAAAAATTCATCTGTGTCTGTATAATGGCGGCAGAGAAAAGTGACAGCGAGTGACTATGAAAGCGATTCCGGGCGATGTCCCACAGTACCTGTTGATCAAGGCGCAGCTTCAGGCGCGTATACAAAGCGGTGCGCTGAAAAGCGGCGATAAGCTGCCTTCTGAGCGGGAACTTTGCGCTATCTTCAACACCACGCGTATTACCATTCGCGAAAGCCTAGCGCAGCTGGAGGCCAGCGGGCTTATCTGGCGCGCTGATCGTCGCGGCTGGTTTGTCACGCCGGAACGCCTGTGGCTGGACCCGACCCAGAACACCAACTTCCACAAGCTGTGCCGCGAGCAGGGCCGTGAGCCGAAAACCGCGCTGTTAAGCGGCGTGCTGACCACCGTGCCGGTAGAGGCTATGGAGCCGTTGCAGCTCCAGCCGTTTGACCAGATCTACCTGCTGACCCGCCTGCGCTACGCCGACGGTCGCGCGGTCTGCTACAGCGAAAACCACTGTCTGCCTGCCCGCGTACCGGAACTGTTGCAGTACGATCTCAACGGCAGCCTGACCGAGGTGTACGAATCGCACTACAACCTTGTCTATACCAGCATGCACCTGTCGTTCTATCCGACCGCTATGCCCGCGCAGGCCGCGCAGGCGCTGGGGGTGATGGAAGGGCGCCCGGCGCTGCTGCTGCGCCGTCTAAACTACGATCAGCACGGGCGCGTGCTCGATCTGGATATCGAATACTGGCGTCACGATAGCCTGCGTATTGAGGTGGATACCCACTAGCCGCCGTTTGCCGGATGGCGTCGCTGCGCGCCTTATCCGGCCTACAAATCGCACCGCTCATACAAATTGTACTGCCCTGTTTGCCGGATGGCGGCGCGATGCGCCTTATCCGGCCTACAAATCGCACCGCTCGTACAAATTGTACTGCCCTGTTTGCCGGATGGCGTCGCTGCGCGCCTTATCCAGCCTACATATCGCGCCGCCATGCAAATTGCACCGTCCTGTAGGCCGGATAAGCGCAGCGCCATCCGGCATTCAACAAATCCTTCATCGTATTGTCACAAAAGCCGTTTAGCGTAAAAAGCAAATCTGGTATAGGCCAGAGACACAAAACGCACGCTATGAGGCTAATACGATGAAACTTTCCCGACTTGCTCTGCTGTCTGTTTTCGCCCTCGCCAGCGCCCCGTCATGGGCGGAATCGGTGGTCACGGTTTACTCCATCGATGGGCTGCACGATGGCGACAACAGCTGGTATCAGGCGCAGTTCGACGCGTTCACCAAAGCGACCGGCATTACCGTACGCTACGTTGAAGGCGGCGGCGGCGTGGTGGTTGAGCGCCTGGCGAAAGAGCGCACCAACCCGCAGGCCGACGTGCTGGTGACCGCACCGCCGTTCATTCAGCGTGCCGCATCTGAAAAACTGTTGGCGAGCTTTAAAACTGATGCCGCCACCGTGATTCCTGACTCAAACGACTTCTACTCGCCGCTGGTGAAGAACTACCTGAGCTTTATCTACAACGGCAAGGCGCTGAAAACCGCCCCGGCCACCTGGCAGAGCCTGCTCGACGGCCAGTTCAAAAACAAACTGCAGTATTCCACTCCAGGCCAGGCCGCTGACGGCACGGCGGTGATGCTGCAAGCTTTCCACAGCTTCGGCAGCAAAGATGCCGGGTTTGATTACCTCGGTAAGCTACAGGCCAACAACGTCGGGCCATCTGCTTCCACCGGCAAACTGACCGCGCTGGTCAATAAAGGCGAACTGTATGTGGCCAACGGCGACCTGCAGATGAACCTCGCGCAGATGGAACGTAACCCGAACGTGAAAATCTTCTGGCCAGCCAACGACAAAGGCGAGCGCAGCGCGCTGGCTATCCCGTACGTGGTTGGCTTAGTCCAGGGCGCGCCGGAGAGTGAAAATGGCAAGAAGCTGATTAACTTCCTGCTGAGTAAAGAGGCGCAAACCAGCGTCAGCGCGCTCTCTTGGGGCATGCCGGTGCGTAGCGACGTGACGCCGAGTGACGATCACTACAAAGCAGCTACCGCCGCGATGGCGGGCGTGCAGAGCTGGCAGCCAAACTGGGATGACGTTGCCGTCTCGCTGTCGGCAGACATCTCCCGCTGGCATAAAGTGACCGATAGCGAGTAAACCTGATGCTGATGAAAACGACCGCTGTTCCGGCCCCTGCCATGCAGGGGACCTCGGGGATAGTCCTCGACTCGCTGCGCGTTGCGTACCACGGTAACGTGGTGCTTAAACCGCTCTCTTTGACGATTGAACCCGGCGAAGTGTTGGCGCTGATAGGCCCTTCCGGCTCCGGAAAAACCACGGTGTTGCGCGCGGTGGCGGGTTTTGTCCAGCCTGCGGGCGGTCGCATTCTCATCGGCGATACGGATGTGACCCAGCTTCCGCCTTACAAGCGCGGGCTGGCGATGGTGGTGCAGAACTACGCGCTGTTCCCGCATATGAAGGTGGAAGATAACGTCGCCTTCGGCCTGCGGGCACAAAAGCAGCCCAAGGCGCTGATTAATGAACGCGTGACCCAGGCGCTGAAAACGGTCGGCATGAGCGACTATGCCACCCGCTATCCGCATCAGCTTTCCGGCGGCCAACAGCAGCGCGTGGCGATTGCCCGCGCCATTGCCGTGCGTCCGCGGGTGCTGCTGTTGGACGAACCGCTTTCGGCGCTGGACGCGCAGATTCGCCACAACATGGTGGAAGAAATCGCCCGTCTGCACCGCGAACTGCCGGAACTCACCATTCTCTACGTTACCCACGACCAGACGGAAGCGCTCACCCTGGCGGATAAAATCGGCATCATGAAGGACGGCTCGATGATCGCCCACGGCGAAACCCGCGCGCTGTACCGTCATCCGCCGAATCGCTTTGCCGCCGAGTTTTTAGGGCGCGCCAATATTCTCACCGCCACCGCGCTGGGCATCACGGATGCGCCAGGGCTGGTGGACGTGAGCTGCGGCGGCACGGTAATCCGCGCCTTCAGCCAAGGCAGCCATCACGGCTATAACAAGCTGCTGTGCATTCGCCCGCAGCACCTGAGCCTGACACCGCGTTCCGCCGCCAGCAACTGCTTTAACGCCACGCTGCAATCGCTGCACTGGCAGGGGGATCTCACCCATCTTCTGTGCGATGTGGCAGGCGAAGCGGTGCGTATTGTGCTGACGCACGTAGACCCGCTGCCGAAGCCAGGCGACAAGCTGGCGCTGTGGTTCGAACCCGATGATGCGGTTTTGATTGAGGTATAACGATGTCGCTCTCTCTGACCCAGACCAAACCGCTACCCAACCTGCGCCCACTGCTGTGGCTGCTGCTGCCGCTGCTGGTGCTGACCACGCTGTTCTTCTGGCCCCTGTCGCTTATCGTGGAGCAGGCGCTGCGCGACGCTAACGGCAACGTCGGTATGGACACCTTCTGGCAGGTGGTGGGATCCCGGCGCTTTGTCAGCGCGCTGATGAACACCCTGCAAATTGCGCTGACCGCCACCGCAGGCTGCCTGCTACTGGGCAGCGTGCTGTCGCTGATTCTGGTGTTTATCCCGTTTCCCGGCAGCGAACTGATTGGCCGGGTGGTGGATACCTTTATCGCGCTGCCCACGTTTCTGATTACCTTGGCCTTCACCTTTATTTATGGCTCGGCGGGGCTGCTCAACGGCACGCTGATGCATCTGTTCGCCTTCGACCTGCCGCCGGTCGATTTCCTCTATTCGATGCAGGGAGTGATTTTGGCGGAGATCACCGTCTTCACGCCGCTGGTGATGCGCCCGCTGATGGCGGCGCTGCGCCAGATTGATAAAAGCCAGCTTGAGGCGGCCAGTATTCTCGGCGCGCACCCGCTGCGGGTGATTGCGCAGGTGATTTTCCCGGCGGCGCTACCGGCGCTGATGGCGGGTGGCAGCCTGTGTCTGCTGCTGACCACCAATGAATTCGGCATCGTGCTGTTTATCGGCGCGAAAGGGGTCAATACACTGCCGATGATGGTTTATAGCAAAGCGATTCTGGAGTCTGACTACAGCGTCGCCTGTATGATTGCGTTGATTAACATTGTGCTGTCGCTGGGGCTATTCTCGCTCTATCGCCTAGCGGCCGCGCGCACGGGGGTAAGGGGTTAACCATGTTGATTTGGTCGCGCAAAGGGCGCGTCGCAGCAGGCGTGGTGGCTACCGCGCTTGCCAGCGTCTTCTTTTTCCTGCCGCTGGCGGTAATTTTAATGTCCAGTCTGAGCCAGCAGTGGAACGGCATTCTCCCGAGCGGCTTCACGTTGAACCACTTTGTGAATGCTTTTCGCGGTGCGGCGTGGGATGCGCTACTCGCCAGCCTGATTATCGGTTTTTGCGCCAGCCTGTTTGCGCTGCTATGCGGCGTCTGGGCGGCGCTGGCGCTGCGCCAGTACGGCGGCAAGGTGCAAAAGGGACTGAGTATGCTGTTCTATTTGCCGAGTGCTATTCCTTCGGTCTCCGTCGGGCTTGGCATTCTGGTGGCCTTCAGTCAGGGGCCCTTGCAGATGAACGGCACGCTGTGGATTGTGCTGGTGGCGCACTTTGTGCTGATCTCCGCGTTCACCTTTAGTAACGTTTCCACCGGGCTGGCGCGGGTTTCTGCGGATATTGAAAACGTCGCTTCAAGTCTTGGCGCATCGCCGTGGTATCGCCTGCGCCACGTCACGCTGCCGCTGCTGATGCCGTGGATGGTCTCGGCGCTGGCGTTGAGTCTGTCGCTATCGATGGGGGAGTTGGGCGCGACGATGATGATTTATCCGCCGGGCTGGACCACGCTGCCGGTGGCTATTTTTAGCCTGACCGATCGCGGCAATATCGCTGACGGCGCGGCGCTGACCATCGTGCTGGTGGCGATGACGCTGCTGTTGATGATGAAGCTGGAGCGCGTGGCGAGGCGGTTGGGGCAGAAATAAAAACCCTCACCCCAGCCCTCTCCCTTAAAAAGGGAGAGGGAGCACATTAGTGCCGCTGATTAGCTCGGCAGGAAAATCCTGCACAAAACGGTCCCCTCGCCCCTTTGGGGAGAGGGTTAGGGTGAGGGGAAAAAGAGGGCACATAACCAAAGAAGGTCCCCCTATCCCCCTTTAGGGAGAAGGTGAGAGTGAGGGGTGTATGTTGGCTCGAAAGTCAAACCCTCACCCCAACCCTCCCCGTAAAAAGGGAGAGAGGGGGTATCACGCTAACTTAGAACCACGCTTCAAACATCCCGCCGACGTTCAGCGAATCCAACTGCTCGTCCTGCGTCCCGTTCACCTTCGCCGTACGCTTGTTATCAACCTGACCACCGGTCACGTAGAAGCGCAGCATTGGACGGAACTCTGGCCCCATACCAATTGCGATGTTCTGCGACAGCGTCAGCTTCCAGCCGTGGTTATCTCCGCCCTGCGAGTAATCTACGCGCTGGTAGCCCGCTTCCAGCCAAGTGGAGTGAACATCGTTCCAGAAGTACATTGGGCGCACGATCGCACCGTAGTTTTTACGGTTGTCGGTGTTGTCTTTGCTGTTGTCATAGTCGTGGAAGGCCAGCAGGTATTCGACCTGCGCCTGCTGGGTAAACTTATAGTTACCTTCAAAGCTGGCGTAGATAGCGGTCAGGCCATCCGTTTTGTTGTAGACGCTGTTATCTGCATTATCGGAGTAGCGCAGGATGACTTTATTCACACCGCTGCCGTCGCCGTTGGTGTGGCTCAATAGCAGGCCGCCCTGCCATGCATCAAGCTGCTCGTCATTATCCACGGCTTTGGAATCAAAGCCGTAGTTGGCGTATACCTCAACGTCGATTGGGCCAGCCTTGATGTTGTGGGTTTTGGTGGTTAACGCGTAATGGCCGTCATCCCCGGTATCGGAGCTGCCGGTACAGGTGATGCGCGATGGGTTAGATTCATCGGCCATCACTTCTGGGCTACAGGATTTCACCTGCGATACCGTTGCCACATCGAACTGTACGCCGCCGATATCAAAGTTTTTCACCCCGGCGCCCTGACCATCGTGGTTCATCCAGAAGTAGTCGTTGATGCCTTGTTGTGGACGCTGGTGGAAGTCACGGCCCGCCCAAATGTAGGCGTTAGGATTCGACTCCAGCACGTTGGTCACGCCGACGTAGGCTTTTTTCAGGTTAACTTCGTCACTCCAGTGGTCGAACATGACGTTGATATCCCAGATCGCGCCTTTCTCACTCTTAAAGGCTTTAGTTAACTGGAATTCACCGCCGTTACCTTCGTTACCCAGACGACCAATCGCCGAGGCACCGTTATAGGAACCGTCCACGCCGACGTATTTCTGATCGCCAGCCTGGAAGTGTGCGCCGTAGCGTGCGTAGCCGCTGAACTTCAGACCGAAAGGAACCGCCATATCCGGTGTCTGCGCGGCGGTTTGTGGGTTGGTTTGCAGATCCACCTTCTTGGCCGCCGCAGCGTCCATTTTGGCTTGGCGATCGGCCAGTGCTTTATCGACGGCCTTCGATACGATGGCGTCGATTTGTTCCTGAGTAAATTCTTGTGCCAGGGCTGAAGAAAGCGGGCAAAGCGCGGCCACAACCGCCATGGCTAATGGAAGTTTTTTTACAGTTTTCATGGTTATCTCAAATTAATTTATTATATTTTCAGACAATAACCATCCCGTTCCGGTGAGAATGCATGAACATCACCAAAACAAGCTGATTTTATTTTTGTTTCGTAGGGTACTGTTAAATAATTATCGTAATGAATGTCTCCATAGCCAGATAAAATAAATATAAGTGCATTATCAATACGGATAATCTCTTTAGATAACTCAAGCGTGAGTAAAGAGAAAATCAAGTGATTCAGAGTGTGCGTAATATCTCATGTCATGGTTTGATGCGGCTGCGCCAGCATCATGCCAATTTGCATAAGGCGTGACTGATGAGCGTTAATGGTGATAGCCATTGGCGCGTCTTCTCATCCAACCGTAACAAGGCCTAACGACTCGTTAGAGTCATTATTCAAAAAGGGTCAGAAATATATTTCACTGCGTAATTGATAATTTATTAGTCTTAAATTTTGGCCTCAGATAATGGTGCGACTATTTTTGATTTCTGCATTTTCATTTTCGTTCGTAACTGTTTTTCGTTGCGCTGAAACGGTAAGTTCATAGCGACAGAAATCAATCTAAAAATAATTCCTATAATGAGCAATCCTCATGTCCAGTTCGCCGTTCAGAAAATGTTGAACGGTGCCGGTGTTATTTACGATGTCAGAGAAAGGGCGGGCTGACATATCGACGTAATAGCACTGCATTGCATAATCTTGTACATCGACGACCCTCTTCTAAATGTAAATACTTGTTGCGAGTTTAATTTGATATGAAACTGAAACCGGTTTCTATTCATAAAAAGTAGAAGTGTGATACCCATCAATTTCTCCTGCTTATGGGTCTAATTATTTTGTCCTAGCTCACACAATTTGTAGCGCTTAGGAAGCGACGCAAAGCAAATCACCACCGGGTTGGCACCAAGAAGGGAATGGGTTTACGACCCGCAGCGGTCAGTGGAGTCGTAGATAAATCGGGGGGTGGTGATAGCTTGCGTGGTGTTAGATTCGTTTAATAATCAACATTTTATTGATTTGTTCTGACCGTTTGGCACACTTTTTAATGAACGAGGCCGGATGATGGCATTGCCTTATCCGGCCATGGATTGATGGATTATTGGGCTGGGCAGTGGATGCGCTTTATCGCCTGCTGATAGCCTGCTTTATCGTTCTTCTCGAGTGCTCGCGTAGCGCTCTGCACCGCGGTTTTATTCTCCGCAGACTCCAGCACTCGGTTGGCAAACTGGGTATCAGATAGCCCGCTAGTGGCCGGGCAATTCATCTTCACGTCCTTCACCACCTGCTGTTTTTGTTGCTCAAACTTTAGCCCTTCCAGCGGTGCGGCCACGGCGATGGCCGGTAGCATCAAGCTGGCAACCAGCGAAGCGGCAAGCGTCATTTTTTTCATCATGGATATCCTTATGGTCAATGCGATGAGTTAACTATAAGCCGTATTGCTGTGTGCGTCATTTTGCGTAACGGTTTCCATTAAAATGAACATGTTGCCAGCGTGCGACGATATCTCTGGTAGCGGCTCGTGAAGCTGAAAATTACAGGCTGTCCACCGTTTATCTGGCGAGTACAGTTCTGGCATCGGCTTTCAGGATGACGGACGACCATGGGAACACGCACAACATCTACGCCGCATGACGCGGTCTTTAAACAGTTTTTGGGTCATCCAGATACGGCGAGGGATTTTCTCTCTATCCACCTGCCTGCATCACTCAAGACGATTTGTGACCTGCAGACGTTAAAACTGGAGTCAGGTAGCTTCATTGAAAGTGACCTACGTGCTCGTTATTCAGACGTGTTGTGGTCGCTCAATACAGCAGATGGCGAAGGTTATATCTATGTGGTGATTGAGCATCAAAGCACTGCGGATGCGCATATGGCATTTCGCTTAATGCGCTATGCATTGGCCGCTATGCAGCGCCATCTGGACGCAGGGCATAAAAAGTTGCCGCTGGTGATCCCGATGCTGTTCTACCATGGCATGCAAAGTCCTTATCCCTTTTCGCTGTGCTGGCTGGATGAGTTTGCTGATGGTGTCACCGCTCGCCAGCTTTACGCAGCAGCATTCCCGCTGGTGGATATTACGGTGGTGCCTGATGATGAAATCATGCAGCACCACCGGGTCGCGCTGTTGGAACTGATTCAAAAGCATATTCGCCAGCGCGATCTGCTCGGGCTTGTGGAAAACATTTCTCATCTGCTGATGAGCGGATGCGCTAATGACAGTCAGTTGAAAGCGCTGTTTAATTATCTGCTGCGGTCTGGTGATGCGGTTCGTTTTCACGAATTTTTACAGGCGGCAATCAGACGTTCACCGGAACAAAAGGAGAGGTTGATGACCATTGCAGATAGGTTAAGGGAAGAAGGGCATTGGGAAGGAATGCAGGCTGGCGTTCAGCGTGGTCTACAACAAGGACTACAACAAGGTAAGCATGAAGAGGCGCTGCGTATCGCCCGAATGATGTTTGAAAACGGTATTGATAGCAGCATGGTGCAGTTAATAACCGGTCTTTCTGCTGAAGAGTTGGCGTCAATGCACCACTGAAATGGCGCCCGATAGCAGCACGTTATCGGGCCACCGTGCATTACGCCGTTCTCGTCCGGCGCCGTGAGTCCAGTGAAATCAGCACCACCGAAGAGAGGATCAGTAACGTGCCCAGCCAGTCCGGCAGGGTGAAGCTGATGCCGAGCAACAGCAGCGAAAGAAATGCGCTGCTCAGCGGCTCAGCGCAGCTGAGGATGCTCGCTTTCGGCCCGCCAATCATCTGTGCTCCCTTGAGATACAGGCTGAAGGTGAGGGATGTGCCAATCACCACCAGGTATAAAAAGGCCAGCAGTAAATTGCCGGTAATGACCACCTCTGCGCCCTTGCCCGCGTAAAACGGCAGCAGCATCGCACCGCCCAGCAGCATGCTCCAACCCACGATAGGCAGCGTGCCGTAGCGGGCAATTAGCGTTGATGGATAGGTGGTGTAGAACGCCGCGGCAAACGCTGAGGCAATGCCCCAGAACAGCGCGGCAGCAGAGATAGACAGCGAGGTTGGGTCGCCGTGGGTGACCAGCAGGAAGGTGCCGACGAGCGAGGTACCGATGGCGGCACAGACAAACGCCCCCGGCCGCGCTTTACGCACAAGAGCGAACCAAGCCACGATGATGGTCGGCGACAGGAACTGTAAAACGGTTGCCGTGGCCGCGTTCGATTTTTCAATCGCCATCAGGAAGGTGAGCTGCACCGTCATCGCGCCGACCAGCGAGAACAGCAGCAGGCTGGCAATATCTTTACGGTTTTTCAGAATGCGGAAAATACCGTCGCCGTGCAGGAAGGAAAAAGTCAGCAGGATAAAACCACCGGAGAGCAGGCGAATCATAGTCAGAAAAGGCGACTGCATCTGACTGTTTTCCATAATGTACTGCGCGCAAACGCCTGAACTTCCCCACAATATTGCAGCGATCAGTACGTTTAGCATCCCTTTTCTGGTGGTGCCCATTTTGCCTCTACCCTGTCATATGATTTTATTTTGGCAGGCATCATAGCATGGCGAAAGGCTTGCCCCCAGCGGTGCGCCGGGGGCAAAAGGGTTAACTTAAATCGACGTTTTTGCTGCCGAACAGCCAGGTCAGCAGGAAGCCGAAGAGGTAGGCGACCGCAAGCCCCGCCACGTAGACCGCCATCCCGGCGTAGATGCCGTTTGCGGAGGTCATCAGCGGAATTGCCACTAGGCCAGAAGGACCAAAGACCGTATTTAACCCGACGGGGAGGCCCATCCAGGCTACCAGACCGATGAAGAAACCGCCGCAGGCGCCGCCAAGACAGGCGGTGATGAACGGTTTCATGCGCGGCAGGGTGACGCCGTAAATCAGTGGTTCACCGACGCCCAGTAGACCGGGAATGATGGCCCCTTTAATCTGCGTGCGCAGCAGAGAACCCTGTTTTGCGCGGTAGTAGAGAGCCAGCGCGGCCCCAACTTGGCCCGCTCCCGCCATCGCCAAAATGGTGAACAGCGAGTTGAATCCCTGCGCTTCCATCAGCGCGAAATAGACCGGGACAAAGCCCTGATGGACACCAAACATTACCGCGAGCAAGAACAGCCCAGCCAGCACCGCAGAGCCAAATGGGTTGCCGTTCAGATGCAGGAACAGCCAAGACATGCCGGTAAACAGGTAGCCGCCGATAGGCATAATCACCACGAAGGTGATGGCACCCATAATCAGCAGCGTGACCGCCGAGGTGAGGATCATATCGAGGTTAGCCGGCATGATGCGGCGAACCTGTTTTTCTACCCATGCGCCGAGGATTGCGGCAATCAGCACACCGATAATATTGCCGCGCGGATCGATACCGTGACCAAAGAAGTCGGTGATCCCGGAGTAGAAACCGACCGTCGCGTGCGGGTCATAGCCCAGAATAAACAGGGCTGCGATAATCGCCCCGTTAACGCCGGAACCGCCAAAGGCCTTCTGAGTGTTATAGCCAATAAGAATACTCAGGAAGGTAAACATGCCCTTACTGAACACTTTCATATAGCTGATGACATCGACCAGCGTGGCGTTAGGGTGCGCGTTTTCCAGCACGAACAGCTGCTCAGCAAGCGTTGCAAAACCTAACAGCAGGCCGACGGCGATAAAACCGGGGATCAGCGGCGTGAAGATGGTGGCGAACTTCGCCAAAAACTTCTGCACGCTGCCGGTCTGCTTGCCCTTCAGCTCCTGTTTTTTCGCGCTGGCGATATCCGCCAAAGAGGCGTTAGGCACCGCTTCTTCGGACACCATCGGCGCATCTTCCAGCAGCTGATTCATGAGTTCAGCAGCGGTTTGCGCTTTGCCTGGCCCAAGGATTATCTGGAACTGCTCGTTGCTAACCACCACGCCCATGACGCCTTCAACCTGGCGGATGGCGGCAACGTCGGCATGTTCTTCACTGCGTAACGTCAGGCGCAGGCGAGTCATACAGTTCCCTGCCTGTACCACGTTTGGTGCCCCGCCAACCAGAGCGAGGAGGCGCGCTATCATCTCTTTATTTATTTTTGCCATTTCACTCTACCTGTTTGACGGATTATTTTTGTAACGCTTGGCGGATGAAACCCTGATTATCCGCCAGCAGCGTTTTGGCTTCTTCAGCGCTGAGGTTCGCCAGCACCATAACAATGGCGGTTTTGCAGTGGCTGCCGCAGGCGTTGAGCGCAGTTTGCGCGGTGCTGCGGTCACATTCTGTTGCTTCCATCACGATGGAGACTTGGCGTTCAATCAACTTGGCGTTGGTGGCTTCCACGTCGACCATCAAATTGCTGTAAACCTTACCGCTTTTGATCATCGCCCCAGTGGTAATCATGTTCAACACCAGCTTCTGCGCGGTCCCAGCCTTTAGACGGGTTGAACCAGTAACCACTTCCGGGCCGACCGCTGGGGTGATGGCGATATCGGCGCGCTGCGCCATTTCACCCTGCGGGTTGCAGCTCACGATGGCGACCAGAGCGCCGAGCTGTTTGGCGTAGTCCATCGCGCCCAGCACGTACGGTGTACGTCCGCTGGCGGCGATACCCACTAGGATATCGTTGGCCGTAAAGTTCAGCGCTTTCAGGTCTTCCGCGCCCTGGGCGACGTTATCTTCCGAGTTTTCAACCGCGCTGAGGATGGCTTTATGGCCGCCCGCAATCAGGCCAACCACTTGTTCCGGGCGCGTGCCGAAGGTCGGAGGGCATTCGCTGGCATCCAGAATTCCCAGGCGCCCGGAGGTGCCCGCGCCGCTGTAAATCAGGCGACCGCCTTTCTGGAAGGCTGCCGCGACCGCGTCAACCAACTGCGCAATCTGCGGGATATATGGCGTGATTGCGTGAGCAACCAGCTGATCTTCCTTGTTAATCACCGTCAGCATCTCTTCGGTGGACAGGGTGTCAATATTGGTGCTGTTAGCGTTACGTCGTTCGGTCAGCAGCTTGCTCAGGTCGATACTCATCGGAAAACCTCATCATTCACAGTGGCGGGCAGTATAAGGAATTATTTATTCCTTTCATGTGAAGGTTATCACGATTAGTACGCAAGGGTAATCGCTATTTTGTAGGAATGGCGGGGTAAGTGGTGGTAATAGAATTGGAATATTTTATTACCACGGTATTTTTACTGCGCGGTGTGGGATTTCTTAAGGCCGAAAAACAGGGCGATAGAATAGGAAATAACCATCGCGAGGCTCATTTTCAGCATGGTTTCGCCGCCCAATCCGGCTAGCGGTGCGGCAATGCCGCCACAGACGAACATCAGCGTCCCCATCAGCGCCGAAGCCGTCCCCGATTGTTGATGGCTGACGGCACTCATCGCTTCTGAGCCGGAGACGGTACTGATACCGCTCATAAACGAGACGGTAAAGAACAGGCCAACCAGCGCAGGAATGGCGAGGTGCAGAGCGGTAAGCAGCACGGTCACTGCCGCGCAGGCTACCGCCAGCAGCAGGCCTCGGCGCAGCAGGGTTTCAGCGGCGACGCGGCGCGCCAGTTTGGAGAAGATCAGCGCGGCGATAATCAACCCGATACCGTTTAAGCCGAACAGCAGGCTGAACTGCATCGCACTCATGCCGTATTCGCTTTGAATCACGAAGGATGATGATCCGATGTAGGAGAACAGCCCGGCCATCATAAAGGCCTGAATCAGGCAGTAGCGCATAAAGCGGCGGTTCTTCAGTACCGGCGTACCCACAGGCTGTTCCGGAGCGTTGGCGCTTTTTGTCGGCAGGGTTTCATGCAGCACGACGAGGCTTAAAACCAGCAATAGCACACCGATCCCGGCCATCACCCAGAAAAGAATGCGCCAGTCGAAGGCGGTAATGATGTAGCCGCCGAGCACCGGTGAGATAACCGGCGCGATGCCGTTGACGGTCATCAGCAGCGCGAAGAACTGGGTGAGCAGTGTGCCCTGATAGCGGTCACGGGCGATGGAGCGTGAGAGCACCGAGCCACCTGCTCCGGCGAAGCCCTGCAAAAAGCGCCAGGCAATTAGCATATGAATATCGTGGGTGATGGCACACATGGCAGATGAGAAGATAAACAGTAGCAGCGATAGTGCCAGAGGCTTGCGGCGGCCAATACGGTCGCTGAGCGGGCCGAAAAACAGCTGGCCGAGGCCGAGGCCAATCATCGCGGCGGTCAGCGATAGCTGGGTTTGCGTGCCGGTCGCGCGAAGCTGCTCGGTGATTTCCGGCAGCGCCGGGAGATAAAAGTCGGTACACAGTGGGCCAATCGCGGTTAGCAGGCCCAGAACCACGACCCAGGAAGGGGAGATGCGCGGCATGAATGCTCCTTTTTATATTTCATAATCAATGAAGGGCGCGGTGTGGTTACACCCTCACCCCGGCCCTCTCCTTGGAGGGAGAGGGTTAGGGGAAAAAACTGCACCGTCTGTAGGCCTGATAAGCGCAGCGCCATCAGGCATTGCGGGCACATTTCCGGATGGTGGCGAAACGCCTTATCCGGCCTACGCCCCGCCGCCCAGCGACTGCCAAAGGGTAATGCGGTTATTCAACTCGGTCTGCTGGAGTGCAATCAGCGTTTGCTGTGCCGACCACAGGGTGCGCTGTGCAGTCAGTGCGGTCAGGTAATCCCCAACTCCGGCCTGATAGCGCTTCATCGCAATGTCCAACGTCTGCTGCTCCGCCGCCACATACTGGCGCTGGGCATCAAGCTGCTCATCCAGCGTCTGACGCCGCGCAAGCGCATCGGCGACATCTTTAAACGCGCTCTGAATGGTTTTCTCGTAGGTCGCAATCAGCCCTTGCTTCTCGGCCTGTGCATAGCGGAGATGCGCCAAATTGCTGCCGCCGGTAAACAGCGGCAAAGAAATCGACGGCGCAAACGACCAGACGCTCATACCGTGACTGAATAGCGATGACAGCGAGTCGCTGCCAACGCCTGCACTGGCGGTGAGGGAAATGCTGGGGAAGAAATTGGCCCGCGCGGCGCCAATATTGGCGTTGGCGCTCAACAGGTTATGCTCGGCCTCCTGAATATCCGGCCGCTTGAGCAGTACCGATGACGAGACCCCTGCCGGAACCAGCGTGATGGTGTTATTGCTCAGGCTTTCCAGCGTGCCCGGCAGCAGAGCATCCGGGACGGTTTGCCCTGCCAGCAAGTTGATGGCGTTTTTATCCTGCATCACTAACGTCTGATTGCTGGCAACGCTGGCGCGCGCCTGCTGATAGACGCTCATGGCCGAACTGACGTCGGTTGCGGCGGCGGTGCCAATCTGCTGCTGGCGTTTGACTATCTTCAGCGAGTCGGCGGCGCTGGTCATGGTCTGCTGCGCCAGCGCCAGATTGCTGTTATCCGCAGCCAAAGTAATCCATGCGGTAGAGAGTTCGGCAATCATCGTCAGGCGCGTATTCTGCGCGGTGTATTCGCTGGCAAGCCAGGTCTCCCTCGCGGCGCGGGAAAGGCTCTGATTACGTCCGAACAGATCCAACTCGAAGCTGGAAACCGCGCCGTCAGCCTGGGCGGTCGTGGCGACGCCGTTAGCCAGCGTGCGGCTACGGCTGCCGGTGAGTTCTGCATCAACCGCTGGTAAAAGCGATGCGCGGGTTTCACCAAACTGCGCTCGAGCGGCGTCGATATCGGCAATCGCCTTTTGCACATCGCGGTTGCTGTTCAGCGCCATGCTGACCACTTTGTTTAGTCGAGCATCGTTCACCACCTGCTGCCAATCGCCGATAACGACGCTTGCCTGCCCCTGTGTACCCGGCAATGATGCTGGAACTGGCGCATCGGGGCGCTGATAGTTGGGATCAAGTGAGACACAGCCAACGCCGAGGAATGCAATAAATAAAACAGAAAGACGAAACATAACTTACCCCTGACGGCGTTTACCGGCGAACAGATGCTTCACCAGTACAAAAAATAGTGGAACGAAGAAAATCGCCAGCAGCGTTGCGGTGAGCGTACCGCCGATAATCCCAGTACCAATGGCGATACGGCTGTTTGCACCTGCACCGGTAGCAATCGCTAGCGGCGTAACCCCGGCGACGAACGCCAACGAGGTCATGATGATCGGACGCAGACGGGTTTGCGCTGCCCGCAGCGCAGCACGGGAGAGCGAATAGCCTTCGGCCACGGAGGCTTCAGCGAACTCGACAATCAAGATGGCGTTCTTCGACGACAGCCCAATGGTGGTCAACAGTGCCACTTGGAAATAGACGTCATTACTCAGGCCTCGCATCCACGCTGCCAGTGCCGCGCCCAGCAGGCCGAGCGGGATAACCATGATGACGGAGATCGGTACCGACCAGCTCTCATACAGCGCCGCTAGGCACAAGAACACCACCAGAATCGAGATGGCGTAGAGGCTCATGGCCTGACCGCTGGCCAGTTTTTCCTGCAACGACAGGCCGCTCCATGCCCAGGTAGAACCTGCGGGCAGATTGTTGGCGAGGGTTTCCATGGTGGTCATCGCGGTACCGGAGCTGGCGCCGGTGGCGTTTTCCCCCTGTATCTCATAGGCGGCAGAACCGTTGTAACGCACCAGACTTTCCGGGCCATATTCCCAGCGGGTGGTGGCGAAAGCGGAGAACGGCGTCATGCTGTCGTCGCTTCCGCGCACGAACCATTTGCCGAGGTCGGACGGCGCCGAGCGGGAATCGCTATCGCCTTGGATATAAACCTTCTTCACGCGTCCACGGTCGATAAAGTCATTCACGTAGGTGCCGCCCCACGCGCTGGACAGCGTGGCGGTAACATCGCTTAGCGACAGCCCCAGCGAGACCGCCTTGCCGTTGTCGATATCCACCTGCAGCTGTGGTGTTTGCGGCATATCGTTGGCACGCACCGCGTGCAGCGTGGCGTCTTGGTTGGCCTTCGCAATAAGCTGATCGCGCATTTTCATCAACTCGGCGCGATCGGTGCCGCCGCTGGCCAGCAGTTCGAAGGTAAAGCCGTTACTCTGGCCCAACCCATCCACCGATGGCGGCGTCATGGCAAACAGCGTGGCATCGCGAATCGCCCCCAGTTCTTTGGTGGCACGCAGGGCAATGGCCTGGGCAGTGTTTTCCTCGCCCTTACGTTCAGACCAGTTTTTCAGCGACACAAACGCCATCCCGGCGTTCTGGCCGCTGCCGCTAAAACTAAAGCCGTTCACGGTGAAGATAACGTTGGTATTGTCTTTCTCGTTATTAAGGAACCAGTTGGTCACCTGCTGACTGACTTCCGCGGTGCGCGAGTTAGTCGCCCCGGCAGGCAGAGTGTACTGGACCATGATTTCGCCCTGATCCTCGACCGGCAAGAAGCTACCGGGCAGTTTCCACATCGCCAGCGCCATGCCGCCGCAGATAGCCAAATAGATCACCATCACCAGCCCAGAGCGGCTGAGCGTGTTGAGAACCTTGTGTTTGTATTTGCGCTCGCTGGTTGCATAAATGCGGTTAAACGCGCCGAAGAAGCCTTTCTTATGCGGTGGCGTATGGCTGAGAATCGAACCACACAGCGCGGGCGTTAGGGTTAGCGCCACCACCACCGACAGCATCATGGCCGAAATAATGGTGACCGAGAACTGGCGATAAATAACGCCGGTAGAGCCGCCGAAGAACGCCATTGGCAAGAACACCGCTGACAGCACCAGCGCAATGGCAACCAGTGCGCCGGAGATTTCGCCCATCGATTTTTCAGTGGCTTCGCGGGCGGGTAGCCCCTCATCGCGCATGATACGTTCGACGTTTTCCACCACCACGATGGCGTCATCCACCAGAAGCCCGATGGCGAGCACCATCGCAAATAGCGTTAAGGTGTTGATGGAGTAACCAAACAGCGCCAGGATGCCAAAAGTGCCGAGCAGCACCACGGGCACCGCCAGTGCGGGGATCAGGGTGGCGCGGATGTTTTGCAAGAACAGATACATCACGCACACCACGAGGATAATGGCTTCAAACAGCGTTTGAACCACGTCCTCAACGGAGATTTTAATAAACTCGGTGCTGTCTTTTGGATACGCAACATCATAGCCCTGAGGCATGTTGCGCTTGTATTCGTTGATTTTATCTTTGACCAGCGTTGCGGTGCTCAGCGCGTTCGCGCCCGGGGCCAGCATCACCGCCATCCCGGCCGCCGGGTGACCGTTCAGTTTGGCGACGGCGGTGTAATCTTCACTGCCCATCTCCACGCGGGCAACATCGCCAATGCGTACCACGGCACCGTTCGACTGGCTTTTTACGATAATGTCTTTGAACTGATCAACCGTCTGTAGGCGTGATTGCGCGCGGACGGTGGCGGTAAGTTGCTGAGTGTCGGGTGACGGCAGCGCACCAATTTTACCCGCAGAGACCTGCACGTTCTGCGCTTCAATCGCGGTCTGCACGTCGGACGGCATCAGCGAGTAAGAGGCCAGCTTCGCCGGGTCCATCCAGATGCGCATCGCATATTCCGCGCCAAACACCTGCAGACTGCCGACGCCATCAATACGGGCCATCGGATCCTGCATGTTACTCACCAGCCAGTCGGCGATATCCGAGCTGCTGGCTTTATCGGTGGTATCGTAAACCCCCATGATGAGCAGGAAGTTGCTCTGGGATTTGACGACGGTAACCCCCGCCTGCTGAACTTCGCTTGGCAAACGAGACTCCGCCTGCTGGACCTTGTTTTGCACCTGCACCTGTGCGGTATCCGGATCGGTACCCTGTTCAAAGGTCACGTTAATGCTGACCGAACCATCGGAGCTGCTTGTGGAGGTGAAGTAGAGCAGGTTATCCAGCCCGGTTAACTGCTGTTCAATCACCTGGGTGACGCTGTTTTCCAGCGTTTGGGCCGATGCCCCGGTATAGGTTGCGGAAATCTTAATTGACGGCGGCGCGACGTCAGGATACTGCGCCACCGGTAGCGTTTTGATGGCCAGCATCCCAGCCAGCATGATCAGAATGGCGATAACCCAAGCGAAGACCGGGCGTCGCACGAAGAAGCTGGAAAACATCAGGCTTTCCCTCCGTTGCTTTTCACTTCAACGGGGTTAACCTGCTGCCCAACCATCACTTTTGCCGAGCCTTCGACAATCAATTTATCGCCGGCCTGCAGGCCTTTTAATACCAGCCATTTGTCGCCGTAGGTTTCACCGGTTTCCAGTTCGCGCTGCTCGACTTTGCTGTCAGCACCGATAACCAGGGCGGTGGCGGTTCCTTTGGCATCGCGGGTGACGCCCTGCTGCGGGGCGAGAATGGCATCGTTCATGATGCCCTCGTCCACTTTGGCGCGAACGAACATTCCCGGCAGCAACTGCTGTTTCGGGTTGGGGAAGACCGCGCGTAGGGTGACGGAGCCGGTGGACTCATCCACTGCCACTTCGGTCAGCGCTAGGCGACCTTTTTCAGCGTAGGTTGAACCATCTTCAAGCGTTAGCGCCACGTTCATGGTGTCGCTATTGGTGGCCAACGACTGCTTGCGCAGACGGAGCAGATCAACGCTGGTACGGGTGAGATCAACGTACATGGTGTCTAGCCCGCGAATGGTCGCTAGCGCGGTGGTTTGCTCAGCGGAAACCAACGCCCCCGGCGTCACCGAGGAAATCCCGATACGCCCGGCAATCGGTGCGGTAATGGTGGTCCAGTTCAGGTTGATGCGTGCGCTTTCCAGCGCGGCATTTTTCGACTCCACGCTGGCCTTATCCTGCGCGCAGGTTGAGGCCGCATCGTCGGCATCCTGACGGGAAACTCCGTTCTCTTTGACTAACTGCGCGTAACGCTGGGACTTCGCACAGTCTGCGGCGACCAGCGCCTGGGACTGTTTCAGCGCGGCAGCGGCTTCGTTGTAGGTCGCGCGGAAGCTATCTGGCTCTATTTGATACAGCGGCTGTCCGGCCTTAACGTTATCGCCTTCGGTAAAAAGTCGCTTCTGAATAATTCCGGTGACCTGCGGGCGCACCTCTGCGCTCATGGCGGCGGCGGTTCGACCGGTCAAGTCGCTGACGATGGACACGGGCTGGCTCTTTAATGTCACGACGCCAACTTCCTGCGCGGGACGCTGCGAAGCGTCAGTGGGGGCATTATCGCATCCGCTTAGGAGAAATAATGCAGCGATGGTGGTTGTGATGTATTTCATATTTTTCTCGGGGTGAACAAAGTCCTCCTCGCCAATTAACGCGAGGATTTTAAGGGTAAGCAGGCCCATGCTTCCGGAAAGTCGGAAACGGCAAAAGGGGGAAAATATTCCCCTGGTGTTTAAGCGGTATTAATTATTTTGCAGTTACAAGCATATTAATAATGTCCTGATAGATATTTTCCATCTCTTCTGACGCAACGTGTTGAGGTACCTGACGACGATAAATGGTGCCTTCTACCATCACCGCCATCACTTCAACACAGCAGCGAACGCGCGTTTCACTCAGCTGCGGGTAGGTTTTACGCAGGTGGTCGCAGGCGTTGTTGAACATGCGTTCATCGGCCTCTTTAAGCCAAGTGGCAACCTGCGGGTTGCGGCTGGCTTCGGCAGACATTTCCAGCATCAGCGCGTCGTCTTCTTCGTTCAGCGTCATGCGCCACGCCAGCATATGCGGCATCAGGTGGGTCTGCGTCTTGCCTTCCATTCCGGCGATTCGCAGATCGATAACGCGGCGGATCATCTCTTCGATTATGGCGTCTTTATTGCTGAATTCACGGTAGATTTGTCCCACGCTCAGCTTTGCTTCGGCGGCGATCTGCGACATGCTGGCAGCATGAAAACCGCGCTGGAGAAAACAACGGCGCGCGGCGTTAAGAATGTCATCCCGGCGGGCTTTTTGCCGGGCTTCCAGTTTGCTGCTCATTGCTTATCTCCGCCGTTTTAGATGATGAGAATGATCGTTCTCATTTTTCGTCAATTATACGTTTTCAATCGTCAATGAAAAGCATTATCTGGAATATTTCTACCGCCGCTTGTTCTCGCAGAAAATAGTGGAGGAAATAAGGATTTTCTGTGAAATTAAGCTGTCGATAGCACGAAATAAGGCGGGATAAGTTGGAACTATTAATTAAAGATATAATAACTGAAGATGACAAAGCCGAATTACTCACCGGACTGCGGGCCTATAACCGCCAGTTTATCGACGCCAGCGAATGGGGCGATATCTGCGTTTACCTGCGCGATTCTCAAGGGACGATGCGCGGCGGCCTTATTGGGCAGCGTAAGGGCGATTGGTTGAGCATCGACTATCTTTGGGTGTGTGAAACTGTGCGCGGCGATGGCGTTGGCAGCGCGCTTATCAACCGTGCGGAGGCGGTTGCACGGGAGAAAGGTTGCCTGCATGCGCTGGTGGATACCATCAGTTTTCAGGCGCTGCCGTTTTATCAAAAACAGGGATATCAGTTGGTGAATACGCTAGAGAATTTTCCGCAGGCGGGCATGGCGCGCCATTATCTTACGAAAATGCTGTGAGGGGTGCCGGATGGCGGCTACGCCTTATCCGGCCTACTCCGTTTTGTGCGCCTTATCCGGGCTGCTCCGTTTTGTAGGCCGGATAAGCGCAGCGACATCCGGCAAGGCATATTTCACTCGTGCCGCGTTTTCAGCGGCGCTTCCTTCAGCAGCCATGAAAGCACAAACGCCAGCACCATAATCGCCGCCGCCATCATAAATGCCGCGTGAATCGCCGAGCCGAATGCGGTGAGATAATCGGCGCGAATCGCCTCGGGAAGCTGGTGGATAGCCACCGGGTTCATTCCTTTGGGAATGCCCGCCCCCTCCGGAAGCAGGCTGGTCAGGCGAGATTGCAGGACTGACGTAAACACCGCGCCAAACAGCGCCACACCAATAGAACCGCCAATCGAGCGGAATAGCGTCACCCCGGATGTCGCCACGCCGTAGAGGTTAGCGCTCACCGTGTTCTGCACCGCCAGCACCAGCACCTGCATAACCATCCCCAGTCCCATGCCTAGCACGCCGGTAAACAGATACAGCTGCCAGGTTGGCGAATCGATGGTTATCCGCGTCAGCAGCAGCATACCGATAAAGCCCAGCAGGGTGCCGACAATCGGGTAGATACGATATTTGCCGGTACGGCTAATAGCCCGACCGCTGGCAATTGAGGTCAGCAGCAGGCCGCCCATTAGCGGTATCAGCTGTAGCCCCGCCTGAGTCGGCGTGGCGTTTTTCACCACCTGCAAATAGAGCGGCAGGAAGGTCACAGAGCCAAACAGCGACATGCCGATGATAAAGCCAATCAGGCTGCACAGCAGGAAGCTGCGGTTACGGAACAGCGATAGCGGGATAATCGGCTCCCACGCCAGCCGCTCTTCATAGATAAACCCGGCAATCCCAATCAGACCGAAGGCCAGAATGCACCATAGCTGCGGGTCGCTCCACTCGCGTACCGTGCCGCCTTCGGTGGTGAATAGGATGATGCAGACCAGCGCCATCGTCAGATACAGCGCGCCAAGCCAGTCAATCTCATGCTGGCTGCGCTTGTTGCTGGAGTGGAATACCGCGCCGATAACGAACAGCGCAAACAGCCCCAGCGGCAGGTTGATGTAGAAAATCCAGCGCCACGAGGCGTGCTGGACAATAAATCCGCCGATAAGCGGCCCAATCACCGTCGCTAAGCCAAACACCGCGCCGAACAGCCCTTGATAACGGCCACGATCGGCGGGCGGAATGACGTCCGCCACGGCCGCCATGCTGATGACCATCAGGCCACCGCCGCCAAGCCCCTGCAGCGCACGCATCAGCACCAACTGGGTCATGTTTTGCGCCAGCCCACACAGCGCGGAGCCGACAAGGAAGAGGATAATGGCGATTTGCAGCACCCGCTTGCGGCCAAACAGATCGCCAAATTTGCCGTATAGCGGCACCACGATGGTCGAGGTGAGGATATAGGCCGTCACCACCCATGAAAGCTTGTCGAGGCCGCCCAGCTCGCCGACAATGGTCGGCAGCGCGGTCGAGACGATAGTCTGGTCGAGCGCCGAGAGCAGCATCACCAGCAGCAGTGCGCTGAACAGCAGGCGGATTGAGGTCACGCCTGCGGGTTGCGCGGTCGTCGAAATTTCGGACGCCATTGTGTTCTCACTTGAAATTAATTAAATGCATAATTAATATTTATTGAAGATCATTCAGAGGTCAAGGGATCCCGTACCTATGTCAGCACAAAAAGACCATCCGCAACCCCGTAAGCCAGGACGCCCGCGCGGCAGCAAGCCTAATACTGCCAACCGCGAACAGCTTATCGACATCGCCCTGCGGCTGTTTTCCCGTCAGGGCATTGCGCAAACCTCGCTGAACGCCATTGCGCGTGAGGCCAGCGTGACGCCGGCGATGCTGCACTACTACTTCAATTCACGAGAGCAGCTGCTCGACGTCATGATTGAAGAGCGGTTCTTACCGCTGCGTGAGCAAATCACCCGCGTATTTGGCGACTATCCCGACAATCCGGTGCAGGCGCTGAGTGAGATGGTCAAGACACTGGCCGTCGTTGCCGCGCAACATGAGTGGTTCGCGCCGCTATGGATGCAGGAGGTGATTGGCGAAATGCCGGTACTGCGTCAGCATCTGCACGCCCGCTTTGGGGATGAGAAATATCACGCGACGCTGGCGAGAGTGAAAAGCTGGCAGGCAGCAGGCAAGGTGAACCCAAATTTGACGGCGGAATTGCTGTTTACGACCCTGCTGAGCTTAGTGCTGGTGCCGTTTTCTCGTATGCGTAACGATGAGCGACTGGGAATGTTGACGCCGGAAATTATTGTCAGCAATGCGCTGGCGGTGCTGCTGCAAGGGATTGGGCCTGCATCAGTTTCTGCCTTGGCTGATAATTGTTAACCATTCTGTCGCGGTGAGAGATATTATTCCCACCGCGATTGTTGCTCCATCGATAAGAAAGAATAAACGAGCGAAATTATCGTTAAATATTAGATCTCAATTTCCTGAGTTAAATCATATTCAATTAACGCCCACGCCGCCGGTTTGCCTTGGTAATAAGGCATAATATCCCCTCGTCGAAGGCTTATTACCGCCGATACCGCGCTTTCAGAGAGCTGCCAGTATCCCGCTTGCGGGCTGTACTGACCGCTGCTGCGGATGGTGCCTAGCGGTTTGCGCTCGGTGTTTTCCGTTGCGGTCATCGAAGAGAGTACCGAAAGCGTGTAATTGCTACTATCTATCTTCATAACGTGATAATCCAAAAATGAACACACGTCATAAACAAGCGACAATATTCCGCTACAACTTAAGCGTTGGTTTAAATATTTATTAAACGAATAATTTAGAGCGTTTGATTGCAATAAAACGCCGTTTTCGCCAAAATAAGCCTCCGTACCGCTCAAAAAGTATTCTAAATGATTAAGCACCTGATTAATTCATGCATTCTTATTATGGCATTGACGTCCGCCAGCGCCTTTGCTGTGGAATGTCAGCGTGCCGCAACGCCGCTTGAAAACACCATTTGCGGTAATGACAACCTAAACTGGCTGGATGACACCATGGCGAGCGTTTATCGCGCGATGCTGGTTCGTCGCGGGGCGAGCACGGTGCATCAGGAATACAAAACGTGGGAAAAGTCGCTGGAAAGCTGTTCATCGGATGAATGCATTGAGCGAGCCTATTACGCCGGCATCAGTAAGATTGCCGAGGTGCCGCCGGGCTTTCAATGGGAAGGGCGCTGGTGGAACTCCAGCGCGGCCAATATGAGCGGTGGGGAGATTCAGTTTAGCCACAGTGCCGACTGGTCGATTACTGCCGATATCCGTATTTGGGCCGGGTTGAATAAAGACGAGTTTACCGCCGAGGCGCGCAAGCTCAACGGGATGGTGCTTATCGACAACATGATCGATAGCAAACATTGCAAGGTGCTGTTTATTCCGCGCAGTAGCGGGGCCATTCAGGCCTATAGCAACGCCGACTTTGGCTGCCGTCTGTCGTTACCCAATGGCGCATTTATTGACGGTCGCTATTTAAAATCGGATGTCGATCCGCGACCAAAAGCCACGTTGCTGTCGCTGGCGATTTTCACCGACCCGAAAATGGATGAACGCTTCCGTACGCTGGTGGGCGAGGATTATCAGAAGTTTGTCGATACGGCGAATGTTTATATCTATCAGGAAGATATCGATAATATCGGCGCCACGGTTGTCTCGATGTGGGTTCGTGGTGCGGCGAATGCCCACACTGCCATTATCATGTATACCGCTAACGATATCTGGGCCGCGCGCGTTGAACCGGATGCCTCTGGCAAACTGGTTTTCTCCTACTTCAGTACGCGGGGTAATGATGTGGCGAAAATGCCACGGACGCTGGCGGGCTGGAAGTTGCGCTACCTCGACCAGTAAGAAAACGCGCTTAACGGGCCATTTCATCCCGGCCCGTTAAGCGCGGCGCTGTTAAGCCAGCGTTCCCACCACGTTCAGGTCGGCATCATCCGGCACTTCATTGTAAGAAAGCACATGCAGTCCGCTGGCGAACAGGCGACCGTAGCGCGAGATCACCGGGCGTAGCTGCGGAGTTACCAGCAGCAGCGGCGGCAGACTGTTCGCTTTCATCTGCTCATAAATCATCGGCATCGTATTTTGCAGCTGGGTCAGAATATTCGGGTCAACCGGGAAACTGTCCAGCGCGACTTTGCCTGCCTGTTGCGCCTGATTGAGCGCACCCAGCAGCATATTTTCCAACTGATTATCGATGGTGTAGGCCGCAAGCTGCGGGCGATCGCCGTTAATGTTGTGCACGATGGCGCGGCGCAGCGCGTAACGCACGTCGGCGGTGAGCAGCACCGGATCTTTGGTCACTGCGGAACTTTCCAGCAGCGTGGAGGCGATGGTGACGATATCTTTCAACGAGACCTGTTCCAGCAGAAGCTGGCGGTAAATACGCAGCAGCTGGCTGTAGTTGAGCGCGGCGTTTAAATCCTCCGCCAGTTTTGGTGCCTGTAGCGCCAAACGAGCATGAAGATGGGTAATATCGTCGTAGTTGAACAGGTCTGGCAAATGCTCGCGGGCCACTTTGTTGACATGCGTTGCCACTACGCTTGCGCAGTCCACCACCTGATAGCCGAGGTTCAGGGCTTTGGCTTTTTGCTCTTGGTCAATCCACACAATCGCCATCCCGTAAGCCGGGTCAGTATCCAGCACGCCGTCGATTTCTCCGTACAGCTCCGTGCCAGGGATTGCCATCAGTTTTTCGGCGTTCACTTCGCCCATTGCCGTACGGATGCCGTTGATGTGAATGGCATATTGCGCGGGCTTCAGGCGGAAGTTTTCACGGATACGGATTTCCGGTAGCAGCACACCGCACAGCTCGGAAATCACCTGCCGAACCCCGCGCACGCGCAGCGACAGCGGGCTGCCTTTGGCTTCATCGACCATCGTCACCAGCTTATAGCCGAGGTTCAAGCCAATCGGCTCGACCAGCGGAATGCTATCCCAGGTGATCGCCGGATTGGCATCCGGGGCCAGCGCGTCGGTAATGGCCTCCATATCCGTCTCTTGTGGCGCAGGCTGCACCGCCTTGCTTTGACGCCAAGCGGCAAATACCAGCAGGGCGGTAAAGCTCAGGAAAGCGATGTGCGGCATGCCCGGAACGATGGCGAGGATGAACATCACGAACGCGGCGGTATACAGAATTTTTGGCTTGGAGAGCAGCTGCGTTTTAATTTCGTCGCTAACGTCGTTACCTTCGCTGACGCGGGTCACAATGATTGCGGCAGCGGTAGCCAGCAGCAGCGACGGGATCTGGGCGACCAGGCCATCACCAATGGTCAGCAGCACGTACTGACGGAAGGCGTGTCCGGCATCGAGATCGTATTTGAAGATACCAATACAGATACCGCCGATCACGTTGATGATAAGCACCATGATCCCCGCGACGGCGTCACCGCGAACAAATTTCGACGCCCCGTCCATCGAACCGTAGAAGTCGGCCTCTTTGGCCACTTCTTGACGGCGGGTACGCGCCTGCTGCTGGTTAATCAACCCGGCGTTGAGATCGGCGTCAATCGCCATCTGTTTACCCGGTAGCGCGTCGAGTGTAAAGCGTGCGGATACCTCAGAAATACGCTCCGCACCTTTGGTAACCACCACGAAGTTGATGATCATCAGGATGATAAACACCACGAAGCCGACGACGAAGTCGCCGCCGATCACCACCTGACCGAAGGCTTCGATAACCTTACCGGCGGCGCCTTCCCCTTCATGACCGTTTAACAACACCACGCGCGTTGACGCAACGTTCAGCGTCAGGCGCATCAGCGTGGTTATCAGCAGCAGGGTGGGGAAGATGGCAAAGTCCAGCGGACGCTGCATGTTGACCGCGACCAGCAGTACGATAACTGCCAACACGATGTTGAATGTAAACAGAATATCCAGCATCAGCGGCGACAGCGGCAGAATAACCATCGCCAGCACGCAGAGAAGCAGGATAGGTACAGCAATCCCCTTGCGGAGCACGCCGAGCGCGTTGCGCGTCTTACTGTTCGCCATTGGCTTTTAATACCTCTTGAGGAATGTCTATATGCCTGTTCAGGCTTGGTTTTTTCTCAGCTTGGCCTTTACGCCAAGATTTCAGCTGCATCACGTAGGTCAGCACGTGGGCAATGGCGCGGAACAGCTGCGCCGGAATTTGTTGGTTGACGCGAGTGGTGTAGTAAACGGCGCGCGCCAGCGGCGGAAACTCTACGATTTCAACATGATGGCTGGCACCGACTTCACGGATCCACAGCGCCACGTCGTCAATACCTTTGGCGACGATATAGGGTGCTTCTGCCTTTAGCGGGTCATATTTCAGGGCCACGGCGTAGTGGGTCGGGTTGGTAATAATGACGTCTGCTTCCGGGACGGTACGCGAGATCTGCCCCATCGCCATCTGGCGCTGGAGTTGGCGAATGCGTCCTTTAATCTGCGGGTTACCGTCGTTGTTTTTATGCTCTTCCTTCACCTCTTGTTTGGTCATGCGCATTTTTTTGGTGAACATAAATTTGCTCAGCGGTACATCCAAAAGAGCAAAAATGACGATAACGGCAACGAAATAGCTAATAACGTGCTTGAAAATGGCAAAGCCGTGATTGATGGCCTGATTCAAATACAGCCGTTGTAGGTGCAACAGGTTGTCCATCTCGCCGTGCACCATGGTGTAGATAACGGCGAGGATGGTGGCGCATTTCAGCATCATCTTGCCGACTTCGGTGTAGTGGCTGGCGGAGAACATGCGCTTTACGCCGCTGATAGGGCTGAGCTTTTTAAAATCAGGCTTAAGCTTGTTGGGCGTGAAAATCCAGCCTCCCGGCACCAGGCTTGCAATAATGCAGGCCACGGGAATCGGCGTTAACGTGGCAATAAAGCGCAGCAGCACCCATAGGTTTTGCATCAAAAACTGATTAAGGATATTCGGGTTATCCAAATCCTTCGCCATCTCGCCAACCGCCGCAAATGACTCGCCAATAAGCTGGCGGTAGTAGGGCAAAAAAGTCGCCATCGTAAAGAACGAGGCCACCAGACCTACCGCCATGGTTAAATCTTTTGAACGGGGAATATCCCCCTTTTCCCGCGCTTTGCGCAGTTTTCCGGGGGTGGGTTTTTCGCTTTTATCACCGCTTGAAGAGGACGACATTACTGCACCCTAATGGCGTCGAGTTTCGCCAGAATTTCGTTGGTTAGATGGATGTAGTGGTCAGGAATGTTGGTGACCAGCATCGAAATACACAGCAGGCCAAACAGCATGCTGATAGGAAAGCCCAGTGAAAACAGGTTTAGCGTTGGCGATACGCGGTTAAGCAGGCCGAAGCCGCCTTGTACTATCAGCATGACGAAGGTGGTCGGCAGTGCAATCAACGTGGCGGCAGACATAATCCAGCCCAAACCCTGCGCGACCAGCATCAATGTCGGCTGGTTAATGGCCTGGCCGATGGGCCAGTAGCTGAAGCCCTTAAACAGAATGGTCACCAGCAGTAGATGCCCGTCCATGATGAAAAACAGCAGCGCGCAGAAGACATAGATTATTTGTGAAATGACCGTGGTCGAGCTGCCGTTGACCGGATCGTTCATCATCGCCATCCCTAGCCCCATATTCATCGACAGAATATTCCCCGCCGTTTGCAGCGCGATAAACACCAGCTGCAGCGCGGTGGCGAAGAGAAAGCCCCACAGGATTTGTTCGCCAATCAGCAAAATGGAGCGCATCGAGAGAAGCTCATTGAGCACCACGTTGTTCGGCAGCATCGGGGTGATAACGAGGGCCAGCGCGATGGCGGTGCCGACTTTAATACGTCGTGAAAAGACGCGGTTATCGAGCACCGGAACGAACTGTAAAAAGGCGAGGATGCGGAAGAATGGCAGCACCAGCGCCAAAAGCGGCGTCCACAACGTCTGAATATCGATTCCCATATGGCTTAACCGACCAGCGCCGCCGCCTGATGGAAAATCTGCACCGTAAAGTCGACCAGCTGTGTCAGCATCCACTTCCCGGCAAAGATCAGCACCCCAAGTGTCACCACCAAACGCGGAAGGAAGCTCAGGGTCTGTTCGTTAATCTGGGTGGTGGCCTGGAAGATACTCACGCACAGGCCAACCAGCAGACTGGGAATAATCGCGACAGCGGAAATCAGCAGCACCAGATGAATGCCTGATGCCATGATGTCGCCGGCGGTGTCCATATTCATCATCGCTACAATCCTTGCACGCTGGAGGTGAGCGTACCGACAATCAGCGTCCAACCATCGCAAAGCACGAACAGCATCAGCTTAAACGGCAGCGAGACAATTAACGGTGACAGCATCATCATCCCCATTGCCATCAGAATACTGGCGACAATCAGGTCGATAACCAAGAACGGGATGTAAATCATAAAGCCTATCTGGAAGGCGGTTTTCAGTTCACTCAGTAGATAGGCCGGGGTGACAATCGTTAAATCCTGCTCACGCGCGTCGCCTTCGACCCCCGCAATGGTCATGATTTGCGCCATTGCTTTATTATTGGTCTGCGCCAGCATGTACTTCTTCAGCGGCGCTTCGGCGTTAACCAGCGCCTGTTTCAACGTAATCTGGTCGTTCTGGAAAGGTTCTACGGCATCGCTATACACCGTCATCCAAACGGGGCGCATCACCAGCAGAGTTAGCGCTAGCGCAATGCCGGTGAGGATTTTGTTTGGCGGACTTTGCTGCAGCCCAAGCGCCTGGCGCAAAATGGCCAAGACGATGATAAAACGGGTGAAGCAGGTCATCATCAGCACCATGATCGGCAGCAGGCCGAGCAGGGTCATCAAGATGAGGATTTCAATTTTGACGTTGTAATCCTGGCCCGCACCGTGGGCGGTGGTGCTAAACAGCGTGATGTCGCCGTTCGCCGCCAGAACAGGCTGGGCGAACAGCAGGCCAATCAACAGCAGCAGCGTGATACCGCTGCGATAAAACGCGCGGTTCATCGGGTTAGCTCACCCAGCTCTTTTGCATTGAACTCAATAATACGCAGACCGTATTTGTCGTTCAGAACCACGACTTCGGCTTTACCGAATGCAATGCCGTTGACCTTGATGTCCAGCGGCTCGCCCGCCATCTTATCCAGCTCGATAACAGAATCACTGTTCACCGCCATCAGCTCGGCTAGGGAGATATTCACCGAGGAGACTTCCAGCGTCAGCGTTACCGGAATACGGCTAAACAGCGCCATGCGGCGGACGTCGGTCAGCGGTGCATTGCGCGTTTCCGGCTGTAAATCGAGGCGAATATTGCCTTCAACGGCTTCATCATGCGTCAAATCGCTGAGATTCAGGTCGTCCAGATCCAGGGTCTGGTTCAGCTCATGTTGTAAATCACTCATATTGCTTCTCGGTTGTCTTGTCATGGATATCGCACAAGAAAAGCTTGCTGCGATCTTCGGCAATAGCCGCTTCAAAAATCTGTTCTTTGCCGATAAATACCGGTAAAGGCTCGTTAATCGCGATAGGGATGATGTCCCCAGGTTTGATATCGGCGACCTGTGCGACGGTTAAATTGAGGCTGGCGAGGCGGCCATTGAGCTTCAGCGGCAGGCTGTCGAACAGGCGCTCTATTTGTCCCGGGCTTAAGGTGGTGCCTTTCTCAATCGCGCGATCGTTGGCATCCGGCGTCCGCAGCGCAGCCAGCATCTGGTCGACATGGTGGTTATCGAGCAGGATGGTAAAGCTGCCGTGGCTATATCCTTCGAGCGTGAAGGTGATACACCACGACCACTGGTTAATCACCGTGGAGTGATCCACTTTAATGTCTAGGTCTTCACCAAACGTTTCCTTGCAAATCACCAGTGAAGTCAGTTCCTGGCCTAATTTACTTTTCAGCCGTTCTTCCGTTTTGGTGACCGGTAAAGAGTCATCGGGTTCAATATGATTACTGTCTTTGCTGAGACCATAATAATCATGAAGAATATTGAGCAATAATATTCTGTCGATGACAAATGCGATATTCCCGTAAGGCGTTGAGAATATTTGGGCATTTTTATAATGCTGGTCAATAGCAAAGGTCATCGATTCTAACGCGGCGTTAACGCGCAGCTTTTTTAGAAAGTAAATACCCAAGCGCGCATCAAGAATGTCAAAGCTGTCATTCATTAGCTTAGGCAGTTTGTGCCACGGGCGACCGAGTTTGCTGACATCAAGTTTTACCAGTTCAGGAAGATTATCCTGCTGATGGATTCTGATTCGCTGTGAAGCAGGGTACATGATTATTCCGGTTTGCTATAAATGCCTGATAAGACCACAGCGTGCGCGTTTCGTTAATCGAGAACGTTCACGATAATTTTTTCCAAGAAGCATTTGAGTTTTGAAAACGTTGTGACGCTTTACATCAACAGCGAAGATTCTTCAGCGAATGAAAACTCGAATACCTTTTTATTTAGGATGTGGATTAAACCTTTGTGCCTCTTTTATTGCAAGAGGGAAACGGTTATTAATCCATTATTTTTCCGCGTCCATCACGATTAAGAACTTCAGTAACTTATTGTTTTATAATGGTTAATATTTTAATATCCATTAAAAATGAGACAATTCCTAGTCTGTGCGTATACTAGGCGGCATATTTTCACGGAAGGTTTTTTTCCTCGTGATAATACTGCTGTCTTTAATTTTTATTAACGTTATATAAGTGCCTTTAATCCTTCATGTAGCAATGTGGTTTGAACGCGTCTTTAATAAAGATTAGCGCATTCTTCTTTTCGTCATATTTTACTGGTACCGCAAAATGAACATTATCATTGAACGTGAAGACCGTAATGGTGATGGCTTTGTTGCCGTCTCCCCTGCCAGCATGGGCGTCATTTCATTAGCCCGCCGCGTTGCTAAATATAATGTTTCAGTTTTGGTCACAGGTGAAACGGGAACCGGAAAGGAATGCGTTGCCAAATATATTCATGAGCATGCCTGTGGCAGCGACGCTCCGTATGTTGGAGTGAACTGTGCGGCTATTCCAGAGAGTATGCTGGAAGCGATTTTATTTGGTTATGAAAAAGGCGCATTTACCGGAGCGGTCGCTAGCGTGGCCGGTAAATTTGAGCAGGCAAACGGCGGGACGCTGTTATTAGATGAAATTGGTGATATGCCTTTGGCATTACAGGCGAAATTATTGCGTGTATTGCAGGAACAGGAAGTTGAACGTCTGGGAAGTCATAAACGCATTCCGCTGGATATTCGGCTGATCGCCTCGACCAATAAAGACCTGCAGCAAGAAATTGCCGAAGGACGTTTCCGTCAGGATCTGTTCTACCGCATTTCGGTAGTGCCGATTCATATCACGCCGCTGCGCGAGCGCAAGCAGGATATTTTGCCGCTGGTGCAGCGTTTCATCGCCAAATACCGCGCATTCCACAAGGGTGATGTTCGCCTAAGCGACGATGCACGCCATGCGCTGCTGGGCTACGACTGGCCGGGCAACGTACGTGAACTGGAGAACGTCATCCAGCGAGGCATGATCCTCAAAAATGGCGACGAAATTAAAGCCGCCGATTTTGGCCTGGTGGCGCGCGTGCCGCTGCCGGAAACCCCAGAAGTCGGCATGATGCCGGCCTACCGTGAACAAGATAGCGGCAGCTCAGCCATTCGCGATGTGAAATTGCACGGTCGCTTGGCGGAATACCAGTACATCATCGACCTGTTAAAACGCCACAAGGGCAACAAATCTAGGACCGCAGAATTTTTAGGGATTACGCCGCGCGCACTGCGTTACCGCCTTGCATCAATGCGTGATGAAGGCATTGATATCGAATGTTATTCCTGAGGCCAGGAAGGAAGAATTTATGGACAAGATAGCTGCCGCAGGTATCAACACCGCGCAACAGGCGATGCTCAATCGTATGCAACAGACGGCCTCGCTGGCGTCTGCCGGTTCGGTTAACGCTTCACCAACCATTGCGCCGGCGAACTCCGCGTTTAGTGCGACGGATTCGGTCTCTTTCTCACGCGTGTTGAATAACGCCATCGACAATGTTGATGCGTTGCAGCGCAGCGCAGGGGCAAAACAGACCGCCATTGAGATGGGTCAGAGTGACGATTTAGCCGGCGCGATGATTGAGAGCCAAAAAGCCAGCGTGGCTTTTTCGGCCATGATGCAGGTGCGCAATAAGCTCAATAGCGCGCTGGACGAAGTGATGAATATTTCGCTGTAAGGTCTGTACCGTGTTAAACAAAATCAAAGATCGTCTCCCCGCCCTCCCGATGCCTGCTGGCCTTATGAACCCTAAACTGCTGGCGATTGCCGGCGGCGTGGTATTGGCGTTGGCGATTGTCGCCTCGTTGTGGAAAAGCAATCAGGGATATGTCGCGCTGTACGGCGCGCAGGAAAGTATTCCGGTTTCCCAAGTCGTGGAAGTGCTGGGGGCGGAAAATATCGCTTACCGTATCAACCCGGACAATGGACAGGTGCTGGTTACCGAAAACAAACTCTCGCAGGCGCGCATGGCGCTGGCGGCGAAAGGCATTACCGCCGCAGTGCCGGACGGCTACGAGCTGATGGACAAAGAAGAGATGTTGGGCAGTAGCCAGTTCATCCAGAACGTACGCTACAAGCGCAGCCTAGAAGGCGAACTGGCGAAAAGCATCATGGCGTTAAATCCGGTGGAAAGCGCCCGCGTGCATCTGGGGTTAAGCGAGGCCAGCTCTTTTGTCCTAACGAACAAGCCTAATAGCAGCGCCTCGGTAGTGCTGCAACTGCGTTATGGCAAACAGCTCGATGAGCAGCAGGTCGCGTCCATTATCCAACTGGTTTCTGGTTCTGTACCGGGGATGAACGCCAGCAGCGTTCGCGTGGTCGATCAGATGGGCAACCTGCTGTCCGATGGTGTGGCAGGTCCAGACGGTACTCTCGCGGGTAAACGTCTGGGGGAAGACGTGACGCAGCGTATCCGTGAAGATACCAACCAAAATATCTCCAGCCTACTGACCTCTTTGGTGGGTGCCGGTAACTATCGTATTAGCGTGGCCCCGACCGTTGATTTAAGCCGCGTGGAAGAGACTCAGGAACGCCTGGGCAACGATCCGCGCATCAGCGATGAACAGCTGAGCCAGGAAAATACCACCAACGAAATGGCGTTTGGCATCCCAGGCTCCCTGAGCAATCGCCCGGTAAATCAGGCGCCACAGGCTGCCGCCGCGCAAGCGGCAGGCCAACCTGCTGCCGCTGGGCCGGTGGACAATGCTGCTGCCAACGGCGCAACCAGCGACCCACGCGCGCTCACTAGCCGCAGCCAATCGCAGCGCAAGTATGCGTTTGACCGCGACATCCGCCATATCCGTCATCCGGGCTACAAGCTGGAAAAACTCAACGTCGCCGTGGCGCTTAACCAGACCGCGCCAGCGCTGGCAAATATGACTCCTGAGCAACTGGCCTCCATTACTCGTCTGGTCGAAAGCGCCGCTGGCATCGATAAGCAGCGTGGCGATGCGCTCACGCTGGACGTGCTGGCCTTTAGCGTGCCGGCGAATGATGGCGTGCTGCCGCCGCAGTGGTGGAAAGATCCGGATATGCAATATTGGGGACAAAACGGCGGTATTGGCCTGTTGGCCTTGCTAACGCTGCTGTTTGGCGTCCGTCCGCTGGCACAGCGCTTTGGCCGTCGTGAACGCGTGGTGAATGAAGCCGAGCCGCAAGAAAAAGATCTGCTGACCGCCGCCGCGACCGAGAAAGAAGAAGCGCTGTCCACGTTGCCGAGCATCGGCTTCAACACTAATGACGAGATGCTGCCACCGCAGAGTTCGGGTCTAGAAACCAAAGTGGAGTACCTCCAGGTTCTGGCCCAAAACGAAACCGAGCGTGTAGCAGAAGTTCTGAAACAATGGATTAACAGCAATGACCGAAGCAACCGCAAGCAGGACTCATAATTCAGCGGGCCGCAGTCGCCTGGAGCAGGCGGCTATTTTGCTGCTGAGCGTCGGTGACCAGGCTGCCGCACAGGTGATGCAGAAGCTCAATCGTGAAGAGGTGGTGCTGCTGAGCGAAACGATGGCGCGTTTACATGACGTCAAAGTTAACCAAGCGCGTCAGGCGATGAACAACTTCTTCTCCGACTACAGCGAGCAGAGCGGCATCAACGGCGCATCACGCTCCTATTTGCGCAGCATTTTGGAAAAAGCCCTCGGCGGTGAAATTGCCCGCAGCGTGATTAACGGCATTTATGGCGACGAGATCCGCTATCGCATGGCGCGCCTGCAGTGGGTAGATACCCCGCAGCTGGCGGCGCTTATCGATCAGGAGCATTTACAGCTACAGGCGGTCTTCCTCGCGTTCCTGCCGCCGGATATCGCCGCCAGCGTGCTGAGCGTGCTGCCGCGTGAACGTCAGGATGAAATCATCTATCGCGTAGCGCGTCTGGATGACATCAACCGCGATGTGATTGATGAACTGGACCGTCTGATCGATCGCGGTATCGCGGTGCTTTCCGAACACGGTTCTAAAGTTGTGGGCATCAAGCATGCCGCTAATATCGTCAACCGTATTCCGAGTAACCAGCAAGAGTTGCTGGATCAACTGCGTGAACGTGATGAAAGCGTGGTCGATGAGCTACAGGATGAAATGTACGAATTCTTTATCCTGAGCCGCCAGACGCCGGTGACGCTGCAGCGACTGATGGACGAAATCCCGATTGACGAATGGGCCATTGCGCTCAAAGGCACCGAGCCGGTGCTGCGTCAGGCGATTTTCGACGTGATGCCAAAGCGCCAAGTTACGTTGCTACAAAGCACCACGACACGTCTGGGACCGTTACCGGTCAGCCGTATCGAACAGGTACGCAAAGAGATCATGCAGACGTTGCGCCAACTGGTGGACGAAGGCGAGATTCAGGTGCAGCTGTTTGCCGAGCAGACGGTGGAATAAACCATGTTTAAGAAACGAAGCCTCCCGCTGGAGGCGCTGACCTCCCGCCGCCAGGGCGTCGTCAAACCACGCCCACATAAATTTCCTCCGTTACGTAATCGCTGGGCGGCAACTCATGAGCCAGCTGAAAACGAGGCGGTTGCAGCCGCTTCCCCGGTGGAGTACCAGCAGCAGTTGGAAGAAGGCTTTCGCGAAGGTGTAAACCAAGGCTTCGCGCAGGGCTTAGAAGAAGGCAAAGAGGAAGGCTATCAGGAGGGCGCGCGTCTCGGCTATGAAGAGGGGATGCGCAAAGGGCTTGCCGAAGGAAAACAGCAGGCGCGCCAGCAGTTCCTCAACGCCGCAGAGCCGTTTGAGCGTGTGACCGCCGATGTGCAGCGTTTTCTCGAAAGCTATGAGCAGCGTCGTCGTGAAGAGCTGATGCAACTGGTAGAGAAAGTGACGCGGCAGGTGATCCGCTGCGAGCTGTCGCTGCACCCAACGCAGCTGCTGGCTTTGGTTGAAGAAGCGCTGACCAGCTTGCCGCAGCCGCCGGAACAGATCCGCGTGTTGCTCAACAGCGAGGAGTTCCGCCGTATTAGCGAGGCTGATCCGGAAAAAACCCGTGAATGGGGCTTGTCCGCAGACCCGGCGTTGGCGCTGGGTGAATGCCGCGTGGTGACCGATACCACCGAGATGGACGTGGGCTGTCAGCATCGACTCGACCAGTGCGTCGCGGTGCTCAAAGAGACTCTGCTGCCGGAAGATGTCCATGAGTAATCTCGACTTCGAGCAGGCGTTACGCTCCATCGAACAGATTGATTTGGCGCGCGTCGCCGGTCGCCTGGTGCGAGTGAACGGCATTTTGCTGGAGTGCGTTGGCTGTCGGCTGGCAATTGGCCAGCTGTGCCACGTCGAAAGCATCGAACAAGAGATGATGGAAGCTCAGGTGGTGGGCTTTGACCGTGAAGTCACCTACCTGATGCCGTTTAAGCAGCCGTCCGGCCTGATTGCCGGCGCTCGCGTGTTTCCTGCGGGGAAAAGCGAAGGGGTGATGATTGGCGATCGTTGGCTGGGGCGCGTGGTTAACGGCCTTGGCGAACCGCTGGATGGTAAAGGCAAACTTGGCGGCGACACGTTGCTGCCACAGCAACTGCCGCAGGTACATCCGCTCAAACGCCAGCCGGTGGAAGCACCATTGGACGTGGGCGTCCGCGCGATTAACGGCTTGCTGACCATCGGCAAAGGCCAGCGTGTGGGTCTGATGGCGGGTAGCGGCGTGGGCAAAAGCGTACTGCTAGGCATGATAACCCGTTATACCCAAGCCGAAGTGGTGGTGGTGGGGCTGATTGGTGAGCGTGGGCGCGAGGTCAGGGAGTTCATTGAGAACTCACTGCAGGAAGCTGGTCTGGCGAAATCGGTGATTGTTGCCGCCCCGGCGGACGAATCGCCACTGATGCGCATTAAGGCCACCGAACTGTGCCACACCATCGCCAGCTACTACCGCGATAAAGGCAAAGACGTCCTGCTGCTGGTTGATTCCCTGACGCGTTACGCCATGGCGCAGCGAGAAATTGCCCTCTCTTTAGGCGAGCCACCGGCGACCAAAGGCTATCCGCCCTCGGCGTTCAGCATGATCCCTCGCCTCGTGGAAAGCGCGGGTAACAGCGAAGGCAGTGGATCGATGACGGCGATTTATACCGTGCTAGCGGAAGGCGATGATCAGCAAGATCCGATAGTGGACTGTGCGCGCGCGGTTCTCGATGGCCACATCGTGTTGTCACGCCACTTGGCAGAAGCCGGGCACTATCCGGCGATTGATATCGGCCAGTCAATTAGCCGCTGCATGAGCCAAGTTACGGCCCGCGAGCATCAGCTTGCCGCGCGAACCATAAAGCAGCTGTATGCCGAATACCAAAGTATTAAACCGCTGATCCCGCTGGGGGGTTATGTTGCCGGGGCCGATCCGCTGGCCGATAAAGCCGTGCGCCTTTCTCCAGCAATGACTCAGTTCTTACAACAGGAAGTTCAGGACGCGGCGTTGATTGATGCCACCATTAACGATCTGCGGACGTTAGCGCAAGCAGGGTAATGCACCATGAGCAAACTCATTTCGACACTTGAACAGCTTCACCTGATGCGCACCCGCGCAGTGGACGATCTCAGCCTGAAGCTGGCCTCGCAAAAGCAGGTCTGTCAGCGCTTTGAAAAGAACATTGATGCGCTGACTTCGCTGGCGTCTGGCCTGGCGACGCAGACCGCTGACAACGCGGTGATGATGATCAATCAGTCAAAATATAAGCAAAATATTCAACGCGTTATCAACTGGCAGAAGCAAGAGCAGGCTTTAGCCAGCTTGGAGGAAAAGAAGATTCAGGGCAATTTGCTGGCGGAAGCCAAGCGCGAGAAAAGCCTTGAACTGGTGCTGGACGTCAAACGCAGCGACCGCCGGATGGAGATAAACCGCCGGGAGCAAAAGATGACCGATTCTGTTTCTGCACAGTGCTGGCTGCGCCAACAGCTGTCCGCCGCCCGCCAACGATAGATGCTATGAAGACGACCCAAAAGAAAACGCCACCTTCGCTGATGTCAGCCCTGTTGCAACGCCAGAAGCGTGCGCAACCCTTGCCGACGCCGTTTGTCAGCGTGGTCTGCCCGACCTATAACCGCCGCGAGTTTCTCCCTTATCTGCTCTACATCTGGCAGTACCAAGACTACCCGGCGGATAAACGTGAGCTGATCATTGTTGACGATTCGCCAGCCAGCAACGCCGACATTATCGAGATGATGATCGACCCTGCCGCGGCGAACGTGCGCTACATCCATAGCCCACAACGGCTGGCGCTCGGGCAAAAGCGCAACATGCTAAACGACCTAGCGACCGGCGAATACATCATCTGTTTTGATGATGATGACTACTATGCGTCGAATAAAATTTCCCACCAGGTGGCTGAGATGCAGGTGAATAACGCCCTGTTTTCGGGGAGCGATCGGATTTATATCTGGTACAGCCATCTGGATAAAATCTACCTGACCCACCCGTTTGGTGAGCGCCATGCGCTAAACGGTACCTTTGCTTACCATCGCAATCTGTTGAAAAAACATCGCTATGACGATGAGGCCACGAAGGCGGAAGAAGAGGGATTCCTGAAGGGATTCACCACGCCGGTACAGCAGATTGACCCGAAACAGACCATTCTGTGCATTTCGCACAGCAGCAACACCTACGACAAGGATTTTATTCTCGACAGCTCCACGCCGGTGGATTTAACGCTGGAGGACTTTGTCAGCGATGCCAATCTGCTGGCGCACTATCGCCGCCTGAGCACCGCGCCGATGAGCGTCCAGGTGAACTGGTCGGTATTTGAGAAAATCGCCGTTATCTATGAGCCTCAACACGAGGCGACCTTGGCTGCACGCTGTGAGGCGCTGTTGGCGCTGGGCGTACAGGCCGGGCAAATCTGGCCGGTAGCGAGCGCGTCGGTCGACTCGGTGAGCACTCATCATCAGGTGGTTGCACAGGCTAAAGCGCAGGGCTGGAAGAACGTCTTGTTGCTGGATTCAGCGCTGTGCTTCGTCAAAAAAGAGAACGTGGTCAATAACATCAACAAGCTGCTAAACGGCCTAGACCAGGTGGGTTGGCAGATGCTGTTGTTAGGTGGGCGCTACGAAAACTTCACGCCAACCCAGGCGCTACAAGGGGTGGCGCGTATTCATGATGCAGGTTGTGCGTGCGCCTATGCGGTGAATGCCAACTATTACGACGTGTTGTTGGATGGCTATCGCCAGGCTATCGAACAGGCGGTCAGTCTTGACCGCTGTTGGACTGCACTGATGCATCAGCGCGCAGCGATGTGGCTGGGCTTCAGCCCGAGCTTCGCCTTCCTGCAAACGTATCTGAACCCGAAAAACGGCGAACACTTCGATTGTACGCACTGGTTTTTCCGAAAAATCGCTAACCGTGGGCCAGCGGCTGCCTAAAGAGAACCCTTATGGAACTGATTGAACATTACCAACCTGAATTCGTTTCACGTTTTGATGCACGCGAAACGCCATGCGCTTGCCCGGCGTGCCAGAGTGCCGAGCAGGCATGGCCGCGCATGAGCGTAAAGATGAAAAACCAGCAGCGTGAGAGCCTGGATATTGGTTGTGAAACAGCAGCCAAAGAGGTGCTGTTCAACCCTGAGGCGTTCATTTTGCACGTTAAGCAGGCCGCGCCGCAGAGCGAAGAGTTGCTGCCGATGTGGAGCGAGGTGCTGAATCAGCAGTGTATTAATCTGGCCGTGCATCCGGCGTTGTCTCTTGAAGTCAGCCTTTATGCTATCGGCATTCTGCTGAGCAAAGCGCAGCAGCATCTGGATAACGGGGAAACGGACCCCGCGTTGCTGATAGCCATGACCGAGCAGCTTGCCGCACTCGCTGAGCAAGGGGTTTTGGAGCAACAGTTCGCGATGCTGCCACCGATTGTTGAGAGTCGGATTGCCGCATTAAAAGAGATGGGGGCGATGCGCCTGAATCTGAATTTGCCGATGGTGGAGAAAATGGGGCTGGCGTTGAAATTGAGCGAACTGTCAATCATGCCGGCTGCCCGCCTAGCGGAGCGCTTACAGACGCTTGAATCAGTCTGGTCAGGCGTCACCCTGTTTAACGAACAGCCGCATACGCTGCGCAATATTTTGATTTATCAGCTGTATAGCGACGTTTTCCCAGGCGTGAATTGCCAAAACTACGGTGAAGCGCTGCTGGGTCTGGCGCGTCAGTTCTTCCAGCTAAAAATGCTGTGTGCGATTCGCGCCGAGCAAGGGGCGTTAACTGAGGATGACGTGGCGCTATTGGTGAGCGCGAAGCGCGGCTGGCAACAGCAAAATCCGTTTAGCGCTGAGGTGGTAAATACTTCGGATTACAGCCTACTGAGCGGACTGTCGCTGCTGTAATAGTTTTGCCGACATACGTTTTCTCCATCTTGAATATGATGGAATATCGCTTTGACCTTTGTCCAGTAGCCATTTCCCGATGCGTTTAATGCGAGACGCGTCGTGCCATGGCTACGCCTAATGAACAGATAAAAAGTATCAATAATCATCTATTAGCAAATAAAAATCTGGCCAAGTTTATGAGTTTACAAAGCGTTATTACGGCTGACATGCCGACCGAATCCATACTCGCCATCATTGATGAGAATGCGGAAAAGAAGGGGCCATTGACGCTTGAAGGCGCAGACCCGGATAAGTTTTCTATCATTTCAAGGTATTTGAATAATAAAGGGTATGTTTGTATTGGGGAATTAACGCACTCTCATCTTTTTGTCGCATTAGGTGCGGATAAACAACGCATTGTGGTTCATGCCACCAATGATAACTTCCATTTTATGCAGCCAGTAATGCAACTGATGCGTGAAAATGGGCATGTCGTCACCGAACTTTCAAACGTGAATCTCAACCAGGATGCGTTAATTAAGGCATTACGCCATTGTGATATTGCGTGGTTTGAATGGGGCGATTCAGCGATCATTGCCGCCAGCAAACTTCCTAAGTATTGCCGAATTGTTTGCCGAATCCATCGTTATGAACTTTACGGCAATACCGTTGTGCAGACAAATTGGGACAATGTTGATGAAGTTATTTTAGTCAGCCAGGCAATGAAGAAACGCTTTAAGTCGCTATTAGGGGAAAAACTTCCTCAGCATCTTAAATTAACCGTGCTCGCCAACCTGACGGATCATCAACCTGTTTCACGGGTATCCAAAAAACGTAATCCATTTTACATTGCCTGTGTAGCCCGTTTTGCACCGCAAAAGAACTTGGTGATGCTCCTGCCTATTTTGCAAGAGCTGGTAAAAGAGGATCTACGTTACAAGTTATTTATTGCTGGACGGGTTGAAGATCTATGTCTGTATGATAGTTTTAGTCAATTAATTGATATTTATGGCCTCAAGAAAAACGTTGTTATTTGTGGAGATATCGCACCATTAGAGATGGCTGCGTGGTATTCAGACAAGACATTCTTGCTATCGACAAGTTATAACGAATCTCAGGGAATGGGGATATTTGAGGCTATGCTCGCGGGATTAAAACCCGTTGCCTTCCATGCCCCAGGTGGGTTAAGTGAGTATTTACCCGCTGAATATCTATTCAAATCTATTGATGAAGCGGTCACTTATATAAGTGAAGGGAATAATAATCCAGATGCCTATGTGCATGAGGCGCAAACGCTGTTATGCCGGCAAGAATTGCCAGAAGAATATATTAAAATATGGCAGCCGTTAAAAACGCCATCACCACTTTTTTCTATTGTGATCCCCTGTTACAACAGAGAAAGATATATTCTTTCGGCGGTCAGTTCAGCGCTTAATCAGCGCGATCATCATTTTGAAGTTATCGTTGTTGATGATGGTTCGTCTGATACTAGTTTGGCGCTACTGGCGAGCATTAGCGATCCCCGATTACATATTGTCACTAAACCGCATACCAATGCTCCGGATACACGTAATCATTGTATTGCTGAAGCACGCGGAGAGTTTCTGGTATGGTTAGACAGCGATGATCTTCTTCATGAAAATGCGCTTTCTCACTATCGGGAAATTTTGCAGCGCTTCCCCAAAACAGATGTTATCTCTTGCGGAATGGAATCGCTTGATGGTGAGAAGAAATATTACTCTATTTATAATTACGCGCCAGCGAACTGGCTCTCTCAATTACCTCATGGTAATTTTATTGCTAATCCAGGAAGTTGTGTTCGTCGTTCACTTTATGACGATGTTGGTGGATATGATATTACCTATTTGCGCGCTCATGACTATGAGTTCTGGTCACGCGCGGTGGGCAATGCCAAAATAACATTTACCCCGTATTGTAATATATCTTATCGTTTGCACGACGACAATCTTACGGGCATGGGCAAACCAACCAATACAACCTATGAATATCGTATTTTTGAAAATATTCTGAAACGCTATCGCTTTGATAAATTATTCCCAGGGAAGACGCGCAAAGAAATAGATATATTTGTTCAAGAACGCAGAAAGTTGCTATATGCAGACACTGGGATTGATCGCTTGACGATTATTATTGATGCAATAAACTCACCGCTGGATGTTCTTCTTGAGCAGATCCAGGTCCTAGGCATCCAAGATGACAAAAAATTCAACACGCTGGTGGTGGCGAAAGAAGAACTCCCTCTCTCCAGTCTTCCTGTTTTTCTTGCCGACTCTCTTGATGGCAAACAGCTAAGATGCTATCTGGATAAATGTTTTCCAGGTATTTATCACCGTGCATTTATACTTCAACAAACCTCTTCAGCAAGCACAGCGCTGATTTCTGTTCTAAAACATGAAGTACTACACGATGCCGATATTTCGGCTCCTTTCCGCCACATTCAATTTTAAATAGTCGGAACGAATAATGACAAATGAATCATTAACCTTTGAACATTCTGCACAATATTGGGACGATCGCTATCGTTTACAAGGAAACTCTGGTGCAGGCTCGTATGGTTGCCTTGCTGATTTTAAAGCAGAAACCATAAATAATTTTGTTGCTGCGAATAATGTCCAATCGGTAATCGAATTCGGCTGCGGGGACGGTAATCAACTGTCGCTCTCAAAATATCCGCGGTACACTGGCTTTGATGTTTCTGAACACGCATTACAACGTTGTATAGAGATGTTCTCTAGCGATATAACGAAAGACTTTCACTCTGTGCGTCAATGGGATGGTCAACAGGCTGAATTAGCGATTTCGCTCGATGTTCTTTATCACCTTATTGAAGAAAGTGTTTTTGATAAATACATGGAAACATTGTTTGACGCTGCAAAGCGATTCGTCATTATTTATAGCTCTAATGATGAGGCATTGAATGAGTTGCTTAGTGGGCATGTTAAGCATGTCCGCCACCGGAAATTTACCGATTGGATTGTCAGTAACGTGTCCGATAATTGGGATTTTCACGATCTTATTCCTAACAAATATCCTTTTGATATTCATAATCAAAGTCATACATCGTTTGCCGATTTTTATATTTTTCGGCGGGTAATAGAGTAAACGGATTAGGCACTGAATAAATATCGGAAACTCCGGATTATGAAAATTATTCAATCATCATTGGTGCTGTGTAATTGCGCTAAAAAAAGGAGCGAGAATCTTGATTACTGATAATCAAAAGTTAATCAATAATATAGTTGAGCAATATATGGCAATGGCTCAGCAACAGAAGTCGCAATATGAGCAAACAATTCCAAAAATGAAATTAGAACAAAAAAATATCGCGAATTGTCAAATCTTGCTCGATCGGAAAGCGTTACTTGGTAATTTACCTAAAGATGCAATTGTTGCAGAAATAGGGGTTGATAAGGGTGATTTTAGCGAACAGATACTCAATGTTTGTACACCAAGCAAGCTCTATTTAGTTGATGCATGGCACTCTGAACGCTACCATGATGGCCTTTTTAATCAGGTTGTCGATAGGTTTCACCAGGAAATTGATTGTGACAAGCTTGAAATTAAAAGGGGACTCTCTATTGATATGGCAGGTGAATTTGCCGATCGGTCATTAGACTGGATATATATCGACACCGATCATTCCTATGAGACAACGATTCGTGAACTTTGCCTTTATGCACCAAAGCTAAAAGCTGGTGGGATTATTACTGGCCACGATTATAATATGGGGAATTTTATAAAATGGTATCGCTATGGTGTTATTGAGGCTGTCCATCAGTTCTGCGCGACCTTTGATTGGGAGTTGATTTTTATCACCGCGGAAACGATTGAAAACAGAAGTTTTGCGATCAGGAAAATAATGTAAAAGTTTATGGCCCTTATTTAATGAAATTGATGTGATAGCCCAGTCTATGAAAAATGTTTTCATACGAGAGAGCTGGGCATCAGCTATGATAAATCATAAAAATATATATTTTTATAAAAGAATCAACAAGATGAATCCATATCCGGCATTGGGTTGCCGGATAGAGAGACTACCCCTGCTGATACAGCCAATTCTCCGGCTCACTGCTGTTAAGCACATTGCTCAAAATATCCTGCTGCATGCTGAGCAGCGCGCCATTATATTCATTGGCGGTTTGGCAATTTGCGGCCTGCTGCTGGAGTCCTTGCCACAGGGCGGAAATAGAAGGTCGATGGGCGTCTGGCAGGCGGGCGATAAGCGTTTTCATGCCTTCAGTATCGGCGTCGATACCCAACTGACTGAGAATTTGGTAGCGCTGCTGGCTGCTTTGGGACAACTGCTGATACAGTGCCATTAGCTGCACGTTGAGGGCGTCCAGCGCCGCCGCATCGCGGGCGACAATGTGATGGCGCTGTTTTTCGAGTAGCGTAGCCAGGGTATGGTAGTGCTTACGATCTTCAGCCATATCCTGAATTAGGGTTTTAACGCGCTGTGCGGCGTTAGTCATATATTACCTCTGAAAATACTTCTGCATCGCGTCAGTTAGCGAATCTATGTTTACGGCGATTTTGCCACTGGCGATCGCGTCTTTCATTTCGGCCACGCGTGCCATATCGACTTCTGGCAACATGCTTAGCTGGGTCTGCGCATTGCCCAGAACCGGATCGATGGCGGCGCTGCGCGTCACGCTGGTACCTTCCTGTGCCACGGTGCGGGTTTGCTCCGCGCTGCTGGCTTTATTAATCGCGGTAGTCAGGTTGTACTGTGTTGCTGCTACTTTCATCGCTTCGCCCTCGTTCTCATATTTTGTTGTGGTGGCGTATGAACCGTGCCATGCGGAAGACCGACTTCCTATGCTCTTGTCAGTAAAGAGCGGCCAGAGATACGGGCAACTTAAACGGTGATGAAAGATTTTTACTGACCACTGGCATACACCATTTTCACCACGCCGGTATCGGCGACGATAGCGCTCACAATGCGTCCGCTGCTCTCATTCTTCACTTTAATTATCTCGCCTTTACGGCCCTTCTTCATGGCTTCACCCATCGTGCGCGCTTCGACGCCGTTTTGTTCAGCAATCATCAGTACCCGCTGCCCGCGGTCGACCAGCGTTGGGGAGTCGAGCTGGTTGGTCATAATCGGCTGCCTGTCGCGGATGCGGCGTTTTACCGTCATGCCAATCACTTCGTCTGGTTGGGTGATGTAGTCGCCCCGGATGCTGCTGATATTGATTTTTTTGACCGTGACGCTGTTGGCGGAAATCACCTGCCCGCGTTCGAGCGTGTTGCTGGCGACGATGACCGGCAAATAGATATCCGGTTTGACGGTCACGGAAATATCCCAGCCGTTTGTCGCTTCGCAGCGCACATCAAAGCGCAGCCGGTTGACATCAAGACGGTCGCCGCCGGGGATCGTCACGGCAAGCTCCCGCTGGCAGGGGGCATATTGCGACGCTTCGGAAGGAATAAATAAGTTCATCTTCGCTTGGTAGTCAGGCCACTGACGGCGCTTGGCTTCCTGGCGGATGATGTCTGCCGCGTGAAGCTGAACCGCAACATAGATTTGTTTACGTGCGCTGGCGGGATTGATGGCATTGGCGGATGCCGGTGGTGTTGCGCATAACACGAGCAGGAAAAGGCCGATAAAAAAGCGGAAATACCGTTTCACCCTGACGCGAATAAAAGACACAAAATTGTTATTAATCATGTAATTAAAACCTTGGCATGAATGTTGCTATAAGAAATCGCAGATCATGCAGGTTTAGCATCACGAGGGTGTGAATTGTGAGTATTACTTTTGACAAAGCATTGGGCGTTCATCCACAGGCTGTAGCACTTCGACTTTCCCGAGCAGAGTTGCTTTCAGCGAACTTGGCGAACGTAGATACCCCCAACTTCCAGGCTAAAGATATTGATTTTGCCTCCGAGATGCAACGTTCACGTTCGAGTTTTTCAATGGGAGCGATGCCATCGGCACCGGAAGAAATGTATCGCGTGCCTTACCAACCTTCCTCGGACGGCAACACCGTTTCGTTGAACGTTGAACAGGCCGAGTTTGCGAAAAACACCCAGGACTATCAGATGAGCCTGGCATTTTTAAACATGAAATTCACTGGTCTGAAGCAGGCCATTGAAGGCAAGTAATCGACGTAGGTAACCACGGAATATGGCTTTTTCAGATATCTACCGCGTTTCAGGGTCGGCGATGACGGCGCAAACCGTTCGTCTTAACACCATCGCCAGCAACCTCGCTAACGCGGAAACCGCTTCCGCGACTGAAACCGGCACCTATAAAGCCCGTCGCCCGGTATTCGCAGCGGTTTATAAAAACGATGAGTTGATGAATGACCGTGCCCTGACCGGCGCACGCGTTCAGGTCATGGATGTCGTCGAAACCGGTGAAGCGGTGCAGCGCTATGAACCCAACAACCCGATGGCGGGCGATGATGGCTACGTCTACTACCCGGATGTGAATGTGGTGGAAGAGATGGCCGACATGATGTCGGCATCACGTGGTTTTGAAACCAACGTGGAAGTCCTCAACAGCGTTAAAAGCATGCAGCAGAGCCTGCTGCGACTTGGAGAAGCATAAGCATGAACGTAGACAATTCGTATAACGACAGCCGTAACGGTAGCTCAGTTAGCGGCATCGCGAGCAACAGTACGGCTTCAGGTATGAACACAATGTTTATGCAGCTGTTGGTGGCGCAGATCCAAAACCAAGATCCGCTGAACCCTACCGACGGTACGGAATACGTGAGCCAGTTGGCGCAGCTGACTCAGGTGCAGTCGATGGAAACCATGTCGCAGCTGATGGCAAATAGCTCCGTGCTGATGGACAACCTGCAAACGCTGACCACCGGCAATCTGGTGGGGCAGCACGTCATGGTGCAAACCGACACCATTAACAGCGATGGGGAAACCTCGCTGGATGGTCGCGTGACGTTGGATCACGCCGCTAACGTGGTGACGGTCATCGTGAAAGATTCTGCGGGCGTTGAGCACAAGATTGAGCTGGGCAAGCAGGAAGCGGGACAGGTTGACTTCACTATCGACCCGGAAGAAATGGGCCTTAGCGAAGGTAAATATACCCTGAGCGTCGTCACCGATACCGGCGAAGAGAACGTGCCGATTGAAATCGGCGGCGTGGTCAACAACGTGCGTATTCCGTTGGATGGCAGCTCCACCGTGTTGAACATCAGCGGCCTTGGCGAAATTGCCTACAACAACATTACCCAGTTTGGCTCTGGCTCGAAAAATAAAGCTTGAAGTGAATCAGGCATAAAAATTTAACAGGAATGATTTATGAGTTTTAGTATTGCAACTTCCGGTCTGAACGCCGTTACCGAACAGCTGAACGCTATCTCCAACAACATTGCCAACTCCGGCACCGTGGGTTTTAAATCTGGCCGCGCGCAATTCTCTGCGCTGTACGCCGAAAGCCAGCCGCTGGGCGTGGGCGTGACCGGCGTGACGCAGAGTATTACCAAAGGGGGAAGCATCACTTCCACCGGTACCGCGCTGGACTTGGCGATTAACGGTAACGGCTTCTTTATGGTTCGCGATAGCGCGGGCACCACCGCCTATACGCGTGCAGGCTACTTCGGTACCGACAGCAACGGTAATCTGGTCAACGATCAGGGCATGTATCTGCAGGGCTATCCGGTGGATGCCAACGGAACGCTGCAGGTGGGCAGCATTGGCAACCTGAGCATTAGCAGCGGCTCCATTCCGGCAAAAGCCACCGAGAGCATCGACTTTACGGCTAACCTGGATGCGCGTGCAGAAACTCCGGCAACCTCACCGTTCGATCCGAAAGACAATACGTCTTACAACAACTCTTACACCACCCAGATCTATGACTCACTGGGCCGCGAACACACGCTAAACCAATACTTTGTCAAAACCGGCGATAACAGCTGGGAAGTGCACTACTACATGGATGATGCGGAAGTGCCAGGCTCGACTCAGGCTCTAACCTTCAACACCCAAGGTATCCTCACCGCGCCAACCGGTTCGGTGTCGCTGAACGCTGCTATCCCTGGCGCCGATGCCATGACTATCGACCTGACCTACAACGGCACCACCCAGTACGGTTCTGAATTCTCGGTGAGCAAAAACAAAGGTGATGGTTACGCTTCCGGCGAACGTACCGGCCAGGCCATCGATGAAGACGGCAGCGTTTACGCCACCTTCTCTAACGGTGAACGTCTGTTGCAGGGCCAGCTGGTGCTAGCGAACTTCACCAACCCTAATGGGCTGCAATCACAAGACGGCACCACTTGGGCGCAGACCGCCAGCTCTGGTACCCCACTGACCGGCGCGCCGGGTTCTGGCCTGCTGGGCTCTATCGTTTCCGGGGCGCTGGAGTCATCGAACGTCGATCTGACCTCCGAGCTGGTGGGCCTGATGACCGCCCAGCGTAACTACCAGGCGAACACCAAAGTTATCAGTACCAACGATAGCATGATGAACGCGCTGTTCCAGGCTGCGTAATTAATGGACCGTCTCATCTTTACCGCCGTTAGCGGCGCATCGCGGAGCCTGTCACAGCAGGAGATCCATGCCAACAACTTGGCGAACGTCAACACCGAGGGGTTTCGCAGCGATCTCGATAACGCACTAACCCAGCAGGTCAACGGGGAAGGCTATGCCTCCCGTTACCTGGCTCAGCCAACGCAGGGTGCGGTGAATATGGCCCAGGGCGCGGTGCGGGAAACCGGACGTGACCTTGATATCGCGGTTAAGGGCGATGGCCTGATTACGCTGCGTAGCGGTAACCGCGAGGTCTACACCCGCAACGGGCAGATTGACGTTAGCGCCGACGGTGAGCTGTCGGTAAATGGTCTGCCGCTGGAAGGTGATAACGGCCCGATCGTTCTGCCGCCTTTCTCCTCCGTGGCGATTGGCGAGGATGGTGTTATCACCATCGTCCCTGATGACGGTGATATTGCCGCGCCGATGGACGTTGACCGCGTGAAGCTGGTGAATATCCCCGCTAGTGAGCTGAGCAAAAACGAAGCGGGCTACCTGGTCACCAACGCTGTGGTCAATCCGCGTGATGAAGATGTCACGGTGGCTGCCGGGCATCTCGAGTCGGCCAATGTGTCGGCCATCAATGAGATGGTTTCCAGCATTGCATTAAACCGCCAGTTCGAAGCGCAGATCAAAATGATGAAGGCGGCGGAAGACCTTGCCTCCGCCGGTAACCGCCTGATGCGCGGCTCCTGATAAAACGATTAAGGAACACAGATGAATCCCGCTTTATGGATCAGCAAAACTGGGTTAGCGGCGCAGGACGCCAAAATGACCGCCATTTCCAACAACCTGGCGAACGTCAACACCACTAGTTTTAAACGCGATCGCGCCATGTTCGCCGATCTGTTCTATCAGAATCAGCGGACGCCCGGCGGCCAGCTTGATCAGAACAACGTCTCGCCAACCGGTATTCAGTACGGAACCGGCGTCAAAATTGTTGGCACCCAAAAAGAGTTCACCGTTGGGAGCATTCAAAACACCGGGCAGAGCCTGGATGTGGCGATCTCCGGGCAGGGCTTTTTCCAGGTCGAAACCGCCACGGGCGATATCGCCTATACCCGCGCAGGCAATTTGCAGAAAACGCCGGAAGGCGTGCTGACCAACGCGCAGGGCCTGCCGCTTATCCCGCAAATCGAGCTGCCGGATAACGTCAAAGATATCCAAATCGGCAAAGACGGCACCATCACCGCCACCGTCGCCGGGGAGACTGATGCGGTCGAACTGGGACAGCTGACGCTGGTGAACTTCGTCAATCCGGCCGGTTTGGAAGCGATTGGCGGCAACCTGTATCTCGAAACGGCGGCGAGCGGTGAAGCGGTAGAAGGCGTACCGGGTGAAGAAGCGTTTGGTCAGTTGGAACAGGGGTCGTTGGAAGGCTCTAACGTGCAGGTTGTTGAAGAGATGGTCGACATGATCACCGTTCAACGTGCCTATGAAATGAACGCCAAAATGGTGTCTGCCGCAGACGACATGCTGAAGTTTGTCACGCAGTCGATGTAATGGCCGAGCAGTGAAGTGAAAGAGATGAAAAAGCAGGTAGCAGTAGGTTTGCTGATGCTGGCACTGTCGGGCTGTGAAAGCCCGGCACTGCTGGTGCAAAAGGACGATGCAGCGTACGCGCCGCCGGAAGATTTCGCTATGCCGGATACCAAAGTGCGCGGCGGCGGCGTCTACAACAGCGGCTATAACTGGTCGCTGATTCAAGACCGCCGTGCGTATCGCATTGGTGACATTCTGACCGTGAAGCTCGATGAGTCTACTCAGGCAAGCAAGCAGGCGCGGACCAACTTCGGCAAGAAAAATGATGTCTCGATGGGCATCCCGGAGGCCTTTGGCCATTCGGTCGATAAGCTGTCGGGATCGGTTGACGGCAGCCGTAACTTCAACGGCAGCGCCACATCGCAGCAGCAAAACAGCCTGCGTGGGGCCATTACCGTGGCCGTTTACAAAGTGCTGCCCAACGGCGTGCTGGCGATCCGCGGCGAGAAGTGGCTGACCCTCAATCAGGGGGACGAATATATGCGCGTCACCGGGCTTGTGCGAGCTGACGATATCGAACGCGATAACTCTGTTTCCTCGCAGCGCATTGCTAACGCCCGTATTTCTTACGCCGGACGCGGTGCGCTCAGTGATGCGAACGCCGCAGGCTGGCTGGTGCGCTTCTTCAACCATCCACTGTTCCCAATCTGACGGAGGCCATGATGTTTAAACGTATTTTGTTGCTGTTGTGCCTTTGCAGCACCGTGGCGGCGGCGCAACCGCTGCGCGATGTGGTGGATATTCAGGGGGTTCGTGGAAACCAGCTTATCGGCTACAGCCTGGTGGTCGGTCTGGACGGCACCGGGGATAAAAATCAGGTTAAGTTCACCAGCCAATCGGTCACCAATATGCTGCGCCAGTTTGGTGTCCAACTGCCGGCAAAAATTGACCCGAAGGTGAAGAACGTGGCAGCCGTTGCGATTAGTGCCACGCTGCCGCCGGGCTACTCGCTCGGGCAGAGCATTGATGTGACCGTCTCCTCGATTGGTGATGCCAAGAGCCTGCGCGGCGGTACGCTGCTATTAACTCAGCTGCGCGGGGCCGACGGTGAGGTTTACGCGCTGGCGCAGGGCAACGTGGTCGTCGGCGGGGTGAAAGCTGAAGGCAACAGCGGCTCTAGCGTGACCATTAACACGCCGACGGTTGGGCGTGTGCCAAACGGTGGTTCGGTGGAACGTGAAATTGCCAGCGATTTCCAGCAAGAACCGGTGGTGATGCTGAACATCAAACGGCCAAGTTTTAAAACGGCCAATAGCGTGGCGCTTGCGCTGAACAGTGCATTTGGTGCAGGTACGGCAACCGCGCAGAGTGCGACCAACGTGGCGGTGCGTGCCCCGATGGGGGCCGGTGCTCGCGTGGCGTTTATGTCGGCGCTGGAAGATGTCCAAGTGAATGCTGCGAAGCAAGCGCCACGGGTGGTGTTTAACGCCCGCACCGGAACGGTGGTTATCGGCGACGGCGTGATTGTGCGTGCCGCTGCGGTTTCCCACGGCAACCTGACCGTCACCATTCGTGAGTCCGCAAACGTCAGCCAGCCGAACGCCTTCGGTCAGGGCCAGACGGTGGTGACGCCGGAGAGCGACGTCAGCGTTAACCGTGGCCGCGGTCAGATGGTGACGATTGCCGCCGGAACGAGCCTGCGCAGCATCGTGAATACCCTGAACAGCCTAGGCGCTTCGCCGGATGACACGATGGCTATTTTGCAGGCGCTGCACGAAGCCGGTGCCCTCGATGCCGAATTGGTGGTGATGTAATGCTAGACGCGATTAATCGACAAACCGCTATTCTGCCCGGCGATATGACCGGGCAGGTCAAAGCGCAGAACCTTGAACAGGCCGCCGAGCAGTTTGAGGCGCTGATGCTGCGTTCCATGCTTTCACAGATGCGTAAAGCCGCTGATGTGTTGGGCGAAGATAACCCGTTTAACAGCAAGCAGCAGCGCATGATGCGTGATTTCTATGATGACAAGATGGCGTCCGAACTGGCTTCTCAGCGCAGCACCGGCATTGCCCAAATGATCATCAATCAGCTTTCACCGCAAATCGCGACGCCACTTAAGAATGAAGCGGATGCGGCCGCTATACAGGGACAACCGCAAGAACTTAAAACGCCCGTCGTCCCCGTTAGCCGCAGGGCAGGAGTAAGCCATGAGTATGATTAATATTGCCTTCAGTGGTCTGCAGGCAGCCCAGATGGGCATGAACGTGACGTCGATGAATACCGCCAACTACCTGACGTCTGGCTACAGCCGTCAGGGTATCGTTCAAAGTGCGATTGGCCCGATGGGCGAAGCGGGAATTTCTCCCGGCAGCGGCGTACGCGTTGACAGTATCCGCCGTATTTCCAGTCAGTATCTGGTGAACCAAGTTTGGCAGACCAACACCAAGACCAACTATTACAGCATGGGCAACCAGTACATCAGCTCGCTGGAGAAGGTAATTGGCACCGACACGAGCAGCCTGGGCACCGGCCTTGATGATTTTGTTAGCGCGATGAGCGCCCTGACGCAGCAGCCCGAATCACAGGCCATGCGTCAGCAGATGTTGAACCAGGCCAAATCGTTGGCGACCCGCTTCAACAGCATGAATGATTTTATCTCCAGCCAAAAAGAGTCCATCACCACCCAGCGCGGAGCGATGGTCTCTCAGATAAATACCCTGAGCGGCGGTATCGCGGACTACAACAAGAAAATCGTTGAGATGGAAGCCACCGGCGGCAACGCCAGCGTGCTGCGCGATCAGCGCGATGAGCTGGTTAAGCAGCTGAGCTCGATGGCGGATGTCAAAGTGACGGATGACAGTAGCGGCTACACCGTTTCGATGAGCAACGGTCAGCCGCTGGTGAGCGGTAAAACAGCCGGGCAACTGAGCGCGGGCACGGACAGCAACGGTAATACGACGCTGAGTCTGAAGTTCTCAACCAGTGAATTTTCGCTGAATCCGTCGGCGGGTGGGCAACTGGGCGCGCTGTACGATTATGAAACCGGGACGCTGAAACAGATGAGCGACTCGGTACAGGGGATGGCGGAAGCCGTGGCAAATCTGTTCAACGATCAGCTGGCAAAAGGCTATGACCTGAACGGCGATAATGGTAAGCCGCTATTCAACTTCGATTTATCTAATCCGGCAGGCATGCTGCAGGTTAACGACCTCTCCCCGGAAGAACTGGCGCTGTCAGGCTCGAAGACCGAGCCGGGTAACGGTGACAACCTCAAAGCGCTGATTGAGCTGAAAAACCAGAAAACGGATATTCCAGGTCTTGGCAACATGAGCCTGAACGAAGGCGCGGCGGCGATAATCTCGACTATCGGTATTGCCAGCAAGCAGAGCCTAACGGAAATGGAAGCGGCGGCGGCTGTGAGCGAACAGGCGCAGAACCAGCGCGATAACCTGAGCGCAGTCAACCAGGATGAAGAGGCGATTAACCTGCAAATCTATATGCAAGCCTACACCTCGAATATGAAAGTGATTGCTGCGGGTAATCAGATTTTCAACGATCTTCTTAGCATTTTCTAAGCGTGATTAGGGATATTAATCTATGCGAGTGAGCAGCCTTTACAATTCAAATGCCATGTTGGCGCAGCTAGGCACCAACGGAACCCGTGTCGCGAAACTGATGGAACAGCTGTCGACGCAAAAGCGCGTCAACGTGCCCTCTGACGATCCGGTGGCCGCAAGCCGCCTCGTGCAGCTAGGCCGCGAGCAGGCGGCTATCAAGCAGTATCAAAGCAACATTACCGGCCTCTCTGGCGCGCTGTCGGTGCAGGAGTCGCATATTACCGCGCTGAGCAACCAAGTGCTGTCCGTCAGCGACAAGCTGAAGCTAGCGAATAACAGCACGTTGAGCCAGAAAGATCAGGCCGGTTACGGCGAAGAGTTGGCGTCGATGCTGGATTCACTGGTCGCGACCATGAACAGCAAAAATGAAAATGGCAGCTATCTGTTTTCTGGCACCCAGACCAACAGTGAAACGGTGACATTTGATGAAAGCACCGGTCAGTACGTGTTTGGTGGCAACAACAACACCCGTGAAACCATCGTCGCCAACGGTGTTTCCATTCCCGAAAACTCTAACGTATCGGGCGCGTTCTCGGGTTCTGGCAACGATCTTGAGATGCTCAACAAGCTCAAAGCATTGAGCGATAAGATGCAGGATCCGAACGTGGATTATGCCGACTACAAGGATGAGCTGAGCGCGATGATCGACACCACGCAAAACACCAGCGATAACTTGGGTGCGTTGTTCACCGATCTCGGTGGTCGCCAGAACCGTTTGACGCTGATAGACGATGCGCATACCGATGTGAGCCTGTCGAATGCGTTGGTTGAAACCGATCTGAATGCGGCTGACCCGGCGACCACGACGATTAACCTGCAGCTGTACATGACCTCCATGCAAATCACCAATAAGTCCTACAGCATGATCAGTCAGCTCAACCTCTTCAGTATGTTGTAATCCATTATGCAAGTTGGTTTAAAAACAGCATCTCTAACGACTTCCGCCCCGGCGACCGGGCGCGGAACGATTGGTGCGCCGCAAAGCGTCGGGCGCACTCATACGCCTGAGGCCGTTTCCACCCGTAATGCGTTCCCGGAAGCGGCGCTCCTTTCTCGCCGCCCAATGCGCTACAACGTTCAGTTGAACCAGCAGCTTACCGCTGTTCAGCAGGCCGATAGCTACCTAGCTAAAACGGAAACTCAGCTTCTGCAACTGCGCCAATCGGCTTCACGTGGGGGCGATGCGGGTGCGCAGGTCAACGCGCTGCAAAAACACCTGGCCCAGCGTACGCAGCTTTCTGGCGGCACGGTTGATCGTCATTTGACGGTGTCACTGGGCCAGAAAAGCACGGTGAATTTTACCCTACCGGGCAGCGAGAAATTGCTGAGCCAGCCGGGGGGAGAAACGTTGGTCTTCTCGCTCGGCGGTCGCCAGCGGGAGATGGTGGCTATTGCGCTGCCGCAAGAGGCTACACCGCGTCAGACGCTGCTCAAACTGAATGTTGGTTTGGGGCGCTTGGGTATCCACGCGAACCAAACCGGCGGCGGCCAGCTGATGTTCAGCGTGGATGAGAGCCGGTGGGAACGCGTTAGCGGACAGCTCACCGTGCGCGGCGAAGGGAATAACTTCCCGGCGGATGCGTTTACCCTACTGGCTCCACAGGCCGAAAACGCCAGCAGCGACGAAATGCTCACGCTATCAGGTCGCCGAGAACGCGACAGCATGGTGAAGCTGCATAATGCCCTTGAACATATCACCACCCAGCGCAGCCAACTGCGGCAAAAGCAGGATCGCGTCACCTCCCGCATTAACGATATGTCGACGGTGTACAGTCCAAAGCAGGCGCTGGAAACTTCGCGTGGTTTAGGCGCGGCACTGGGGGAGAGCGGCAATCAGTTCAGCTCACTGTCGCAGGCCCTAGGCGCGCAGGCGAATGTGCGGCTGGCGACGGTAAAAAATTTGCTGGGGTAAGCGTTTGAACCGGAGCGCGGCTGGCTCCGGTGACCCATTAGTTGTGCATGGGATAGAGAAAAATGGCACCGTTTTGGCCGACAACCAGCGACTGATTGTCAAATGAGATCGGCTCCATCCAGTAGTTAGAATACATTAACTGATCGACAAGCCCATCGATCATCAGCCCTTTTTGCTCCGAACTGTAGTAGATAGGCGTGAGATTAAAGTAAATCCGCCCATGCTTTTTCTGCGTCGGGGTAAATTTCCCTTTCAGCATAAAACGATTGTCATTGGGGTTGGTGATCACCGTCATTATCATCCCCCGCGTGGTTTGCAGGTGGACGTTGTAAATCTCTTTTTGCTGCGACATCAGGTCGTAGAAGCCCATCTGGAAGCCTCCCTCCACAGACCCTCGAGGCGATGTGGCGTTCGCGGCATAGAGTTTATAAGCCAGCGCGCCAAGCCCCGCCAATACGACGCCCAGTACAATCAGCAGCTTAACTTGCTTTGCAGGTTGCCATTTCATTGAGCTTCCTCCGGGTCTCACGCAGTATCAGGTTGTTCAGTTGTACGGTATCAATACGCCAGTGATCGATAGACATGGACAGCTGCTTTTCATCGCACTTATTAGTCAGCATAAAGCTGTAGTTCAGTGATGAATTGCTGCTGTGAAAGTAGACGTGCATCGCCACGGATTTCACTTTGATCTGCTGGTTTAGCGTATACAGCGAATCCTTCAACTTGCTGTAGAGATTGGCCGACATATAAATAGGATCGCCGGAAGTCTCAACCGAATAGAGGTTGATGTTACTGTAGATCCCAGGCTGGATTTCCCGCACGACCTGACGTTCATTCAACCCGCTAAACAGGTACCAACTGGCGATAAACGTGGTGCAAATAGCAAGTAGCAGGATTAATCCAAAGCGAAGGTAGAGCCCACGTCGCGGTTTTGCCGTCGCCACGATGGGTACATTGCTGTGGCTTTCGGGTATCGCGGGTTCAACGTCTTTTGGGTCGGAAAAAAACGCCTCGGCAGCGTCTTCTTCCGCTATCGCGATGCTGTTTTCCGCATCGCTGACTTCATCTTCGTCCTTTTCCACCACGCAGCAGTATTCCACTTCCAGCAGATAGCCCTTACGCGGGATGGTTTTAATGATGCGTTGGTTCTTACCGTCGTCTTCCAGCGCAGTACGCAACGCATGGATAGCGTTGGGCAGGCTGTTATTACCGATAACTCGGCGTTCCCAGACGAGGTTGGTGAGTTCTTCACGTGTGAAGATTTTTCCGGCATCCTGAACCAGGATATCGAGAAGTTTTAGCTGGTATTCCCCGAGCCTTTTGCGCTCGCCGGTCGTTAAATGGAGAATCGAACCAGACGCAACATCAACCAACCAGTTGTTTACAGAACAGTAGCGTTTATTCATTTATGTATGGATTCAACCACCCCAAAAATATGGTGACAATCAGTAGATACTCAACGTCCTCAGAGATTATCTGATTGAGTGTTAACTCCATTTAGAATTCTTAATGAATGCCGCGTGCCTGCGGGAGAGTACAGATGGACGTTATATACTTCCGGATGAGATGTCAGGTTACCGTTACAACGGAAATCTTTTCGTCTGTAATACGCCTCAACGGGAAGGAATAATTTTTTCCTGTGCTCTTTTTACGCGATAAAAGTGTGATGTGCAACAGACTTTTTAACCATAGTGGTGGGAGAGTAGACACTATTTAACGGCGAAGTTAATAACAATAGTTAAATAAAACTTATGTTAACTAAGTGATCAATGCGTGAATATAATGTGTTGTTGCTGTGATCTAATTGCCTAGCAGTATTATTAATGCGCAGCGTTAAAAATAATTAAAAATTAGATTTAATTTTTGTTTATTTTTGTCGTTATAAAACAGGTTGTGCTGACTAGCACAATAATACGAGATATGAATTAGGCGTACTCTGATTAAATTAGCAATATTTATCGGATATCCCTCTGGAAAATAAACATAATTAAATAAAAGCAGAATAAAAAAATGTTTAAAAACTGGCATTCATCGTGGGGCGCTGGCAGATATAAGAGAGATATCGCGATACCGTGCGTTCACATCCAGCCAGAGCCGTGAGTGCATTTTGGGGGAGGCCGGTGCATTGATGGGCACCCACTATTTCATCTCTATTGTGGCCTGTTGCGCAACGATACCGCGGTAGGGACGCAACAAAATGGATAATGGTGATTTTTTTTGTGATTTTTAAATTGTTTAAAATCAATTGCTTGATGTTGTTTTTTGGCAAAATGTCCATCATTTAACACTCCGTGATTTAATCTTTGTTCCTGCCGTGTCGTCTTGAATTATTACAACAACCGAATAACCAGACGAAATAAGGAATCATTTATGTCTCTTTCTATCTTCACCAACGCCGCTTCCATGGCATCCACCAATGCGATGAACAAATCCAACAACCTGCTGTCCACCGCGATGGAACGCCTGGGCACCGGTAAGCGCATCAACTCTGCGGCTGACGATGCGGCTGGTCTGCAGATTGCGACCCGTCTTCAGGGCCAGACCAACGGCATGACCGTTGCACAGCGTAACATCTCCGATGCGACCGCACTGCTGCAGACCGCGGAAGGCGCGTTCGATGAAGTGAGCAACATCATGTACCGCATGAAAGACCTCGCATCGCAGTCTGCGAACGACACCAACACTGATAAAGACCGTAAAGCTATCGACTCCGAGCTGAACGAGTTGAACAGCGAATTAAGCAACATCATGAAAAACACCTCTTACGCGGGTGATAAGCTGTTCACCGGTACCGACAGCAAATTTGCTAAGGAACTGAGCTTCCAGATTGGCTCCAGCACCGACGAAACGATGAAGATTGATCTGTCTGCTTCCCTGAAAGGCGGCACTACGGCTTCCGGCGCGTTGATTTCCTCTACCGGTGAATTCAACGGCGTGAGCAATGCTTCCGGCGCAGCGCTGCCAGGCGCGAGCGGTGGTTACATGAACGGTACCAACATCGAGATCACTACCGCTGAAGGCGCGAAGGCTCTGATGGATAACCTGCAGGCTACGCTGGATAGCGTTGGCGGCGTGCGTTCTACCCTGGGCGCTAACATCAACCGTCTGGGCCACACTGCCTCTAACCTGGCCAACATGAAAGACAACACCGACCTGGCCCTGAGCAACATCCAGGATGCGGATTACGCGACTGAAGCCTCTACCATGTCCCGTAACCAGCTGCTGGCGCAGACCAGCATGTCCATGCTGAAGCAGTCCAACAGCATGTCCAGCATGGTGATGTCCCTGCTGGGCTAATCCATCCCGGATTGGTAGGAAAAAAACACCGCTGTATGGCGGTGTTTTTGTATCCGGCTTTCCCCTTCCCCTTGCCGGAAAAAGCGGAAATAGCGATTCCCACCATTAATTAATTCATTTTAAATCAATAAATTAAAACTTGGCACGATAGTTGCTAAATCCATTGCATATCGATCGTGGCGTGCGTGCCTGGAGAACCCATTATGTCTGATTTCGACCCATCATCACTGGCCACCCAGTTGGCTGGCTATGACATCATTGCGCTGCAAACCTCGATCGCAAAACAAACCAAAAATCTTGAGGCTCAGACTAAGGCATTGGATGCCCTGCGTGGCGCGCTGACTTCGTTCCGCACCTCGATTAAGGGCCTGAACTCAACCACCGCCAGCGTGTTGAAAAACTCGGCCACTATGAATATGGAAGGCATTGCGACCGTAACCGCAAACGCCAGCGCGAAGAAAGGGACCTACAGCCTCAACGTTAAGCAGCTGGCAACCGCTCAGCAAAAAAGCTTTGAAGACCTCGATGATGACGCGATTAAAAATGCCACCGGCACGCTGAAGATCGATCTCAACGGCGAAAGTATTGAAATTGAAATGGACGGCCTGAAAAGCCTTGCTGATTTTGCCGAAGCGATTAACAAAACGGACTTCCCGAGCGCATCAAATTCATCAACGGCGACGACCGGTCAAAACGGCATCACCGCTTCATTGATGCGCATTGATGGCAAAGTTTCTTTGATTATGAACAGCGACCAAAGCGGCGCGAAATACGACATCCAGCTTGATACCAGCGGTATGACCAGCGATCAGACGATCTTTGATAATCAGGAAACGGTGACTGCTGGCAAAGATGCCATTTTTACCCTTGGTGATTCCACCAAGGAGTATTACAGCAGTTCCAATACCCTAGACAGCCTAGTAGACGGCGTGTCGATCAAGCTGACTGGCCTCACTGAGGATAAGAAGCCGCTGATTATCAGTGTTGACACTGACACCACGGAAACCCAAACCCAGATCCAGACTTTCATCGATGCCTATAACACGCTGCGTGAAACGGTTTCTGGTCTGACGAAGACGGGTAGCAGCACCGATACGCGCGGCGCATTTGCCGGCGATGCCAGTATTTCAGCGTTGAGCAGCGAGCTGAGCAACCTGCTGCGCGGCACCTTCGGTGAGCAGAACATGACCAAATTCGGCATTACTGCCGATAAAGACGGCAAGCTCAGCATTGACTCTGAAGTCCTCGAAAAACAGCTAAAAAACGATCCCCAAACCGTTGCCCAGTTCTTTAACGGCAACGACGGCCTGATCAAGTCGATGGATAAATCCCTAGATAAATACCTCAGTACTAGCAGCGGCTTACTGAAAGGCCGTCAGGAAACGCTCGACCGTCAGCAAACCGATATTGATACCAAAACCGAAAAAATGAATACGCGTTATGAGTCCTCGTACAACCGCTATCTCAAGCAGTTTACGCAGCTTCAGTCACTGATGACGCAGATGAACAACACCATGAGTATGTTTAGTTAATTCAAAGGGAAAGATCCGCAATGTACGGTAACGACCAGGAAGGCTTCGGCCTGTATCAACAATCCGATCTGTCGATTCAGGCCGCCGCCGCTAATCCACATCAGCTGGTGCTGATGCTGTTCAACGGCCTGATGGATGAGCTTATTCGCGCGAAGAGCCACATCACCGCGCGTCGCTTCGAGCGCAAAGCGCAAAGCATCAACAAGTGCATCGATATCCTCAATGCGCTGACCAGCGCGCTGGACTTTGATAAGGGCGGCGAGCTGGCGTTGAGCTTGGCGAATCTGTACGACTACTGCGTGTATCGCCTGTACGACGCCAGCCACAACCTGTCGGTGGAAAACATTGAAGAGGTGGAAGTGATCCTCGGCAATATCCAGGACGGCTGGGAAAGAATGGGTCAGGCGGCATGAGTCAGTTGCACGCTATTCAGGTGCTGACTCAGGCGCTGCGCCAAGCAACAGAAGACCATAACTGGCCGGCTGTGGTTAACGTCGATAGCAAAATTGCCCAGCTGTTGGGCGCAATCCAAGGGAAAACGCTGGAGGCGTCAGAACGCCAGGCGCTGGATGCCTTGAAGGCGATGCACCAGCGGGCGCGGGATTATTGCCAAGGGCAAAGCGATATCTTGGCCGACAAGATGCGTCTTGCCACGCGTAATCGGGAAGGGGCTTCGGCCTATGCGCTATTTACGGATGATGAGGGGATGCGCTAATGGACATTCTTAACCTTGCACAAGGTTCGCTAAACGGCTCTGGACTGCCAGCCCAGGCCGAGCCGATTGTCGGACAGATTGCACAAACGGACGCTGCGCAAACGCCCGTGGGATTTAGCGATGCGTTATTGAACGTGATTGACTCGCTGATGGTCGGTCAGCGTCTGCATCCGAGTCGTGACATCACCGTGAGCGACAAACCGCTTTCACTCAATGATGACGAAGAAGCGACGGACGACTTGCAGACGCCAAACGATGGCCTGCTGAAAGATAACGTGCAGCAGCAACTGCTGGAAACGTTGTTGATGACCAGCCAGATGCCCACGCAAAGCGTGGGTTACATCGGCATGGCGTCGCAGGCTGACGATATGTTGATGGTGAATGCCCAGACTCTGGCGGCGTCGCAGACGCTGGGACGGGATATTTCACCGTCGCTCCTGCAGCAGAATCTGGCGACCCCAACCTCGACCGTGGCCACGGCGACGCTCGAATCGGTGAACAGCGTATTGCCGAGCAGCCAGCCGATTGCCCCGTCGCTGATGACAGCGCTGACCCCGGTGGCGCCGATGATGACGCAGACGCTGGAAGCCAGCAATGCGGCGACTCCATTGACGCCAACCGCCGCCGCGCCGGTCACGACGCTAAAACTCGATCCGGAACCTTCCCGCTGGAGCGAGCAGTTACACAGCGCTTTAGGTGAGCGTTTGCAGGTGCAGGTTAAGCAACAGATCCAACACGCCACCATCCGTCTGGATCCGCCGGATATGGGCAAAATTGATATCTCCATGCAGGTGGATAACGGCCGTGTGCAGGTGCAAATCAACGCCAGCCATGCCGAGGTTTATCGCGCCCTACAGCAGACCAGCAACGATCTTCGCCAGAGTCTGACGGAACAGAACTTTGTGCAGGTCAACGTGCAGGTGTCTTCCCAATCAGGGGGGCAGCAGCAGGGTAAAGAACAGCAATCCACCGGGCAGCACAACGCCATTCAGGCGGGCGCGGAAATAGCGGCCGGATCATCGACGGAGCATAAGCTTCGCCAAGATGACTCGGTTCTACTGACGGTTTAAGGCACAGAACATTATGAATGCAAAAACACTCTCTTTCGGTCTTGTGATTGCCCTTGTCACCGCGATGTTGGCGGCAGGCATGACGGTAGTGGGCACCCATTTACTGCGTATGGACGAAGCGGCAGGCAGCAGCTTCTTATCCGGATTATTCACCAGCTCGTCCAAAGAGTCCGTGGAGTTCGTGGAAATTAAAAACGTTGTTATCACGTTAAAAAGCAACACCCCGAAAGAACGTTATCTATTGCTGGAACTGAACATGGCGACCAACAACCCGGAACACTCTCGTCGTGCTCAGGACATGATCCCGGCAGTGCGTGGGGCGACCGTTAGCCTGCTCTCCGATATGGACTATGACGCGGTGCGTGCGATGAACGTCAATGAGTTGCACAGCAAGCTGATGGCTGCCTATGCCGAGCGTTTTAGCCGCCTGAAGATGGATGTCCCGTTTGACGACATCATCATCAGCAAAATGGTTTTCCAGTGATAGATACGCCGCAATGGAAATGATGGCATTTATGGCAAGCGACACGCTGACGCCGGCGGATGAGGCGCGCTATGTTCGCGACTATCTGCCGCTGGTTAACCGCGTGGTGAAGCAGCTTTCGTACCAGACCAGCAGCGTTATCGACCGGGAAGATATGGAGCAGATTGCGTTGATGGGGCTGCTCACGTCGCTGCGCCGTTACGGGCATCCGGACGAGCAGTTTGCCGCCTATGCCGTACAGCGTGTTCGCGGGGCGGTGCTGGATGAACTGCGACTGCTTGACTGGCGTCCACGCCGACTGCGGCAAAAGACCCACAAATTAAACGACGGTATCCGGGAAATTGCGCGCCAACTCGGGCGGACGCCCAGCTTCGAAGATATTAACCGTCATCTGTCGATAACGGCAGAAGAGTACCAGGAATACTTATTGCTGGATTGCGCCAAAACGATAGAGAGCCTGGATGAGCTGTTAGGCAATGATGCTCATGCCGGTGCGTTGAACAGTCGTCCGCTGGAAGATGAAGTCGTCGCCAGCCGGACGTTGCGCAGCGCGTTGGCAGCGCTTGATGAGCGTGAACAACTGATCCTGACGCTCTATTACCAGCATGAGATGAGCCTCAAAGAGATTGCTTTGGTTCTGGATTTAACCGAGGCCAGAGTGTGCCAGCTCAATAAGAAAATCGCCCAAAAAATTCAGTCTTATTTCGAGAAATGAAAGAGTTATGCAGAAACTATTCGGTATCGTAATCATCATGGTATGTGTGGTCGGCGGTTTTCTTATGTCGGGCGGCCAGCTCTCTTCTTTTTGGCAGCCGGGTGAAATAATCATCATTCTGGGTGCCGGCCTTGGGGCGATGGTGCTTGCCAACCCGCGCGCCGTACTGGCTGAAATGTATCGCCAGTTCCGCGGCATTATGCGTAAAAACGAATACACCGACGAGTACCAGCGTCAGCTGCTGATGCAGCTGTATGAACTGCTGGAGCTGGTTCAGGACGGCGGCCTGAAGGCGCTGGATGAACACATTGAATCGCCGGAAAACAGCCCGTTGTTCCAGAAATATCCCCTGATGCTGCGCGACAAAGCGCTGGTGACGTTCATCTCCGATAACTTTCGCCTGATGGCGATGGGCAAGATTAACGAACACGAGCTGGAAGGCATCCTCGAGCAGGAACTGGGCGCAATGGAAGAGAACCTGCTACAGCCGTCCCGTTCGTTACAGCGTACCGCAGAAGCGATGCCGGGCTTTGGTATCTGCGCGGCGGTACTGGGGATCATTATCACCATGCAGTCCATTGATGGCTCCATTGCGGTTATCGGCGTGAAGGTTGCGGCGGCGCTGGTGGGGACATTCCTCGGCGTCTTCTTCTGTTATTGCCTGATGGATCCGGTGGCGAACGCCATGGAACAGCGGACTAAAAAGCAGATCTCCGTGCTGGAGTGTGTACGTACCGTGCTGGTGAACCACGTTGCCGGTAAGCCGACGCTGCTGGCGGTGGATGCCGGCCGCAAAATGCTGCCGATGGACACCAAACCGACGTTTGCCACGCTGGATGGCTGGGTCAATCAGATGGTCGGTGAGTCCTAATGCGAGGACGCAATAAAGAACATACCACTATCATCAAACGCTCGGCGCGCAAAAGCCATGAGGCGATGCACGGCGGTGCGTGGAAGGTGGCCTTTGCCGACTTTACCCTAGCGATGATGGCGCTGTTTATGGTGCTGTGGATTATGGGCGCGGTGACGGAAGAAGAGCGAAAAGAGATCGTCTCGCAGCTGCATGGCGACTCAATTTTTGAAGGTAATGCCATCACGCCAGTGACGCAAAAAGACGGCAATGGCGGTCAGATCTCGATTATTGGCGAGCGCCGCAATTTGAACGACGAACCGGTGGAAATGCCGGTTCAGACCAAGGCGGATTTGGCGCAGAAAATCAATAAAACGGACAGCCTAGATGCGGTAAAAGGCCGATCCAGTAATGAGATTGAAGACCTGGCGCGCATTATCATGAAGATCACTTCTGCCTATGACGCGCAGTCCAACCTCAAAATGGAAATCGTCCCACAGGGGCTGCGTATTCTCATTACCGACGACCAGAAGCGCGAGATGTTCCAGCGAAGCAGCGCCATTTTGACGCCATTCTTCAAACGTCTGCTGACCGAATTTGCCCCGGAACTCAATAAAATTGATAACAAAATCATTATTACCGGGCACACCGACGCCACCCGTTTCCGTGACCAAGAGCTGTACAATAACTGGAATCTTTCCGGCGAACGTGCGATGCAGGCCCGTAAGGTATTGGCCCGCAGCGGCCTCGATGCCAGCAAAATTCTGCAGGTGAGCGGAATGGCGGATCAGATGCTGTTGGATCCGGGTAATCCATTAAGTTCGGCCAACCGACGTATTGAAATCATGGTACTGACGCGTTCGGCCAGCGATTCGTTGTACCAGTTCTTTGGTCAGCACGGTGAGAAGGTGATTAAACCGCTGACCGAAAAGCTCAGCAACAACCCTTAACCAGATAGCTATCGTTGTGAAAAGTCTCTTCCTCACCCTTTCTTTTGTACCTGTACGGGCGCTTTTTGCCCGTCAGGCACCTTTTGTTTCCCTGATGTTGATGCTGCTGTTGCCGCTAGGCAACGCCTGCGCCAAGCCTCAGCCGCTGAAAGCCCCTGAGGCCAAAAGTGCCAGCGAAGCGCAAAAGCGCAAACAAAACCGTATGCGGCTAATGGCGAAAGCGATAACACGCAAAGTCGTCGTGCCGCTGACGCCGGAACAAAAACGCCGTGAACTCGCAAAGAAGCAGGCCGATAGAGCCAAAAATCGTGAAATTCTGGCTATGCATCAGCGTTGGCAACCGGGTGAGATGGGCGGTTCAGAGGCGCTATGGAACGACGTACAGGATGGTAAGGTTGCGGCGAAATCCGCCACACCGCAAAAGAGCTTCCGACTCCGCACGGTGCTTGACCGCCTAGAGAATCAACTCGGCAAACCTTACCTATGGGGCGGCAACAGCCCGACGGATGGCTTCGATTGCAGCGGGCTGGTTTTCTACGCCTTTAACCACGTTCTGGATCGCAAATTACCTCGCACGGCCAACGGCATGTTTCGCGATAACGGCCTGAAGTCCGTTCGCCGCAGCAGCTTAAAGCAGGGCGATCTGGTCTTTTTCAACATCAATCAACGCCCCGGCGCTGATCATGTCGGCGTTTACTTGGGTGATGGTCGCTTTATTGAAGCACCGCGCACCGGGCTAAAAATTCGTATCAGCCAGCTGACCGATGACTTCTGGCAATCACATTATCTTGGCGCTCGCCGCGTCTTGTAACAATACCTTCTGCATTGAGACCGTAACCATGACCGCAACTCGTATGAAATTCGCCATTGATGATGGCTCGACCAACGTAAAAATCAGCTGGATTGAAAACGGCACGCTGAAAACCGTGGTGTCGCCGAACTCATTTCGCAAAGACTGGAAAAGCGCGGCGCTGCTGCGCGGGCAGTCGGTGTACAACTACACCATCGGCACCACCAAATACACCTACGATGCGACCTCTGACAAAGCGCTGTCTACCACCCATATCGACTACCAGTATGACGATCTGAACCTGCTGGCGGTGCATCATGCGCTGCTGCTGACCGGCATTGCGCCGTGCGAGGTCGAAGTGATTGTGACTCTGCCTATCACCCAGTTCTACAACCCGGACGACTGTCAGCGCAACGAAAGCCGCATTGAGGCGAAACGCCGCAACCTGATGCGCGATATTTCTCTCAACAAAGGCGAACTGTTCCGCATTGCCGATGTGCAGGTGATGCCGGAAAGCCTGCCGGCGGCGCTGTCGCATCTGTTGAACTCAAACGTCACCGAATTTACTAAATCTCTGGTGATTGACTGCGGTGGTACCACGCTAGATATGGGGGTTATCGTCGGCGAGTTTGACGATGTCTCGGCGATTTACGGCAACAATGAAATCGGCGTGGCAATGGTTACCGATGCCACCCGCAAGCTGCTGGCGGCCGCCGACAGCGACTCCAGCTACCTGGTCGCCAATGAGCTGATTAAGCGCCGCCACGATAGTGAATTCGTCAAAAGCGTGATTAACGATGAGTCGCGCATTGAAGAGATTCTCGAGCGTGTAGAGATCAAAATTCAGGAGCTTGGCGACCAAGTTGCCTATGAAGCGAAGAAGTTTGCCAAGAACCCGAACCGCGTGTATTTGGTGGGTGGCGGCGCACATCTGATTGAATCCGCGGTGCGTGAAACCTACGCGACGCTGGGCGACCGAGTGGTGACGATTGAGAACCCGCAGAGCGCCTTGTCCCGTGAGATCTGCCTGTATCACGCGGACTCTGGCGTCGAGACGGTTGCCGCCCCGCACATGGCAGAGGTGGGTGACGATGAATAACAGGCACATTCGCCGCGTAAATCTCTCGCTGCATTTGTCGCCGGAACACTCGCGCGCGGACCTGCGCGCGATGCTGCAACTGAAGAAATGGCATCAGGAATTAAATCAAACAGGTAGCCATCCAGGTGACGCCAATATGGAAATGCGTCGCTTCCACCGTAATGTCTATCTGGCAGGGCTACAGCTGCAACTGCTGAACCCGCAGCTCTGTAGCCACATTGCCGAAGCGATGGGGCGTGAAAAACTGACGCTTGATGACCTGTGCGGCGAGCTTGCCAGCGCTCAGCTACTGCCGATTCCGCAGGCGGAAGCGCCTGCCCCGGCCGTGGCTCCGGAACCGGCGGTATCCAGCGATGATTTCAGCAAACAACAGCTGCGGCAGATGCGCGCGTTGATGTCAGAAGCGTTGTCGCGCCAGCCCGCGCCAACAGCAGGAGACGATTCCTCACGCGAGGAACTGGCGTTGCTGCGGGGTGAAGTGGCGCAGTTAAAAACATTGCTCAACCAGCAAAACCTGTTGCTACAGCAGCTGCGGATGTCCGGTCGCGGCGGCGCGGCGGCCGCTGAAAATACCAAGAGCGGGCAGGCAGAAGAGCTGGACCTCAGCACGCTGGGTGCGCCCGCGCAGAAGATGAAACAGATCCGCCAGAAAGGGATTTTCTAAGGTGTGATTTTCCCGGTGATGGTTAAGCCATTTGGCTTGATGTCGCTTTTTCTGGATACGTTGTTTTTGTGAGAAGTTGGTATGGATAAGAGTATTGATTACGTCATTCGCTGTGTCGAAGACGCAAAGTTCGATATGGGCATAGATTTTGTTATTCAGCCTATCTTCGATTTATCCCGCTTTGTCTGCATTGGTGGCGAAGTGCTGGTGCGTGGGACGCATCGCCGTAGCGTGGTGCCGCCCGCTGAGTTTATTCAGCATCTTGAAGAGAATGGCACCATCATCGAGATGGGCTATTACGTGATGGAAAAAGCGCTGACGTTTATTGCCCAAAAGCAGATGGATACCCAGGAAGAGTACCTGTACACCCTCAATATCTCCGCAGTGCAGCTCAATGATGCCGACTTTGCTGTTCACGCGCTGGCGCTGGTGGCTCGCCTCAGCCTCTGCTCGGCGCAGCTGGTGTTTGAGATAACCCAAAGCGCGGTAGCGCTGACGGATGTGGCCCGCGAGAACCTTCGGATGCTGGAAAATGGCGGGATCAATATCGCCTGGGACGGTATTGGCACACTCGACGCGCTCAGCGTACGGCTGGCGTTTTGGGAGCCTGACTATATCAAACTCGACCGTGGCTGCCTTGCTTGTAGCAAACAGGATGCCACGGCGGAAATCCTCCAGCTTCTCTCCGGGTATGACGTTGATGTGGTGGTGGAAGGCGTCGAAAACTATACGCAGGTCTCCAGCATGTTGAAGCAGGGGGTGAAGTACGGGCAGGGCTATCTGTTTTCCCGACCGCTCAGCAAAGAGAGCTTCCAGCGTGAATATATGCAGCAGCAGCGGGTTTCGACCCACGCGTCGTCTGTACTGCGCTAACGCATTGGCCAGAGAGAAGAAGCGCGATGCACAGCAAATTCGCCGATAAATCCCGTCGCAAAAACTACGCGATGGTGGGACTGGTCTTTATCTGCTCTATCGTTATGGCGTTCTGGCTGACGTTTTATCTCGCAGAACGCCAGCTGAACGTACAGATTGTCCATCAGGCCATCCCTATTCGTCATGCCATTGATACCCTGTTTGAAGAGACCTATCGGGTAGCCAGAGAGTCAGAAAACTGGGCTGGAAATGCCTGTAACCGACAGCAAGAACATAGTCTAAATGCAGTACCGGCGCGGGAAATGCGGATGCTGGTGGTCAGTCTGTTGGAAGGCAATCGGATTTACTGCTCTTCGTTGCTGAATAATAAAGGGGCGATTATCGATCTCAGCAGCTTTGGTGAAGACGGCGTGAAGATCGATGATTCTGTTGTTTCGCTGGGCGTGCCGGCGTTCTCAATCTACCGGCATTACCCCCATGGCGGCATCGTGGTCTCCGCAGATTTACGTTATCTGTGGGGCATTATGGGCATCACCAACCGGGATCTGCGCTTTGTGCTTTTGGTGAATAACCATGTTCTGACGCAACAAGGGATCCTAAAAGGCCGTGAAGCGCGGGAGATAGAGGCGCAATATCAGCAACGACAGCCCTCCGGACTCTATTCGCTGGCTTGGCGTGCCCCGAGTAACGAGGTTGTCTGGCGTGAGATTCTGGGGTCGTGGCTCTATTTACTGATTCTTTTTGTGACGCCGTTGGTGCTAACCGTGTTGGCTTGGGCGCTGTTGACGCGTCGCCGTTCACTGTACCAGTACTTGGTGAACGCGGTGCATAACGACAATATTGTTCCGTATTACCAACCGATTATTTGTGCCCGTAGCAATCGCGTCATTGGTGCGGAAATCCTTGCCCGCTGGGAGCATCCGGAAATAGGCTTCGTTCCACCGGATATCTTTATTCCCGTGGCCGAGAAAACGCAGACCATTGGCTTGATGACTGAAAATCTGCTTAACCGCGTGATTGCCGACTGCCAGAGCCCGGGCAATCTGTTGCCGGAAGGGTTTATCTTCAACGTTAACATCAGTCATAGCCATCTTTCGACGAGCGATTTCGCGGTTTTTGCCTGTGAGTTCGGCTCGCGTTTTCAGAAGCTGAGACAGCGGCTAACGTTCGAATTTACTGAAAATGAGCAGATCGATCTCAACGGCGATATTTTGCAGAAAGTGAAAATTATCCGCGATTGCGGCATCGCAATTTCGCTGGATGATTTTGGCACCGGCTTTTCCAATCTCTCGTGGATTACTAGCCTCAATCCGGACAGCATCAAGATAGACCGCATGTTCATTAACCAAATTTCACCGGATGCTTCGACGCCGCTTATTAACTGCGTCATCGACATGGCTAAGAAAATGGGGATTCAGACGGTGGCTGAAGGTGTTGAACATGACTATCAGGTTGCCTGGCTGCGGGAAAACGAGATTGATTATTTTCAGGGTTATTTCTACTCAAAACCACTAACGTTCAGTGCATTTGTTGACTATTACCGCCATGAAGTGATGACCCAGCATTTGCGCATGCCGCCGCTGCCTCGCGACACTTCTTTACAGCACTAAGTCCGCCGCCTCGCTAAGATTAGCGTCGTTATGATACGAGGTGAACATGGGCAAAGGGTTTAATCGACAGCGGGCGCTACGCTGGCTGCGTGAAGGTGTGTTAATGCTGATTATCGGCGCGGCTATCGTCTGGGCGGTCGATCGCTACCGGCAGCCTGCGCTGCCGGAGAGTTTCGCAGGTATGGTGCTGCCGACAATTGACGGGCAGGCGGTGGATATCGCGGCCATGAGCGAGCATCGACCGCTGCTGGTCTACGTGTGGGCGACTTGGTGCAGCGTCTGCCGCTACACATCGCCGTCGGTCAGTCAGCTTGCCCTGCAGGGTGGCAACGTGATGAGCATTGCCATGCGCTCCGGCGATGACGCGCGAGTGGCGCAATGGATGCAGAAAAAACAGCTGACGATGCCGGTGATTAACGATGCACGCGGTGAATTGGCTCAGCGCTGGCAGGTCAGCGTGACGCCGACGATAGTGATTATTGATAAGGGCAAACCGGTCAGCGCCACGACCGGCTGGACCAGCTACTGGGGTATGAAGCTGCGGCTGTGGTGGGCGGGCGTCACTGCATAACTTCATTATTGCTCTACTGATAACAGTCTATTGCTATTTATACCATTTATGTAATTAGTCTGCGGTCGTATCCTTCTTCGCATCACGTTGCTGCACGCAACGCCTCATTCGAAACAGGATACGACCATGAAAACCCTTACCGCGATTTTTGCTGCTTCCCTTCTTTCATTTGCTGCGTTTAGCGCTTCTGCACAAAGCGTCACCGCCTGCGGCTCCACGCTGGATTCTGCTGAAGCGGCGATTGCTCAGAAAGCGAAAAAAATGAACGCTTCCGAATACAAAATCACCAGCGCACGCATGGGCAACACCGTGACCATGAGCGCGGAACTGTATAAATAAGAGAGAGGGGAAATCGTATGTTATTCAATAAATACGCTCTGAACACGCTGCCGCTGGCAAACCGTATTGTGATGCCGCCGATGACCCGCTCCCGCGCTGGAACCGGCGATGTCGCCACCGACATGATGGCGCAATACTACGCACAGCGTGCGAGCGCCGGGCTTATCATCAGCGAAGGCACCCAAATCAGTCAGCAGGGTCAGGGCTATGCTTGGACGCCGGGCATGTACTCTGACGCCCAGATCGCCGGCTGGAAAAAAGTGACCGATGCGGTGCATAAAGCGGGCGGGAAAATCTTCGCCCAGCTGTGGCACGTGGGCCGCGTTTCGCACAGCGCGCTGCAACCGAACGGCGCAGCACCGGTCTCTTCTTCCGCGATTCAGGCCGACGGTGTGAAGGTGTTTGTTGATATCGATGGCTGCGGCCCGCAAAACGGCGTTGGCTCGATGCTCCAGCATGACATGCCGCGTGCGCTGCGCACCGATGAAATTCCGGCAATCGTTAACGATTATGCCCAAGCTGCGCGTAACGCCATTGCCGCCGGTTTTGATGGCATTGAGTTGCACGGCGCGAACGGCTACCTGATTAACCAGTTTATTGATTCTCAGGCCAACCTGCGTGATGACGAATACGGCGGCTCGCTGCCCAATCGCCTGCGCTTTATGAAAGAGGTGGTTGCCGCGGTCTCCGAGGCGATTGGTAAAGAGCGCGTTGGCATTCGCCTAGCGCCGCTGACCACGTTGATGGGCTCTCGCGATGATACGCCAGAGGCAACCTATCTGGCGGCAGCCAGCGTGCTGAGTGAAATGGGCATTGCCTATATTCATATCGCTGAAGCCGACTGGGAAGACGCGCCGGTGATGCCTGCGGCGTTTAAAGAAGCGCTGCGGATTATCTTCCACGGCACGCTGATATACTCGGGGAAATACACTAAAGCCCGCGCGGAAGAGGCGCTGGCGAAGGGCTGGGCGGATTTGATTGGCTTTGGCCGACCGTTTATTGCCAACCCGGATCTGCCGCATCGCCTGCAGAACGATTTGCCGCTGAATGCGCCGGTTAAAGAGCAGTTCTTTGGTGGCGGTCAGGCGGGGTATGTGGATTATCCGACGGCGGGGTGAGGGGAAACCTCGCCTCCCGGCCAAACCGTTTTTCTACCCCGCAGCGCTTTCCGCCATCGCATCCACAATCAACCAATCGTGAAACACCCGCACCTCCAGCTGCATCACCAAAGAATGATTTTCTTTAGTACGTCACGTTGATGGTGACGGTATCGGCATAGTCGTCCGGGCGATAGTTGGCGCTGGGGACCACGACGTACACCGTGCGGTTAACCGCAGAGCCGGTGCCTATACCCGCAACCGTATTGGCGGTTAGATTTCCCCACGGCGTGCCGCCCACGCCGGCCGTGGAGTTGAGCTGATAAGGCACAAGGTTGGTGTTGGTTGCCGCGTTGCTCACGCTTTTCATCACACCGCTACCGGCGGTGTTGTTGTTGGATGGTGAAAGCCCCACGGTGTAAGCGGTGGAGTTGGTGCAGGTCATCGTAAAGTAGTTGTTATTCATGACATTGGTTTGCGTGTGTGCCACCGACCCAAGAGACACATTGCGAGTCGTGTTGATATTGCAGAACTTATTGACGGAAGCCGTTACGACAAAGGGAAAACTTTGCAGCACGGTGCTGCTGCAGGCGTTTGGCGGTATGGCTAGGGCGCTGTTAATGGTGACATAGGCCGTCGCGGCGGTGTAGGTGTCAGTATAGTTTCCGGGCGGCGCGGTGGTTTGCCCCAAGGGGACAATGGCGGTGAGGGTGATACTGCCGGTGACCGGCGTTAAATCCAACAGATTGAGATTGATCATCGGGAACATACCGTTTCCCGCCGTCTGGTTGCCCCACACGACGTTGGCATTGCTGGGATTCTTGTAATAAATCTGATAATTCAAGGAGCCGCCGGTCGTGGTCATCTTACGAGTGGCGATGGTGTTGCCTCCCGGCGCGCCGAGGTTGAAACACAGCGTGTAGGCGCCAAGCAGATCGCCGAGCACTTTTGTGCAGCTGTAGTTAATGATGACCGATGTGGTGGCATCGGATGTGGCAAATGGACTAACCGTGCCAAAGGCCACGCTCGGCACGGTGCTCACCGAGCAGTTGACGGCGTAGCTTTTCATGGGGAAAAAGCAGATCCCTGCCAGTAAAATCAGGACTCTTAGCCACATAATGCTCGCTCCTTATTGGCAGGTTAATGGTCCAATCTGTGGGATATCCCGCGCGGCTTTCGGATAGTCGAATTGGGCAGTACAGGCCCCCCAACGGGTGCTGACACGCAGCGAGTTATGTTCGTCGAGCGTGTCGAAATAGACCATGCCGTCAAAGCCCACGATGGCGCGCTGTCCGCGTAGCCCGTTGAGCGCCGCTGATGACCCTTCGGGGATCACGTTTCCTTTGCTGTCCTTCAAGATAATCAACGCTGAACGCACCGGTTTGACGGTAAAGTTCACCAGCGTGCCGGATCGGTCTGCGGGGATTGCCACCGCGTTAACCGGATCGATCCGCATGTTGGCCGGAAGATCCATGGGATTAATGCTGATCTCATTGTTTTGATAACTGTTGAGGTTGGTGACCAGCAGCATGCCTTGACCGTTGCTGGTGCCGATAGGGTTGTTTTGCAGGATGACCGGCACGTCTGGAATACCGTCGGTGGAGACTACCGCGAAGCCGTTATTAATGGTCTGGGCGGCAAAAACGCTGCCTCCCATCATGACTAGTGAGCCATCGGCTCCCGCATAGGCAGATTGATTCCCCGACAGTTGGCTGTAACCGCCGTAGAGCTTGCCATAGCGCCCCAGATAACCCAGTTCACCCTGTCCATTTTGCTGAGAAGCCTGCCGGTTAAGCGCCAGGTTCCAGCCCCAGCCGCCATCCGATGGCTGCGACTTGCTGGCATTGAGCGTATAGCTCATTTGATCGTTGCTGCGCTGCACGGTGCTGCTGGCGCTGATGTTGTTGTCCATCGAAATACTCAACATCAGGTACATGCTGCGATCGCGGCTGTCATCAATGTTCTGGTTTAGCCCAGCGTTGAGATAAACCCTTTCGGTCAGCGATTTATACCAGTTAGCGTTGGTATAGCGCTGAGTGGACTCGCCGGGGGTGCGAAATTGCAAATAGCCGATGCTGAAGTTACCGAGCGCTTCTGCGTTGTAACCGACAACGGTGCTCTGATTGAGCGACGGCGGTGCATCGCCGTAGCGGGTGGCGACGTCGTGGTAGTCGTTTACCGTGGCGATGGTGGTGGTGCTGAAGCTAAAGCGATTATTGTTCCAGCGGTAGCCGATGCTGTAGAGAAAACCGTTTTTCCCGGCATCGCTGCTCGCCGCTATAGCGGTAGAAATGGTGCCGGCGCTACCGCCGGGGATCCAGTCGCTGCTAAACCCCAGGTTAACCAAACTCTCCGTGGCCTCTCCGTGGGCTCCGGCGGTAAAAGCGTTACTAAAACCGTGCCGCCAGGTGCCGCTAAATGCCGGGGTGCTGGCATAGTCAAATGAGGTATAGCCGTAGTTTTCACGCACCACGCCCACCTCGGCCGACCATTCGGTCAGCCCGCTGCGCAGCAGTGACTGGTCGTTATAAAATGAGAAACTCTGCACCGTGGTTTTGCCCAACGCATCGGTCATCGTCACCTGCGCGTTACCCGCGCCGTTAATGGTTGGCAGGGTATTGATCTCAAAGTTGCCCGCCGGAACCTCGCCGTTGTAGTACTTCACGCCGTTCATATACAGCTCGACGCTGGACGGCAGCGTGGCCGAGCCAAAGAACGAAGGCAGTGGCGTGGTGGGGGTGTAAGGCTGAAGGTTGTAGTCGGTGCCGATTTGCAGCCCAGCAATGCGGGTTGGACGCGACCAGTTCAGCGAGCTAGTCAGCGTATCGCCAACGGTCACCGCCAGCACCTCGTTCGGAAAGGAGGATCGCCAGCTGGAGTCCAGCCGGGTTAGGCCGTCATTCAGCCCATAGCCGCTGTTTTCACCGATATAGCGCGCAATTTGCGTTGAACTGAGCACGCCCAATGAATTGAATGCCCGCAGTTCGGAATAGGCGCTGGCGCTGTTGCGCGAGTCCTCTTCCTGTGAGGCGTAGAGGTCATAATTGAGCACTAGCCCGCGTGAACGGTCCGCGGCCGGGCTGGTGGTGTCCTGTTGGTTAAGCTGCGTGGTGCCCATATCGAGCGCCGATAGCGGGGCCGTCAGCGCTAGGCTTTGCAGACTGGCGTTGTAGTTGATCTCAAGCTGGGGGATATCGTTGAGGCAGACTGGGTCCGGCGTCTGCGGCGGCAGCCGGATGCCAATTCTGCGCAGGCTCTCGGCGCTGGCGTAGAGCTTGTTATTCTCGTAGCCAAAACGCGCAAGCCCGATGGCATTCTGGTTCAAGGTGACATCAAGATAAAGTTCGGTGCCCGTCAGCGGTTTACTGTCTGCAATGACCTCATCCTGCGGGGAATTTGTCTCTTTCATTTCCGCAGATGTGCTCCTTGCTATAAATAACACGTTGAAAAACATAAAAAATAATATACGGACTTGCACGCTATAGCGTTTGTACCGTTTTTTCGCCATTGACCATAGCTTCTAACTTTTCTCCCTGACCTACGCTCGCAGGTAGCGGCCAGCGCATCGTCGAACCCGGTAAGACGTAGCCTAATAATCCGGGGGAAATACTTTTCCGGCTGCCCGAGGCGGTGATGAGATTCACCTCCGAAAGCTGGGCATGACCATCCCCCTGATTACTTACCTCCAGCCACGCACGGCCATCGCTGCGCTGAATTTGCCACTGAAGTTTGGCGTAGGTGTCGGTGACGCCCGGCGGCTGAATAAAGACGGGGACGGAATAATGCAGGACAAACTGGAGGTTACTTTTTTTCGCTGTCGGCTGCGGTAATTCGTTAATCGACAGGCGATAGGCATCTTCCGCTTTGGCAGGTGAGCCGGTGCGGATCACCCGGACTAGCTGCTTGCCACCGGCGGGGATTGTCAGCATTGGCGGGCTGATAACCAGCCCTTGCGAAGCATCAAGCTGATCGCGGTAGCTACTTTGGCTCCAGCGAAACACGCGCACCTGCGCGTTAATCGGACTGTCGCCCGAATTACTAAGCCAGATGCCTTCTGCGCGCTGGGTTTGCTCTAACGTCAGGGTGACCGGCGTTACCTGCAATCCGCTGGCAGCGGCATAGCCACTGAAAAGAAGACCAACGAGCGCACTTTTTTTCCAGTTCATATGTCTTCCCTGAATGCATTAATAGGTGACGGTGACGGTAACTGTGTCGTTATAGACATCGGGCGCAAAGTTGGCGTTAGCGACAATGGCGTAAACCGTCAGCGGCTGAGCAAGACCAGTTCCTGAACCCGATGTGACGTTGCTGGTTCCGCCGCTGGTGATGTTGCCCCAGATGGCGCCCGCCGAATCTTTAGCCAGCTGATAAGGGACTTTATCGGTGTTACCGCCGATAGCGCCTGACATCACCCCTGCGCCAAGCGTGTTGCTATTGGATGGGGTGAGCCCAACGGTATATGGCGTCAGTCGCGAACAATTAACGGAAATTGAAGTATTCGCTGTTACGCTTGGTGAACTGGCCGCGACGCTACCAAAGTTAATGGGCGTACCGGAGGTCACGCTGCAAGATTTGGTTATCGTTATCTGCACCTGAAAAGTACTGGTGGCAGTATCGGCATTCGCCGTCGAAATAAAGGCGGACGCCACACAGAATAAAATGAACTTAATAGACGTGTTCATAGTATTGACCTCTACGCAGGTATTATAATTCCCTAGTAAAACAATGACGTATGAATGTGATTTCCCTGCTTTAACTGTAGGATAGGTAGTTAAATTCTGCCAATTTGCCTTAAGACTATTTTATGAAAAATAAAACCTAGGTCACCTTATTGTATGAAGTATTTAAAAAGCGGAGATATAGAATATATTTCGTAGGTAAGTGATTATTTAAAATGGAATAGTGAGCGTTGGTGGGAAATAATGGGGAATAGATATTTTTAGTTTTAATAAAACAGTGTGTAGCGTGGGTTAAGTATGAGCGGGTTTTTGACGCTACATTTCCAGAGTAATCCCTAAAAATAGGGGGGCTGCTTTGCTGCCGAGGAATGCTTTCTTGTGGATTTGGCGATGGAATGGAAGATAGATTCAATATTGAAAGCGCTATAGATCTTTTGAGCAGTTTTGAATTTTGGCGGAAGATCACAGGAGTCGAACCTGCCCAGGACCGCTGGCGGCCCCAACTGGATTTGAAGTCCAGCCGCCTCACCGGAGACGACGATCTTCCGCGCCTCGATTGCTACATGGAGGCGGTGCGCATTATAACTACTTTCAATCATTTACCACATCCCCCAAAGGTACATTTTTCACGGCCAGAAACACGTGATTTATCGTACTCTTAATAAAACCCTTCCTTTTCCAGAGGTTACCCGACCGCTGTTTGATGCGGCCCGTAGAGAACCGCATTCTCTGCCCAACGAGTGTTGGAAAAACCACCTCTGCCGCTAATTATTTGGTCACTTTATCCGCGCTAATTGGCGAATTTCCCAGTAACTGGCCACGCTTGCGTACGGCGTAAAGGTGTCTGGACGCTCTGAGGGAGGATGATTGATAAATCAGGGTGATGTTATGGGGGAGAAGTGAGCAAATTTTGGCGGAGATCGCAGGAGTCGAACCTGCCGGGAGCCATTGATGACTACCACTGGAATTAAAAACCAATCGTCTCACCGGAGACGACGATCTTCCGCGCCTCGATTGCTACATGGAGGCGGGGCGCATTATAGCTACTTTCAATCAGTTGCCACATCTTTACTTACATATTTCACCAACTTTTTTCTATGTATCGCACGTGGAGCATAGAAATTCCTACAAAATCCGTAAGTTACACTTAGACACACTCTAGCCGCCCACCCAGATCACAGAAATAAATAAACGTAATTTGATAACGAGATATCGCAATTCACCTTATGACGTGAATGGTTTACAAAACGTGTAACCGGTTCCGGCTTGGGCTCGGCGCAATGGGGTTTGAAAGATGAAGAGTGAAGTATTATCTGTCAAAGAGAAGGTAGGTTATGGCATGGGCGACGCCGCCAGCCATATCATTTTCGATAACGTCATGTTGTATATGATGTTTTTCTATACCGATATTTTTGGTATACCCGCAGGCTATGTCGGCACCATGTTTCTCCTGGCGCGCGCGCTGGACGCCATCTCTGACCCGTGCATGGGGCTGCTGGCTGACCGTACGCGTACTCGCTGGGGCAAGTTCCGTCCGTGGGTGCTGTTTGGCGCACTGCCTTTCGGCATTGTGTGCGTGCTGGCCTACAGCTCGCCGGATCTCAGTCATAACGGTAAATTGATTTACGCGGCGGTGACCTACACGCTGCTGACCCTGTTCTATACCGTGGTCAATATTCCTTATTGCGCGCTGGGCGGTGTTATCACCAACGACCCGACGCAGCGTATCTCCCTGCAATCTTGGCGCTTCGTGCTAGCGACCGCGGGCGGCATGCTCTCTACCGTGCTGATGATGCCGCTGGTGAATCTGATCGGCAGCGACAACAAGGCGCTGGGCTTCCAAGGCGGTATTGCGGTGCTCTCCGTGGTGGCGATTGCGATGCTGGCTTTCTGCTTCTTCACCACCAAAGAGCGCGTTGAAGCCCCGCCAACCAACAATTCAATGCGTGAAGACCTGCGTGATATCTGGCAAAACGACCAGTGGAGGATTGTCGGCCTGCTGACCATTCTCAACATCATGGCGGTCTGCGTTCGCGGCGGCGCGATGATGTACTACGTCACCTGGATTATGGGCTCCCCGATGTTGTTCACCGCCTTCCTCACCACCTACTGCGTTGGCAACCTGATTGGCTCGGCGCTGGCAAAACCGCTGACCGACTGGAAATGTAAGGTGAGCGTCTTTTGGTGGACCAACGCCATTCTCGCGGTGCTGAGCCTAGCGATGTTCTTTGTGCCGATGAACGCGGGCATCACCATGTTTGCCTTCATCTTCGCGATTGGCGTGCTGCACCAGCTGGTGACCCCAATTCAGTGGGTCATGATGTCCGACACCGTTGACTATGGTGAATGGCGCAACGGCAAACGTCTAACCGGTATCAGCTTTGCAGGCACGCTATTCGTGCTGAAGCTGGGTCTGGCACTGGGTGGCGCGATGATTGGCTGGATGCTGGCCGGCGGCGGTTACGATGCCGCCGCCAAGGTTCAGAACCCAACCACCATCAGCATCATTATTGCGCTGTTTACTCTCGTACCGGCTATTTGCTATCTGCTGAGCGCCATCGTGGCGAAACGCTTCTACACCCTGAAAACGCCTTTCCTTATCAAGATGATGGGGGAGCTGGCGCAGGGCGCACACCGCACTCAGCGGGAATTTGATACCGAATCTATGAAGCATTCTTTAGAGAACTAAGAGGACGAGCTATGAAAATCAGTGATGGAAACTGGCTGATCCAACCGGGTCTGAATTTAATTCAACCTGTTCAGGTGTTTGATGTTGAACAGCATGGCAATGAGATGGTGGTGTATGTGGCGCCACGTGATGTTCGCGAACGTACCTGGCAGTTGGATACGCCAATGTTCACCCTGCGCTTTTTCTCGCCTCAGGAAGGGGTTGTGGGAGTGCGTATCGAGCATTTCCAAGGCGCGCTGGAAACCGGCCCACACTATCCGCTGAATGTACTGAAAGATGTGAAAGTGCAGATGCAGAACACCGCCGAATTTGCCGAACTGAAAAGCGGCAACCTCAGCGTTCGCGTAACCAAAGGGGAGTTTTGGGCGCTGGACTTCCTGCGTAACGGCGTGCGTATCACCGGCAGTCAGCTGAAAAACAACGGCTATGTGCAGGATACCAATGAAAATCGCAACTACATGTTCGAGCGTCTGGATCTGGGCGTCGGCGAAACCGTTTATGGCCTAGGCGAGCGCTTTACCGCGCTGGTGCGCAACGGTCAAAACGTTGAAACCTGGAACAAAGATGGCGGCACCAGCACCGAACAGTCGTACAAAAATATCCCGTTCTACCTGACCAACCGCGGTTACGGCGTACTGGTAAATCACCCGGAAAACGTCTCCTTTGAGATTGGCTCAGAGAAAGTGTCCAAGGTGCAGTTCAGCGTCGAAGGCGAGCATCTGGAATATTTCGTTATCGACGGCCCAACGCCGAAAGAGGTGCTTAACCGCTATACCCAGTTCACCGGGCGACCGGCGCTGCCACCGGCATGGTCATTTGGCCTGTGGCTGACCACCTCGTTTACCACCAACTACGATGAAGCGACGGTGAACAGCTTTATTGACGGCATGGCAGAGCGCGACCTGCCGCTGCACGTCTTCCACTTCGACTGCTTCTGGATGAAAGCCTTCCAGTGGTGTGACTTCGAGTGGGATCCGGTGACCTTCCCGGACCCGAAAGGCATGATCCAACGCCTGAAAGATAAGGGGCTGAAGGTCTGCGTATGGATAAACCCGTACATCGGCCAGAAATCACCGCTGTTCAAAGAGTTGAAAGAAAAAGGCTACCTGCTGAAGCGCCCGGACGGTTCTGTTTGGCAGTGGGATAAATGGCAGCCGGGCTTGGCGATTTATGACTTCACCAACCCGGAAGCCTGTGAGTGGTACGCGGGCAAGCTTAAAGAACTGGTGGCGATGGGCGTCGATTGCTTTAAAACCGACTTCGGTGAGCGCATCCCTACTGATGTTCAGTGGTTTGATGGTGCGAACCCGCAAAAAATGCACAACCACTACGCCTTTATCTACAACGAGCTGGTGTGGAACGTGCTGAAAGAGACGCTGGGCGAGAAGGAAGCGGTGCTGTTTGCCCGTTCTGCCTCGGTGGGTGCGCAACAGTTCCCGGTGCACTGGGGCGGCGACTGCTACGCCAACTATGAGTCAATGGCGGAAAGTCTGCGCGGCGGGCTGTCGATTGGCTTGTCCGGCTTTGGTTTCTGGAGTCACGACATCGGCGGCTTCGAAAACACCGCACCGGCGGATGTGTATAAACGCTGGTGCGCGTTTGGCCTGTTTTCCAGTCATAGCCGCCTGCACGGCAGTAAATCCTACCGTGTGCCGTGGGCTTACGATAACGAGTCCTGCGATGTGGTGCGTTACTTCACCGAGATGAAGTGCCGCATGATGCCGTACCTGTATCGCCAGGCAGCGCTGGCCAACGAGCAGGGCACACCGATGCTGCGTGCCATGATGCTGGAGTTCCCGGACGACCCGGCGTGTGATTACCTTGACCGTCAGTACATGCTCGGCGATTCACTGGCCGTCGCGCCGGTGTTTACCGAGGCGGGCGACGTGCAGTTCTATCTGCCGGAAGGCCGCTGGACACACCTGTGGCACAACGACGAAGTGCAGGGCAGCCGCTGGCATAAACAGCAGCATGATTTTATGAGCCTGCCGGTTTACGTGCGGGAGAACACCCTGCTGGCGCTGGGCAGTAACAATCAGAAGCCGGACTACGCGTGGCACGAAGGTACCGAATTCCAGCTGTTCCATCTGGAGGACGGGAGTGAAGCAATATGTGAGGTTCCGGCTGCGGACGGCTCGGTTATCTATACGTTACAAGCGAAGCGCCAAGGGAATGTTATTACCGTGAATGGTCAGGGTAAGGCGAGCGACTGGACGCTTTGTCTGCGCAATGTCCAGCATGTGGCTGATGTGCAGGGCGGGAGCTTGGCGGGTAGCGAGCTGGGTGTGGTGGTGACGGCGCGGGGTAATGAGTTGGTGATCACCCTTTAGTTTGGTGATTGGCCCCTCACCCTAACCCTCTCCCCTTAGGGGAGAGGGGACCGATTGTGCGGCTGGCGTGTTGGGCTTTCTCCTAGGGGGAGGACCGATTGTGCGGCTGGCATGTTGGTTTTTCCCCCTCGCCCCTTTGGGGAGAGGGCCGGGGTGAGGGGAATGCTACCTCGCCTATCTACTGAATAACGCCAGCCTGCATCTGCTGCGTGACTTCCTGTTTATTCATATTCACCGCATGAAGCTGTCCGTTTACCGTTGGTTTGAGCGGCGCTTGGGCCTGTACGCTACCGCTCGCGGTGAGCTGAATATTGCCGTCGCCATCAATCGATAGTGGTGGCCAGCCCCACTGCTGTAGGATGTTGAGTGGCACACCGCGCCCGTTTAGGGTCACGCTGGTGTGCCGCTGCGGCTGCTGCGATACGGTGGCGGTCGCCTCCAAGATCCCTTTTTCGGTAAAGGCACTCAGCTCCGTCACGTTCACATTCGCCGCATCGGCGTTTAGCGTCATAGACGGGCGACGGACATCAATACGGTTAAAGGTGGCCGCTGCGCCGTTTAATGTCGCACCGCCGCTCCAGACGCCCCACTGGCCATTCTTCGCCAGTCGGAGGTTTGCGCCGTAGCCGTCTAGCGCGGTGATTTGCCACGGGAATGCCGGGTCGATATCGATAACCAAGTTACGGCTGGCCCCGAATTTTTTCAGCGTGATGTTTTGCAGCCAAGTGGGCAACGGCGTCATCCACAGCGTTTTCCAGTTCTCCGGCAGCGTATATTCCAGCCCGGCAAAGACCGCGTCATCGAGCACCAGTGCGTTGCCGTCACGGTACCAATTGCCGGAACTGCGCACCATGCCGCCTTCCCAGCGCGAGGTGAACTGGCGCAGCGCAATGCCCTGTAGTGATAATTCTGCGTTCATGATCGGATCAAGCAAATGCAGCGAGCCGTAGATGAACTCGCTGGCGTTCATCGAGATCTTGCCGTCGGTGCTTTGCCAGCCGCCTTGGCTGAGAGTCAGGTTGCGCAAGTTGAGATCGAGGTCGGTTAGCGCCCAATCGGGGCCTTGCAGCGTGGCGTCGGTGATATCAAGACGGCCAATCTGTAATGACGGCACGGTGGTCAGTGGGGCGAGGAAATCGAGCAGCGACCTATCGCTTTGCAGACGAATATCGTTCAGACGCAGATTATCCACCACCCAGCTCCCGTCGCCGTTACGTCGGGCGTTGCCGGTGAGCGAGCCGCGCGCCATATCGGCCCCGACGGTAGTCAGCGTCACTTCGTCGCCGTTGATGTCGCCTTCAATGAGCGTATTTGTCGCCGGGATACCGTTTAGCGATAGCGAACCTGCGCTCATCTGAATATGCGCTTTTTTGCCCAGCACGTTACCTGCTTCCGGCGTCCACGGCATCACGCCGCCGGAGACGCGCTGCGCGCTGAGCTCCCAGCCGGTTTCCGGGCTGTTGAGCGCCATATTGCTCAGCTGTAAGCGATCGGCGGCAAATGGCAGCGGGGCGTTGGAAGGAGAGAGATTCAGCGTACCGTCTTGCAACAAGATGGTGTCGACGTGCAGCGGGTCGGTTATCTGACGGGTACTCAGGCCAATATCCACCGTTTTTGCGACCAGCGTTGCAGGTTTGCCGTCACGACCAAAGGTGACGTTTTTCAGCAGGATGTGCGACGGGGAGGAGAAGCGGTGGTCCATTGCGTCAAACGCCACCTGGTAGGTGGTATTGTCGCTCAGCCATTGGCTTATATGGCGCGCGCCCCAGCGGGTTTGCAGCAAAAAGTAAAAGGCGAGAATCACCAACAGCAGGGCGATGATCAGCCAGAAAATCAGCTTTCCAAGAAATTTCATGATCTTCCATCCTGAGAAGGGCACATAAATCTGTTATGCATGATTTATGCGCAATCCTCAAGGCGGGAATCGTTTTAATCGATGTCAGCGGCAGTGGCAATGACCACCGCCGCGTCGGGTTTACTCTTTCTCTGGTGGGAAAACCAGGTTCAAAATAATTGCCGTGATCCCGCCAGCAGCAATGCCGGAAGAGAGCAGGTTTTTCAGCCAGTCCGGGGCGAACTGCAGAATTTGCGGTTGCTGAGAAACGCCAAGGCCAACGGCCAACGACAGGGCGATAATCAGAATTGCGCGGCGATTTAGCGGCTCGCGGGAGACGATGCGCACGCCGGACGCAGCGATGGTGCCGAACATCACAAGCGTTGCGCCGCCGAGTACCGGTTCAGGAATATGCTGGACGAAGCCGCTCACCGCAGGGAACAGACCCAGCACGATGAGCATCAACGCGACTACGAAACCGACATAGCGGCTGGCAACGCCGGTCAACTGGATAACGCCGTTGTTCTGCCCGAAGCAGGAGTTCGGGAAGGTATTGAAGACCGCAGAAACGCAGGAGTTCAGACCGTTAGCCAACACGCCGCCCTTCAGTCGCTTCATATACAGAGGCCCGGAAACCGGCTGTTCTGACACGTCGGAGGTGGCAGTGATATCACCGATGGTTTCCAGCGAGGTGATCATAAATACCAGCATCAATGGCAACAGCAGGTTCCAGTCGATGCCTAAGCCGTAATACAGTGGCGTTGGCACCATAATCAGGCTGCCGTTGGTCGGTGCGGTATTTTCCGGCAGCATGCCGAGCGCCCAGGCTGCGAGGTAGCCTGCCGCCATAGCAATCACCAGCGAAGCAATACGCAGGTAAGGGTTACGCTGGCGGTTAAGCAGAATGATAATGGCCAGTACGATGCCCGCGAGCAACAGGTTTTTCGGTGCGCCAAAGGTATTGTTGGCCATTGCCGCATAGCCGCCGCCGATAGAGGTCAGACCGACCTGAATCAGCGACAGGCCGATAATCATCACCACCACGCCGGAAACTAACGGGGTGATCACGCGGCGCGCTAGGTGCAGCACGCGGGATAATGCCATTTCGGTGAAGCTCGCCAGCATCAGGGTGCCAAACAGCGCAGCCATCATCGTTGGCACGTCGGCACCGCCGGTTTTCAGCGCGGTGCCGCCCATAATTAGCGGCGCAACGAAGTTGAAGCTGGTGCCCTGAATGGACAGCAGGCCAGAGCCAACCGGGCCCCAAGCTTTAATCTGAATGATAGATGCCACACCGGATGCGAATAACGACATGCTGATAATGTGCTGGGTATCTTCGGCTGGCAGACCCAGAGCTTGGCAAATCAGCAGCGCTGGAGTGATCACCGCAACAAACATCGCCAGCAGGTGCTGAAGCGCGGCGAACAAGGTTTGCGGAAGCGGCGGACGATCTTCCAGACGGTAAATTAATTCGCTGTTGTGTTTCTGCGCAACCGGTTGCGCATCAACCTGTTCAAGGGTGTTAGAGGACATCTTTCAGGCCATCCCATGGTGGAAAAGTGGCGATTTTAGCGGACTGGCTGGTAAAAGCAATCGGTTGCTTTCATGTGGCGCAAATTATTGCGGAAAAAACCGTGTAAGAACTGTGGATTAGATGTAAATGGTTAACGAAATTGATCAGCAATAGTACCTTTTTCTATCCCTTGACTGCCTTTCTTGCTTACACTTTGGGCCGACGCCTCACGAAGAGGCTATCTCGACATCGGAAATTTGTCGCGTATGAATGGATCATGCGTTTAGTAAGGAGCTGCAATTATGTTTCATCTCGATACCTTATCGACGCTCGTCGCCGCAACGCTTGTCCTACTGCTGGGACGAAAGCTGGTCCAGGGCGTCCCCTTTCTAAAGAAATACACCATCCCTGAACCGGTGGCCGGTGGTCTGCTGGTGGCGCTGGCGCTGCTAGTGCTGAAAAAAAGCATGGGTTGGGAAATCGAATTCGATATGACCCTCAAAGACCCGCTCATGCTGGCCTTCTTCGCCACCATCGGCCTTAACGCCAATATCGCTAGCCTGCGCAAGGGCGGGAAAGTTGTCGGCACCTTCCTGATTGTCGTCGTGGGACTGCTGCTGTTACAAAACGCACTGGGTATCGGCATGGCGAAACTGCTGGGTCTGGACCCGATAATGGGCCTGCTGGCCGGTTCAATCACGCTATCTGGTGGTCATGGCACCGGCGCGGCGTGGAGCAAGCTGTTTATCGAACGCTACGGTTTCAGCAATGCGACCGAAGTGGCGATGGCCTGTGCCACCTTCGGCTTGGTGCTGGGTGGTTTAATTGGCGGCCCTGTGGCGCGCTATCTGGTGAAACACTCCTCCTCGCCAGACGGCACGCCGGACGATCAGGAAGTGCCTACCACCTTCGAAAAACCGGATGTGGGGCGTGTGATCACCTCGTTGGTGCTGATTGAAAGTATCGCGCTTATTGCTATCTGTCTGACGGTTGGGCGGGTGATTGCGCAACTGCTGGCGGGAACCGCGCTGGAGCTGCCGACGTTTGTGTGCGTGCTGTTTGTTGGTGTGCTCCTGAGCAACGGCTTGGCGCTGATGGGCTTTTATCGCGTCTTCGAGCGTGCAGTATCAGTGCTGGGCAACGTGAGCTTGTCGTTGTTCCTAGCGATGGCGCTGATGAGCCTGAAGCTGTGGGAGCTGGCATCGCTGGCGCTACCAATGCTGGTGATTCTGGCTGTGCAGGCGGTGGCGATGGGGCTGTATGCGATTTTTGTCACTTACCGAATGATGGGCAAAAACTACGATGCAGCGGTGCTGGCGGCAGGTCACTGCGGCTTTGGTCTTGGTGCAACGCCAACCGCAATTGCCAATATGCAGGCAATTACCGAACGTTTCGGGCCATCACATACCGCGTTCCTGGTGGTGCCGATGGTGGGGGCGTTCTTTATTGATATCGTCAATGCGCTGGTCATTAAGCTGTATCTGATGTTACCGATGTTTGCTTAAGACAAAAACGCCGGGACTATCCCGGCGTTCTTTGCCTGATGGCGCTGCGCTTATCAGGCCTACCGCTCATTTGTAGGCCGGATAAGGCGTAGCCGCCATCCGGCATCACGTCACGGTTTACTCTTCGTGTTCTTCCCACGCTAACGCGCGTTTCACCGCTTTCTTCCAGCCGCTGTAGCGGAAGTTACGCTCGGTGGTTTCAATCCCCGGACGGAATTCGCGCTCAATCACCGCTTTTTCCTGCAGCTCATCAAGATTTTGCCAGAAACCGACAGCCAGACCGGCCAGATAGGCTGCGCCCAGCGCCGTCACTTCGCGCACTTCCGGACGCTCAACGCGGGTGCCCAGAATGTCCGACTGGAACTGCATCAGGAAGTTGTTGGCAACCGCGCCGCCATCTACACGCAGGGCGTGCAGACGAATGCCGGAGTCTGCCTGCATCGCTTCCAGCACGTCACGGGTCTGGTAGGCGATTGATTCCAATGTCGCGCGGATAATATGGTTGGAGTTCACGCCGCGTGTCAGGCCGAAAATCGCGCCGCGAGCATACGGGTCCCAGTACGGCGCGCCGAGGCCGGTAAAGGCCGGAACCACGTACACACCGTTGGTGTCTTTGACTTTGGTCGCGAAGTATTCGGAGTCGAACGCGTCACTGATAAGCTTCATCTCGTCGCGCAGCCACTGAATAGAGGCTCCGGCCATAAACACCGCGCCTTCCAGCGCATAGTTCACTTCGCCGCGTGGGCCGCAGGCGATAGTGGTCAGCAGGCCATGGGTCGAGGTCACCGCTTTTTCGCCGGTATTCATCAGCATAAAGCAGCCGGTGCCGTAGGTGTTTTTCGCCATCCCTTCTTTCACGCACAGCTGGCCGAACAGCGCCGCCTGCTGGTCACCGGCAATCCCGGCGATCGGAATACGGGTGCCGCCTTTACCGCCGATGTTGGTCTGACCGTAGACTTCGGACGACTTGCGCACGTCCGGCAGCATGGCGCGTGGGATATCCAGCGCATCCAGCATCTTGTCATCCCAATCGAGGGTATTAATGTTAAACAGCATGGTACGTGAGGCGTTGGTGTAGTCGGTGACGTGCACGCGTCCCTGGGTCATCTTCCACACCAGCCACGTATCAACGGTGCCAAACAGCAATTCACCACGGCGCGCACGCTCGCGAGAGCCTTCAACGTGGTCGAGGATCCACTTCACCTTGGTGCCGGAGAAGTACGGGTCAACCACCAGACCGGTGGTGTTGCGCACGTATTCTTCCATGCCGTCACGCTTTAATTGCTCGCAGATTTCAGCGGTGCGGCGACACTGCCAGACAATGGCGTTGTAAATCGGCTTACCGGTTTCGCGCTCCCACACCACGGTGGTTTCACGTTGGTTGGTGATACCGATAGCGGCAATTTCATCCGAGCTGATATCGGCTTTTGCCAGCACTTCAACCAGCACGGAGCTTTGTGTTGCCCAGATTTCCATCGGGTCATGCTCAACCCAGCCGGGCTTAGGATAGATTTGTTCAAATTCGCGCTGTGACACGCTGACGATGTTGGCGTCATGATCCATAACGACGGCGCGGGAACTGGTGGTGCCTTGGTCGAGCGCAACGATATACTTTTTGTCAGTCATAATGAACGGTCCGTAGTCAGATTACAGCGAAGCATTGTGTTGGTTTTGGCTGGAGACCGCTTTCGGCTCTTCAACCTCGCAGGTGTCGCACGGCAGATGACGGCCGATCAGCTTGCGATAGCTGAATGCGCCCAGCGCTGCGCCAACGATAGGTGCACACAGCGGCACCAGGAAATAAGGAATATCTTTGCCGCCGGTGAAGGCGACGTCGCCCCAGCCTGCCAGCCAGGCGAAGGTTTTTGGCCCGAGGTCACGCGCTGGGTTCATCGCAAATCCGGTCAGAGGGCCCATGGAGGCACCGATAACCGCTATCAGCAGGCCAATCAGCAGCGGAGCCAGCGGCCCGCGTGGAATGCCGTTGCCATCGTCAGTCAGTGCCAGAATCACACCCATCAGGATAGCGGTAATGACCATTTCTACCGCGAAGGCCTGCACAAAATTGATATGCGGGTTTGGATAGGTAGAGAAAATACCTGCCAGTTCAAGGCTTTCGACGCTGCCACGCACCATATTGTGCGTGCTTTCGAAGTCGTAGAAAAGGTTGTAGTAGAGGCCGTAAACCAATGCCGCCGCGCAGAACGCACCGGCAAACTGAGCAACGATGAAGGGCACTACTTTACGCCCATCGAAGCAGGCGAACAGCCATAGCGCGATGGTGACTGCCGGATTAAGGTGCGCGCCGGACACGCCAGCGGTCAGGTAGATAGCCATCGCCACGCCCAGACCCCAAATTATGCTGATTTCCCACTGGCCGAAACTCGCGCCCGCCACTTTTAGCGCCGCGACACATCCCACGCCGAAAAAAATCAACAACCCGGTACCAAGAAACTCTGCGATGCACTGGCCTTTTAAGGTCGATGTCTGGCTCATAATCGGATCCTGAAGACAAATTAATGATTATTGTGTGCATGCGCGCTCGGGACGCGCATGTTGCCATGTAGGCATAGTGTTAATTTATCGTTAACGAGCGTAAACGAGAAATATCGAAATCAAAATGTGTGTACCGCGTCAAGAAATGAGCGTTTTCGCGCCAGATAATGTACGTTTTCGGAGCGGAAAGTGTGAGGGAGGAAACATTCCGTGAGCCAATCCGTTAACAATCTAATGGGAATATGCGCAAACGCTCCAGGACCAGGCTTAAAATTGCGAACAACCGTAATCTACAGGCTCTGGCGCTGGACAGGGGCGGCGGCGCTCCATACAATCGACCACAAGCCGTGCGCTTATTTGGGTTAAGGTGTCGCCGGGGTCCCGGGACGAGATCAACGCCTTGCATGATCAGGAGATATAGGACGATGTCATTAGAAGTGTTTGAGAAACTGGAAGCAAAAGTTCAGCAGGCGATTGATACCATCACGCTGCTGCAGATGGAAATTGAAGAGCTGAAGGAAAAGAACAATACGCTGGAGCAGGATGTTCAGTCTGCACAGCATAGCCGTGAAGAGCTGGAGCGCGAAAATGGCCAGCTGAAAGAACAGCAGAACGGCTGGCAGGATCGTCTGCAGGCGCTGCTGGGCCGCATGGAAGAAGTTTGATTCCATCTCTCCCCGGGCCGTTTGCGGCCTGGGGAAACTTCCTGCTTCACTATCCCCGCAGAATCCCCGCTGAGTGAATTCGCGCATTCGCGCATCGACGTACTTTATCCTTCCTTATATTTCAAAACTGCATAATCAATCTTTTTTTATTCTTTAATCATCGGTTCGATTTCTGGCAGGCTTAGCCTCATTACAACACAACAGATAAGAGAGCGGGCGATGAACAAGTGGGGCGTAGGGTTAACTCTTTTGCTGGCTTCCACCAGCGTACTGGCTAAGGATATTCAGTTACTTAACGTGTCTTACGATCCGACGCGTGAACTGTATGACCAATATAACAAAGCTTTCAGCGCGCACTGGAAGAAAGAGACCGGTGATAACGTGGTGATTCGTCAATCACACGGCGGCTCTGGCAAACAGGCGACGTCGGTCATCAACGGTATTGACGCCGATGTGGTGACGCTGGCGCTGGCCTATGACGTTGACGCGATTGCCGAACGCGGTCGTATTGATAAGAACTGGATCAAACGCCTGCCGGATAACTCCGCGCCGTACACCTCCACCATCGTGTTCCTAGTGCGTAAAGGCAACCCGAAACAAATTCACGACTGGAACGATCTGGTGAAACCGGGCGTTTCCGTTATTACTCCGAACCCGAAAAGCTCCGGCGGCGCTCGCTGGAACTACCTAGCAGCTTGGGGCTATGCGCTGCACCACAACAATAACGACCAGGCTAAAGCTCAGGACTTCGTGAAGTCGCTGTATAAGAACGTGGAAGTGCTGGATTCCGGCGCGCGCGGTTCCACCAATACCTTCGTTGAACGTGGTATCGGCGACGTGCTGATTGCGTGGGAAAACGAAGCGCTGCTGGCGACGAACGAGCTGGGTAAAGATAAGTTTGAAATCGTCACCCCGAGCGAATCCATCCTTGCCGAGCCGACCGTTTCGGTGGTTGATAAAGTGGCTGAGAAGAAAGGCACAACGGCGGTGGCTGAAGCCTATCTGAAATACCTTTACTCGCCGGAAGGCCAGGAAATTGCGGCGAAGAACTACTACCGTCCACGCGATCCAGAGATTGCGAAGAAGTATGAAAGCGCGTTCCCGAAACTGAAGCTCTTCACTATCGACCAAGAGTTCGGCGGTTGGACGAAAGCGCAGAAAGAGCACTTCTCTAACGGCGGCACCTTCGACCAGATCAGTAAGCGTTAATTTCCGCAAACGCCCGGTGACTCTACCGGGCGTTTTGCCGTCTGGCGCACATTGCCAGATGGCGGTGTCGGCCTACCGCAGGGCTGCAAATGTTCTGTTGGTCACAAATCTGCGTTACTCTTCCCCTTCGATTCGACACGGGGAGACAAGATGACAAGGTTAAAATACCTGCTGGCCGCGCTGCTGGTTATGGTGATTGCGGCGGGTGTTGGCGGCTGGTACTGGCTGCATTCTGGCAACCCGGACGCGCTGCGGCAGATTGTGCTGCAACAGTGTGTCCCCAATCAGCAACTGCACCGGACGCCAAAACCGTGCGTCGACGTCAACCCAAAAGGCGGCTACGTCTTATTTAAAGATCGCAATGGCCCGCTACAGTATCTGCTGATGCCGACCTACCGTATCAATGGCACCGAAAGCCCGTTACTGCTTGATCCGCTGACGCCAAACTTCTTTTGGCAGGCGTGGCAGCGGCGCGCGATCATGAGCGACAAACGGGGTTCGGCTGTCCCGGACAGCGCGGTCTCCCTCGCTATCAATTCCCGCACCGGACGCACGCAAAACCATTTCCATATTCATATTTCCTGCCTGCGTAAAGACGTTCGCGAGCAGCTCGATGGTGACATGTCCGCCATTAGCAGCCGCTGGCTTCCGCTGCCGGGTGGACTGCTTGGACATGAGTATCTGGCGCGGCGGGTAACTGAAAATGAGCTGGCCCAGCGTAGCCCGTTCCTGATGTTGGCAGAAGAGGTGCCGGAAGCGCGTGAGCACATGGGGCGCTTTGCTCTCGCGCTGGCGCAGCAAGCTGACGGTTCACTGGTGCTACTGGCGACCGAGCGCAATTTGCTGGCGCTGAACCGCGCATCTGCCGAGGAAATTCAGGATCATCGCTGCGCAATTCTGCAATAACCCCACCTAATCTGGCGTTTACCTGCAACTCCTGTCGTCGTATTCTTGCTGAAAAAAACGACAGGAGACAGGTATGTCGCTCTGGCTTTCTCACCCTCTGTTCCTTCCTTCAATCATCATCGGCGTGACCATCCTGCTGTGGGCGACCTCGCTGCTGCCGGAATTTATTACCGCTTTGCTGTTCTTCGCGGCTGCGATGACGGCAAAAATCGCGCCGCCGGATGTTATTTTCGGCGGTTTCGCATCTTCGGCATTCTGGTTGGTCTTCAGCGGTTTTGTGTTGGGCATCGCGATTCGGAAAACCGGGCTCGCCGACCGTGCCGCGCGGGCACTCTCGTCGCGACTTACCGACTCTTGGCTGCTGATGGTGGGCAGCGTGGTGCTGCTGAGCTACGCGCTGGCGTTCGTTATGCCGTCGAATATGGGGCGAATTGCGCTGCTGATGCCGATTGTGGCGGCCATGGCGAAACGCGCAGGCATTGAGGACGGCACCCGCGCGTGGTACGGATTAGCACTGGCGGTGGGTTTTGGGACATTCCAGCTTTCCGCGACCATTTTGCCCGCCAACGTACCGAATCTGGTGATGAGCGGGGCGGCGGAAGGTGCGTATGGTATTCATCTAAACTATGTCTCGTATCTGCTACTCCACACGCCGGTGCTGGGCTGGTTGAAGGGCGCGGCGCTGATTGGCCTTATCTGCTGGCTGTTTCCCGGTAAACCACATCCGCCGCACGAGGTGGAGCCGCTACCGCCGATGAGCGGCGACGAGAAGCGTCTGGCGTGGCTATTGGCTGTTGTCTTAATGCTGTGGGTGACTGAGAGCTGGCACGGTATTGGGCCTGCGTGGACTGGGCTTGTGGCGGCGGTTGTGACGCTGCTGCCGCGCATTGGGTTTATTAATGGTGAAGAGTTCGCTAATGGCGTGAATATGCGTACCTGTATTTATGTCGCCGGTATTCTGGGGCTGGCTATCACCGTCACGCAGACGGGGATTGGCGCGGTGGTCGGCAATGCGCTGCTGCATATTATGCCGCTCAGTGAAGAGTCACCGTTTACCAGTTTCCTTGCGCTAACGGGCATCACCAGTGCGCTAAACTTCATTATGACCGCCAACGGTGTACCGGCGCTGTACACCACCTTCGCGCAGAGTTTCTCGGACGCGACCGGCTTCCCGCTGCTCAGTGTGATTATGATTCAGGTACTGGGATATTCCACGCCGCTGTTGCCGTATCAGGCTTCGCCAATCGTGGTGGCAATGGCGCTGGGTAAAGTCCCGGCACGGGCGGGGATACTGCTGTGTCTGGCGCTGGCTGCGGTAAGTTATCTGCTGCTGCTGCCGCTGGACTACGCGTGGTATCAGGTACTCGGTAAGTTATGAGTTTGCCGGATGGCGCTGCGCTTATCCGGCCTACAAAAAACCGGCCCTTGGGCCGGTTCTCGGTAAGAGTAGGCTGGATAAGGCGTTTACGCCGCCATCCGGCACAAACCCAGCACGATGGCCGGGTTCACTGTCTTACGCGTTTTTAGCTGCTTCTGCTGCTTTAACGATTACCGCGAAAGCGTCTGCCTTCAGGGATGCGCCGCCAACCAGTGCGCCGTCGATGTCTGGCTGGGTGAACAGTTCTGCTGCGTTAGATGCGTTTACGGAACCGCCGTACTGAATGATAACCTGCTCGGCGATTTTCGCGTCAGCTTTAGCAATGTGGTCACGGATGAATTTGTGAACCGCCTGAGCTTGAGCTGGAGTTGCAGATTTGCCGGTACCGATAGCCCATACTGGTTCGTAAGCGATAACCACGCCTTCGAACGCTGCTGCGCCCTGAGTTTTCAGTACTGCGTCAATCTGACGTGCGCAAACTTCTTCAGTTTTGCCTGCTTCGTTTTCTGCTTCGGTTTCACCGATGCACAGAACTGGGATCAGACCCTGCTCTTTCAGCACGGCGAATTTCTTCGCGATCAGTTCGTCGGACTCTTTGTGGTAAGTACGACGCTCTGAGTGACCGATGATGATGTAGGTTGCGCCAACATCTTTGAGCATTTCAGCGGAAGTTTCGCCGGTGAATGCGCCAGACAGGTTCAGGTCAACGTTCTGCGCGCCCAGGTGGATGTGGCTGCCTGCAGCCGCGTGTTTAGCCAGATCGATGTACACTTCTGGCGGAGCGATAGCTACGCCACAGCCAGAAACACCAGCCAGCTCGGTACGCAGGTTAGCAATCAGCTCGTTTACCATGTGGCGGCTGCCGTTCAGTTTCCAGTTACCCATCACTAAAGGATGTCGCATTTCGATTCTCCACGCTTGTCAGCGAATTAAGGAATATGGCCGCCCTTTAGGGCAGCATGGTCTGTGAAACAGTATAGAGATTGAAAGCCATGAAGGCTTTGCTTTTTATCATTTATTCTGCCCCTCAAGATTTTCAGATAGCGCCAGCTTAATCGGTTCAACTGCGAAGGTCAGCCCCTTTTCGCCATTATCTGCGACAACATAGCGAACGGCACCTTCGGTGCTGGTGAAGTAGCGCTTTCCTTTGCCTTGGGTCAGCAGCTTTTGTAACTTTTGCTGGCTTTGCGGCTTTGTCAGCGTGGGAAGTACCGCACGCATTAACGCGCTCATGTAATCCTGTGCTTTTGCTTTTGCCGCTTTTTGATCCGGCCCCTGAATCGGCAGCCAGGTTATCTGGATAGATTTAATTTTTAAGGTACCGCGCTCAAGTGCCGCTGAGGCGTATAAGTTCTCGTTAATTTTGCTGGCGGCGCGGGTGATCGTAAGCTGGTCGCGGCTTGAAGATATTGAGCGGAACTCGCCAAGCGGCAGGGTAGGGTTATCGGTATTAAATTTTTCCCGAAACTGGCTGATAGAGAGGTCAAATGCCGGAGCGCCCGTTAGAAGATACGGAGCAACGGCCGTAGACGTTTCCGCCGACAGCGCAGCCTGACCGGTACAGAGCGTGATGAGCCCAACCAGACATAGCGTTATCCATTTTTTCATGCCAATCGTTCTCCTGTTTGCAGATGACGATTAAAACGGGAACCGACGCGCTTGTCAAAATGTGCCCGCTTCGGGGTAAACTACGCGCACTAAAAGAATAGGGAACAGTACATGACTCTGCAGCAGTGGTTATTTTCCATTAAAGGGCGCATTGGTCGCCGTGATTTCTGGATTTGGATAGGGCTCTGGGCGGTGACGATGGTCGCGCTGTTTAGCCTCGCTGGCGGCGGGCTTATCGATCTGCAGACGGCAGCGTTTATGCTGGTATGTCTGCTGTGGCCGACGGCTGCGGTGACAATTAAACGGCTACACGATCGCGGTAAATCGGGCCTTTGGGCGCTGCTGATGGTGCTAGCGTGGATGTTGCTGGCCGGGAACTGGTCGATGCTGCCTGGCGTTTGGCAGTGGGGCGTTGGGCGTTTTATTCCCACGCTGATAATCGTGATGATGCTTATCGACCTGGGCGCGTTTGTGGGGACCCAGGGCGAAAACAAATACGGCAAAGATACGCTAGCCGTGAAGTACCGCGCCGACACGTAGGCCGGATAAGGCGCGTTAGCGTCGCCATCCGGCAAAATGCCCGGGGCGCTTACCGGGCAGTGAAACGTTCTTACCAGTAGTGTTCGGCGGTCATATGACCCGGCCGGCGGCGCAGATGCTTGGCCATCTGCCGGGTTTCCTTCAGCAACTGCTGGGTATCGCGCACCATTTGCGGGTTGCCACACAGCATGATGTGGCTGGTTTCGGCGCTTATCGGTAAACCAATCGCTCCTTCCAGTACACCGCTTTCAATGAGCGCCGGAATGCGTCCGGTCAATGCGTCCGGCGTAGTTTCACGGCTGACGACCGTCTGAATCCGTAATTTACCGGCGAAGCGTTGTTCCAGCGCCCGCATCTGTGGCAGATAGCTTAAATCTGCGGCGTAGCGCGCGGCGTGGACCAGCACCAGATTTTTAAAGCGCTCGAGATCTTTGCCTTCTTCCAGAATCGACAAATACGGGCCAATGGCCGTCCCGGTGGCAATCATCCACAGCGTTTCGCAGTCGGGAATTTCATCGAGGACAAAGAAACCCGCTGCTTCGCTTACCACCTGAATGTCGTCGCCGGGTTTCAGCGCCGCCAGTCGAGGGCTGAGCTTGCCTTCAGGCACGGTGACCAGATAGAACTCGAGATCGGGATTGCTGGGGGCGTTAACGTAGGAATAGGCGCGCTGAACGCGTTCGCCGTCGACATCCAGTCCCAGCTTGGCAAATTGGCCTGCGGTGAACGGCTGAACCGGTGCGTGGACAGTAAGGCTGAACAGTGCATCAGTCCAGTTATGCACTTTTACGACTTTGCCTGTAACCCAGTCTGCCATGGCCTTTCTCCCCCTTGATTTCGTTACCCTATCTTCACCGCGACGGGTGAAGATTTCCAGCCCCAAAGGGCTGGAAAGCTCGATTGATCAAATGAATTACAGAATGTGACGCTGGATTTCAGTGTCTTTGCGATCGAGGTAGTGAATCGACTGAATTCGGCGAATGGTGCGTGACTTACCGCGAATGAGCAGCGTCTCGGTCGTGGCGATATTGCCCTTGCGGGTAATCCCTTCCAGCAGATCGCCTTTGGTGATGCCGGTGGCGGAGAAAATAACGTTGTCACTGCGCGCCATGTCGTCCAGCGTCAGCACAATACCCGCTTCAATGCCCATCTCTTTACAGCGGGCCAGCTCGTTTTCACCGATTCTGCGGTTTTCTTCGTTGTCGCCTTTCACGTGGTGACGGGCCAGCAAGCGACCGTGCATGTCACCATCCAGTGCGCGAATAACGGCGGCGGATACCACGCCTTCCGGTGCACCGCCGATGCCATACATGACGTCCACTTCGCTGTCCGGCATGCAGGTTAGGATAGAAGCGGCAACGTCACCGTCGGGAATGGCGAACACACGAACACCCAACTTCTGAAGGTCGGCAATTACCTGGTCGTGACGCGGCTTGGCGAGGATAGTCACCGTCAATTCACCCAGCGGCTTATCCAGCGCACGGGCGACGTTGCGCAGGTTTTCTTCCAGTGGTCTGTTGAGATCGATAGTCCCCTTAGCACCGGGGCCGACAATCAACTTTTCCATATACATATCAGGTGCGTTGAGGAAGCAGCCTTTGTCACCGACGGCCAGCACTGCCAGCGCGTTGGACTGGCCCATGGCAGTCATGCGGGTGCCTTCGATTGGGTCGACGGCGATATCCACCGCATCGCCATTTCCGGTACCGACCGACTCGCCGATGTAGAGCATTGGCGCTTCATCGATTTCGCCTTCGCCAATGACGATGGTACCGTCAATGTTGACCTTGTTGAGCATAATACGCATGGCGTTAACCGCCGCACCGTCAGCGGTATTTTTATCGCCACGGCCCAGCCATTTGTAGCCTGCCAGCGCCGCTGCTTCGGTGACGCGCGAAAATTCGATAGCCAGTTCTCGTCTCATTACAAACTCGTCCAGGAAGTGAAATTGTGCGAAGTTTAGCACAGCCCTCTATAGGCTGCGGTTATCGCTACGCGTTGGAATAGCGTTCGGTTTCCGGCATCCAGCGCTCTATGAGCGCGTTGGCCTGCTGCGGATAACGTTCATGAATATGACGCGCCAGGCGCTGAACTTCGGGGATCATTGCTTGATCGCGCAGTAAATCTGCAACTTTGAATTCAGCATTGCCCGTTTGGCGGGTACCGAGAAGCTCGCCTGGACCACGAATTTCGAGGTCCTTCTGAGCAATCACGAAACCGTCGTTGCTGTCGCGCAGCACCTGCAGACGCAGCTGTGCGGTTTTGGATAGCGGCGATTTATAGAGCAGCACACAGTGTGAAGCCACTGCGCCACGGCCCACACGACCGCGTAGCTGATGAAGCTGTGCTAGCCCCAGTCGCTCGGGATTTTCGATAATCATCAGGCTGGCGTTGGGAACGTCGACGCCGACTTCAATCACCGTAGTCGCAATCAACAAATGCAGTTCGCCCTGTTTGAAAGATTGCATCACTGCCTGCTTTTCAGCGGGTTTCATGCGCCCGTGAACCAGACCAATATTTAGCTCCGGCAGGGCCAGCTTGAGTTCTTCCCAGGTCGCTTCTGCGGCCTGCGCTTCCAGCAGGTCGGATTCTTCAATCAGCGTACAGACCCAGTAAGCTTGGCGGCTTTCGGTGGTGCAGGCATGGCGCACGCGGTTAATGATTTCCGGGCGGCGGGTATCCGCAATGGCGACGGTGGTCACCGGCGTTCTGCCCGGCGGCAGTTCGTCAATCACCGAAGTATCCAGATCGGCATAGGCGGTCATCGCGAGGGTTCGTGGGATTGGGGTGGCGGTCATGATCAACTGATGCGGATGGAAGCCCTGCTGCTTTCCCTTTTCCCACAACGCAAGGCGTTGATGCACGCCAAAGCGATGCTGTTCGTCGATGATCACCAGCGCAAGACCGTTGAACTGAACCTGTTCTTGGAAAATAGCATGGGTGCCGACAATCATCTGCACCTGGCCGCTGGCGATGGCTTCCTGCTGTGCCTGGCGCGCTTTGCCTTTTTGCTTACCGGCAAGCCAGCCAACCTCAATTCCGAGTGGCGCAAACCAGCTACGGAAGTTGTTGGCGTGCTGCTCGGCGAGCAATTCAGTTGGGGCCATCAGCGCCGCCTGCTTGCCGTGGGCAATCGCCCGCAGCGCGGCCAGCGCGGCAACTAGCGTTTTACCGGAGCCAACATCACCTTGTACTAGGCGCATCATCGGCACATCAAGCGCCATATCGTGTTCGATTTCTGCGACCACGCGGTTTTGTGCACCGGTTGGTTTGAACGGCAGCGAATCGAGAAAACGGTCTCTGAGATCGCCTTGAGCACCTAGCGCCAGCGCGTGATAGCGTTGAGCACCTGCGCGCAGCGCCAGCATACTGAGATTGTGTGCCAGCAGCTCTTCAAGAATTAAGCGCCGTTGTGCCGGGTGTTTACCGGTTTCTAAATCAGCGAGCTGGAGCGATGGCGGCGGGCGGTGCAGGGTGCGCAACGCTTCCGGCAGGCTCATCATGCCCTGTGCCAGCTCGGGTGGCAGCAGTTCGCTGATAGCGCAGGTATCCAGTAGCTCCAGCGCTTGGTCGGTGAGCTTGCGCAGCGTCGCCTGCTTAATGCCTTCGGTGGTGGGATAGACCGGTGTTAAGGTTTCCTGCAAATCTGGGGTGCTGAGATCGCCCTGCACGCGGTATTCCGGATGGATCATCTCCGCGCCGTACTTACCACGTTTTGCTTCGCCATAGGCCAGCACGCGGCGACCGGTGGCGAGGCTATTTTTCATTGCCGCATTGAAATTGAAAAAGCGCATCGTCAGGATGCCGGAACCGTCGCTTATCTGACAGGTCATCATCCGGCGGCCGCCAAATGTAATGGTGCTGTTCAGCACTTCGCCTTCGACAGTGGCATAGATGCCGGGCAGCAGTTCACCAATAGGGTAGAGCTGGGTGCGGTCTTCGTAACGTAGTGGTAGATGCAAAAGCAGGTCCTGCACCGTGTGCAGGCCAATTTTCGCCAGCCGATTGCTCTGCGCGGCACCGACGCCGGTCAGCGTATTGAGTGCTACAGCATCCAGCAGGCGGCTTTGCATCGTCGTTATCCTTTAGCCTGCATCGTTGCCCACCACGTCGCATCGGCTTCCACTTCGCCCCGTTCATTGACTCGGGGATAAGGTAAGCCCTTACTCTTTGCGACGTTCGCCAGCACCGGGTAGCCGCCTTCAAATAGCAGGCGCTGCTGTTCTTCGTCGGGCAGCATGCTGTTATCGCGGCGGTACATGCCGGCATTCTGCCGTTGGCGTTGTGCTTCATAGAGGATAAGCGCAGAGGCGACGGAGACGTTCAGTGACTGCACCATCCCAATCATCGGGATGATGATATCTTGATCTGCTAGGTCTAACGCTTCTTGGGTGATGCCGGTTTTTTCCTGCCCCATCAGAATACAGGTCGGGCGGGTGTAGTCGATCTCACGAAAATCAACGGCTTTATCAGAGAGATGGGTTGCCAGAACCTGCATGCCTTGGCTTTTTAGATGGGCAACTGCTTCACCGATAGTCGGGTGCGTTTTCACCTGCACCCAGCTGTTGCTACCTGCAGCCGATGAGGCCATGGTGCGCAAACGGCTGCCAGGCCAGACGGCGTGAACTTCATGAACGCCCACCGCATCGGCGGTGCGCACGATCGCCGAGACATTATGAGGCTTGTGGACCTGCTCCATGCAGACCGTCAGATCGGACTGACGTCTGGCGAGCATTTCACGAATACGCGCATAACGCTGTGAATTCATTAAACTAATTTCGGTTACGGGTGACTTTAATAACGTCCGGCATCACGCGAATTTTGCGCATGATATTCGCCAGATGCACGCGGTCACGCGCGGTTAGACGAATAAAGGCGCTATAAACACGGCCGTCTTTTTCTTCCGTATTCAGGCTTTGAATATTGGACGTCGCAGTATTGATGGCTGCCGTCAGGTTCGCCAGCGCACCCTGATGATTGAACATATCAACCTTAATTTCGGTGATAAATTCCTGCGCTGTCTCTTTATCCCACTCTACCGCCATGAATTTCTCAGGTTCTTTCTGATAGCCGCGAATGTTGCGACAAGATTCATGGTGAATAACCAGCCCCTTACCAGGGCTGACGTGGGCGATGATTGGATCGCCCGGGATAGGACGACAGCATTTTGCAAAGGTGATCAGTACGCCATCAGCGCCTTTAATTGGCAGATGGGTAAGCCCAGAGGCTCCCGGCGCCAGCGGCGTGGCTTCGCCTTGCTGTAGGTTTTTCGCGACGACGACGCTCATGGCATTGCCGAGACCGATTTCTGCCAGCAGGTCATCAAGGGTCGCAAGACGCATGCGGTCCAGCTCGCGCTGGATATGTTCAGGCGAAATCTCGGCAAGCTTGCGGCTGCCGCCCAGCGCATGGTTGAGCAGACGACGACCGAGGCTGACGGAATCGTCGCGCTTGAGGTTTTTCAGCAGTTGGCGAATTTTGGCGCGCGCTTTCGAGCTGACGACAAAATTGAGCCATGCGGCATTCGGGCGTGCGCCCGGTGCGGTAATGATTTCGACCGTCTGGCCGCTGGAAAGCGGCTGCGACAGCGGATAAGGCTGGCGGTCGACGCGGGCGCCGACGCAGGCATGACCGATATCGGTATGCACGGCATAGGCGAAGTCCACCGGCGTGGCGCCAGCAGGTAGTTCGACGATGCGGCCTTCCGGGGTGAAAACGTAAATCTCATCCGGGAAGAGATCGGATTTAACGCTCTCGATAAATTCAAACGAGCTACCGGCGCTTTGCTGTAGCTCCAGCAGGCTTTGCATCCAGCGCTGGGCGCGGATTTGCGCGGTGGTGCTGCTTTCGCCGCCGTGTTCTTTGTAGGCCCAGTGCGCCGCCACACCCATCTCCGCCATTTGATCCATGTCTTCGGTACGGATCTGGACTTCGACCGGGACGCCGTGCGGCCCAATCATCGAAGTGTGCAGAGATTGATATCCGTTGGCCTTCGGGATAGCGATATAGTCTTTCACGCGACCGGGGCGCGGCTTATACAGGCTATGCATTTGGCCAAGCACGCGATAGCAGGTGTCGGAATCATGGACAATGACGCGGAAGGCGTAGATATCCATGATCGAGTGAAAACGCTGCTCTTTCAGCACCATTTTGCAGTAGATAGAGTACAGATGCTTTTCGCGACCGCTGACGCGACACGGAATTCCCGCTTCCTGCAAACGCCCTTCAATTTCAGAAAGGATCTTCTGAATCATCTCTTTACGGTTACCGCGCGCGGCTTTCACCACTTCTTTGATGACGCGATAACGGTTTGGGTACAGCGCTTCAAAGCCCAGCTCTTCAAGCTCGGTTTTGATGTGGTGGATACCTAAACGGTGCGCCAGCGGGCTGTAAATTTCGAGGGTTTCACGGGCGATGCGACGGCGTTTATCCGGGCGTAATGAGCCCAGCGTGCGCATGTTGTGGGTACGGTCGGCAAGCTTGATGAGGATGACGCGGATATCCTGCACCATCGCCATAATCATCTTGCGAAAGTTTTCGGCCTGCGCCTCTTTCTTATCGCGGAACTTGAGCTTATCAAGTTTTGATACCCCCTCTACCAGCTCAGCAACGCTTTTGCCAAAGAGTTGCTCCATATCCTGGTAGGTGGCAGGGGTATCTTCAATCACGTCATGCAGCAGGGCGGCCATCAGCGTTTCATGGTCGAGTTTCATCTCGGCCAGAATGCAGGCTACCGCAACCGGGTGCGTGATATAGGGTTCACCGCTTGAACGTGTTTGCCCCTCGTGAGCGTCACGTGCAACGAGATAGGCCTGCCGAAGACGCTTGATCTGGTCTTCCGGCAGGTAATTTTGAATCAGCTGATTCAGGCTCTCAAACAGATACAAGGGCGACCCGCTATCTAATTAACGACGACCTTCAGCAATAGCGGTAACAGCTTGTAATTCAGCGGCTTCCTGCTCTTGCTGTTCCTGGCGCTCACGCACGTCGAGGATCTGGTTGTTGATCAGACCTTCTTCGATTTCGCGCAGCGCGATAACGGTGGTTTTATCGTTTTCTTCCGGTACCAGCGGATCTTTACCGCCAGTCTGCATCTGACGAGCGCGACGCGCGGCGACCAGTACCAGGTCAAAACGGTTACCAATTTTCTCTACAGCGTCCTGAACAGTTACGCGTGCCATACTTTAGTGCTCCACAGATGAAGAAATAACGGGGCATGATACTGAAAGTGGGTTCAGTCTGCCAATAATTTGCTGATTAAAGCGTCATGTCGCTGCTTTTGGCGGCTCATACGCAGTCGCTCAGCGCGGATGATCGTTTTCAGATCGCCCAGTGCGGTATCAAAATCATCATTGACGATGAGGTAATCATATTCCGCGTAATGGCTCATTTCTGCAACAGCCTGAGCCATACGTTTAGCGATAACTTCTTCGCTATCTTGACCGCGACCACGCAGGCGGCGGTCCAGTTCTATTCTGGACGGCGGTAAAATAAAGATACTGCGCGCGCCCGGCATGCTTTTACGAATCTGCTGTGCGCCCTGCCAGTCGATATCTAAGAAGACATCAACGCCGGTAGCCAAAACCTGCTCAATGGCTTTGCGCGACGTGCCGTAATAGTTACCAAAGACTTCAGCGTGTTCAAGAAACGCCTCTTCGCCAATCATCGTGCGGAATTCGTCGTGATTCACAAAGAAATAGTGTTCGCCATGCACTTCACCCGGACGCGGCGCGCGCGTGGTATGTGAAACAGATACCTGGGAATCGTACAGCGGTTGGGTTTTCAATAAAGCCTGAATCAGGCTGGATTTACCCGCGCCACTAGGGGCGGAAACAATATAGAGCGTGCCTTGAGCCATGAGTGTCTTTTGTATGTGATTATCGAAAGAGAACTTACATACGAGCCTATTATACACGGCGCCGCTACGCGACGTAGCCTTTGTCACACTTTTTACGGCAGTTTATTTTATTTTTCGCGCCGTTTTCCTGAATTCTCTGCACGTTGCTGCAACAAACTCTTTCTCTCAGAAGGCCGCTCGGAAAAGGGGGAATCACCCCTCGCATTGCCAATATCGCTGCGATACAAACGGTTATCCGCTATGGAGGGGAAATGATGAGCCGATGGTTGATAATCGTAGCGCTATTTTTGACGGCACATGTTCAGGCAACTTGCCCGGTCTGGTCACCGGAACGCGCCGAGCGAGAAATCGCGCAGCTACAGGGGCAGTTAGCGAAATGGAATGAAGCGTATTGGCATAAGGGGGCGAGTGAGGTCAGCGACGGTGTTTATGACCAACTCTCAGCACGTCTCGCCGGCTGGCAGGGCTGCTTTGGTTCTGTCGCCGCAGAGAATACCAGTTTGCTCCCGCTGCAAGGGGCGGTGAGTCATCCCGTGGCGCATACTGGCGTGCGTAAACTTGCTGACGCGCAGGCGGTTGGGCAGTGGATGCAGGGCAAAAAAGATCTGTGGATACAGCCAAAAGTGGATGGTGTTGCAGTGACTCTGGTTTATAAGCAGGGGCATTTGCAGCGCGTTATCAGTCGGGGCGATGGTTTACAAGGAGAAGACTGGACGCAAAAGGCACGGCGTATTCCGTCGCTGCCGCAAAAGGTCGATGGCGCGCTGGCCAATAGCGTCCTGCAGGGAGAGATTTTCCTGCGCGCTAAAGGGCATGTACAACAAAAAATGGGTGGCATGAATGCGCGTTCGCAGGTCGCTGGGCTGCTGATGCAGCAAGACGAAAGCCCATCGCTATCGCAGTTGTCGGTTTTTATCTGGGCATGGCCTGACGGACCGGCCGCGATGCGTGAACGGTTGGTGTTGTTGTCGGCTTCTGGCTTTGATCTTGTTGCTCGTTATTCCTATCCGATTTCGCAATTCAAAGAGGTTGCCGACTGGCGTGAACGTTGGTTTACCTCTCCTTTACCCTTTGCGACTGATGGGGTTGTGATTCGTGCGGGGAAAGAACCGAACGGCGAACGCTGGCGGCCTGCGCAGGGAACGTGGCTAGCGGCGTGGAAGTACCGACCAGTTTCACAGGTGGCTGAGGTAAGAGGGATCCGCTTTACGATTGGGCGCACCGGTAAGATTGCCGTGGTCGCCGAGCTGGAACCCATTACGCTGGATGACAAGCAGGTGCAGCGTGTCAGTATTGGTTCTGTGCAGCGCTGGCAAAAACTGGATATCACGATTGGCGATCAGCTTCTGGTGAGCCTGGCAGGACAAGGGATACCACGATTGGATAATGTTGTTTGGCGTGGCATGGATAGGACAAAACCCACGCCACCTATTCCTCGTTACCACCCACTAAGCTGTTTCTACCGCTCGCCAGATTGCCAGGAGCAATTTCTGGCCCGCCTTAGCTGGCTGGGGGGCTCACAGGTACTCGATATTGAAGGCATCGGAGAAGCTGGATGGAGAACGCTCATGATGGCACATCCTTTCACCCATATTTTCTCTTGGCTTGAACTGACGCCAAAACAGCTAGAAGAGACACCGGGGATAACCGTGACACGGGCGCAATTACTCTGGCACCGTTTTAATATCGCGCGCCAACAGCCCTTCTCCCTTTGGCTAAAAGCGCTGGGACTACCTCTGCCTTCTGCTGCGATGAAGGCAATCAATGACCGCTCTTGGGCCCAGCTAGAGGCTCGTGACGAACTGCACTGGCGGAATTTGCCGGGCGTCGGCCCAGAAAAAGCCCGTAATCTGATGGCATTTATTCACCATCCCACGATGGTCAAACTCGCCGGGCAGCTACAAATATTGGGCATAAGTGGCTTTCGCTAGTGAGTCTCATGGCGGTAGTGGAACACCGGTAGCCCTAATTTTAGTCTCAGTGCCAGCATACGAGCGGTAAAGCCAAACAGCAGCGTAGAAATCACCACGACATCATGGTTGCTGACGTAATGCTGTAAGGCGACGTACAGCACCGCAGCAGCGAAGGAGATGCCAGCGTATAACTCTTTTTGGAATACCAGAGGGATGCGTTTACAGAACATATCACGCAGTATTCCGCCAAATACGCCGGTGACAACCGCCGCGATAATCGCGATAACTGGGCCTTGTCCCATATCCAACGCTACCTGAGCGCCGATGATGGAAAAGACAACAAGACCGATGGCATCCAGTACCAGAAACAGGCGGCGCAGATGTGGCATGACCGGAGCAACAATGGTCGTCAGCACCGCAGCAATCACCACGATGATGATGTATTCCGGATGCTGTACCCAACCTAATGGATAGTGGCCAAGTAGCATATCGCGTACCGATCCACCGCCTAGCGCGGTGGCGGTGGCGATAATAATCACGCCGAAGGTATCCATGCGACGACGTCCGGCGGCTAAGGCGCCGGTCATGGCTTCGGCGGTGATGCCGATAAGGTAAAGGATGTGCAGTAACATATTCGCTCCCAGTCAGAATGGCAGGAGGTTAGCGATTTGTGTGCTTCGTCACGATTGAGATTTTCTAAGGCAAGTGGTTATAGATTATAAAAACTAATCTAATGGTCTTTTCTATATGCAGTATTTGCGGCTTTTAATGATATTTTTTTATCTTTTCATGATTAGAAAATATAATTAATTATTGGTGGGTTTGGCATACGATAGTCCAAAAAAAGCCGCTTCAAACGAAGCGGCCTGAAGGGGCTACTGATTACCCGTCTGCTCGCCGTAAGGCAGCTTATCGTAATCCGTTAGCGCATTTTTATTGTACGGATTGCCAATCCATCGTGTGGACTCCACAAACTGCGGGCTGGTGAGCGCGCGGGTTGGGTCGAAATTGTCATAGCTCAATCCTGCTAGGTCGGACCAAGTATGGATAAGCTCGGAGCTGCTGTATTTACGATTCACATCCTGTGAGAAATCACGCGGGTGGGCCTCATGCCATTTCTCCGATGTCCACAGCAGGAACGGGATGGTGTACATATGGCGGGTTGGCTCGGTCTCGTTACGGCCCTGCGTTTTATGCGGTGGGGTGTCATACACCTCTTCTCCGTGATCGGAGAAGTACAGCAGGAAGCCGTTTGGATCGGTGGCCTTGTAATCCTTGATAAGGCTTGAGACAACGAAGTCGTTGTACAGGTTGGCGTTATCATAGGTGTTGTAAGTATCCTGCTCTTCTTGGCTCAGGCCCGCCGGCATGGTGTCGGTTTTGCCGGAGAATTTGTTCCAAGTTTCCGGGTAGCGATACTCGTATTTAATGTGCGTACCCAGCAGGTGAACGATAATAAACTTCTTCGGTGCCGGGTCTGCCAGAACCTGTTTGAACGGTGCCAGAACGTTTGAATCGTATTCACGGGCGCTCTGGGTACGTTGCTGGTTCATGTAGAACTGCTGATCGGTCTGCTTTGAGAAAACCGTCAGCATTGTGTTGCGCGACGTCATCGTCTGCTGGTTGGTGATCCAGAAGGTTTTATAACCCGCCTGTTTCATCAGATTCATCAGCGAAGGTTTGGTCAGATAGAGATCGGGATTCTTTTCATTTGCGAAGGTCAGCGCCTGTTGCAAAATCTCGATGGTATACGGACGAGATGTCACGACGTCGTTGAAGACGGTGAAGTTGGGGTCTGACTTACGCAGCGCATCCAGTTCCGGCGTGGTTTCACGCGGATAACCGTAAAGGCTCATATGCCCGCGCTGTGTTGATTCGCCAATCACCAGAACCAGCGTACGTGGTGTGTCACCGCTACTGTCTTTTAAATTGGCCAGCGGCGGCAGCGCGTGGTTGTCATTGAGCAACCGGGTCAGGCTATCCAACTGGTGATGGTATTGATAATAACCGGTGATGAACTGCCATGGAGCTGCAGGTGCAAGGCGCGTTGAAATGCCATCAAGCACGTCACCAACCGGTTTATTTTTCATCACGACCCCTGACACCAATGGGTTCAGGATCAGTCCGTACACTAGGGCAAAAGAGACCAGCCAGCGCCATGGTTTTGGAATATAAACCGGGCGTAGGCGCGTCCATAAAAGAATGGCAATCGCGGTGTAAACCAGCGCGACCAGCACGATCTTCATGCTGAAATATTGGCTAAAGAACTCGCCCGCTTCATTGGTGTTGGTTTCAAACATCACGAATAAAACGCTTTGCGAGAACTCCTGACCGTAAATAACGTAGTAACTAATTGCTGCAAGCGATGCGCCCCAAAGCACAACGCCAATAATGGCCCCGATAATGCGGGTTTGCTTTGGAAACAGGAAGATAGGTGCCAGCCATAACAGACTAAAGAGAATGGAGTCCCTTAATCCGTTAGAACCGCTGTAACCGGTAGCGTAGATAACAAGCTGTAATGCAGTGGAAAAGAAACAAAAATACAATACGGCCCAGCCAAGGGCCTTCCAGCTAAATGCTGGCGTACTCTGAGTAGTCGTGAATTGCATACGTTTAACTTTATTTAATGTGAAGGCGGCCAGTCTAGCCACCAATGCTTAAGATATAATTAGATGGGCACATCAGAAGGAATTAATAAAATAGTTACCTAAGGCGGCAACCATTTCCATTTAATTTATGTGTGAAATAACACTCTGATAAAACGCATCTTTTCCATAATCGTCCCTTTTGAAAAGGGTGGCTAATGATGCTATTTCTTGGAGAAAAAAGAAACTACTAGAATAAAAAATGCCCGCAATAAAGCAGGCATTCATTTAGCGATATAACAATCTGAAATTATTCGATATTCTGAATCTGCTCGCGCATTTGCTCGATTAAAACTTTCAGTTCGATAGCCGATTTTGTGACGTCGGCGTTAATGGATTTTGATGCCAGCGTATTCGACTCACGGTTGAATTCTTGCATCATAAAGTCCAGACGGCGACCTACTGCCTCTTTCTTCTTCAGAATGTTATAGGTTTCTTTTACGTGCGCTTCTAAACGATCCAGCTCTTCGGCAACATCAATACGCTGTGCCATCAGTACCAGTTCTTGTTCTAGGCGATTGTTTTCCAACTGAACTTCTGCGTCTTCCAGCTTGGCAACCAGACGTTCGCGCTGCCATTGCAGAATTTCAGGCATATGGGCGCGGACTTTCGTGACTTCGCCACTGACGCCTTCTAGGCGCTGTTCAATCAGTGTTTTCAGCGCCTGGCCTTCGGTTTCGCGGGCTACGATAAAGTCATCCAACGTGCCGTCCAGCGCGGCCAGAATGTCGGCGGAGATGGCATCTAAATCCTGTTCTTTCGCCGCCATCACACCAGGCCAGCGCAGAATATCGACCGGGTTGATTTCACCTTCGTCGCTCTGCATCTTGACCCAATTCGCTGCGTTAACCAGCTGTTTCGCCAAGTTTTCGTTAAGAATAAGCTCCCCTTGCGCGCTGGCATCTGGCTCAAAGCGCAAAGTACATTCTACTTTTCCGCGGGTCAGACGGGTACGCAGGCGTTCGCGGACAACGGGTTCGAGACTACGGAACTGTTCCGGCAGACGAAAATAAGTTTCGAGATAACGCTGGTTAACCGAGCGCAGTTCCCAAGCGGCGCTGCCCCAACTACCCTTGATTTCACGGCGGGCATAGGCGGTCATACTGCGGATCATAGACGTTCCTGTTTTTAAAGGAGAGATGGGGGAGATTATAGCCTCCGAGGGCTTATCAGGATAGGAATAAGCGCCGTTAATGCGGATAACTCTCCTTCGTCCGCCTTGATACAGCGTGAATGATTTTGTGTATAATGCGCAGCCACATTCGTTACAAGCCGGAGATTTTATCATGCGTCCAACAGGTCGTAGTGCCAACCAGGTGCGTCCCGTCACCCTGACCCGTAATTACACAAAACACGCTGAAGGCTCCGTGCTGGTCGAATTTGGTGACACCAAGGTGCTGTGCACCGCTTCCATTGATGAAGGTGTGCCGCGCTTCCTAAAAGGTCAAGGCCAGGGCTGGATCACCGCTGAATACGGCATGCTGCCGCGCGCCACTCATACCCGTAATGCTCGCGAAGCGGCAAAGGGTAAGCAGGGCGGTCGCACCATGGAAATTCAGCGTTTAATCGCTCGTGCGCTGCGTGCCGCGGTGGACCTGAAGGCGCTGGGTGAATTTACCATTACGCTGGACTGTGATGTTATCCAAGCTGACGGCGGCACTCGTACTGCGTCTATTACCGGTGCTTGTGTAGCTCTGGCTGATGCGTTGGGCAAGCTGGTTGCTGCGGGCAAACTGAAAACCAACCCAATGAAAGGGATGGTTGCAGCGGTTTCCGTGGGTATCGTTAACGGTGAAGCGCTGTGCGATCTGGAATACGTGGAAGATTCCGCGGCAGAAACCGATATGAACGTGGTGATGACCGAAGACGGGCGCATCATCGAGGTTCAGGGAACGGCGGAAGGCGAGCCGTTCACCCACGAAGAATTACTAACCCTGCTGGCATTGGCCAGAGGGGGAATCGAATCTATTGTCACGACGCAGAAGGCGGCGTTAGAAAATTGATTTTTAGGGCGACGTTGTCGCCCTTTTTTTTGTCCGTAATAAAGTGAGATGAGGAGCGAATCCATGAAACCGTATCAGCGCCAGTTTATTGAGTTTGCGCTTAACAAGCAGGTACTTAAGTTTGGCGAGTTCACGCTGAAATCCGGGCGCAAGAGCCCCTATTTCTTCAACGCCGGGCTGTTTAATACCGGGCGCGATCTGGCACTGTTAGGCCGTTTTTATGCCGAAGCGCTGGTGGATTCAGGTATTGAGTTCGATCTGCTGTTTGGCCCTGCCTACAAAGGCATTCCTATCGCCACAACCACCGCGGTGGCGTTGGCAGAACATCATGACCGTGATTATCCGTACTGCTTTAACCGCAAAGAGGCCAAAGACCACGGTGAAGGCGGCAACCTAGTGGGCAGTGCGCTGACCGGGCGCGTGATGCTGGTCGATGATGTGATCACCGCAGGTACAGCGATTCGCGAGTCAATGGAGATTATCCAGGCCAATGGCGCAAAACTTGCCGGCGTGCTGATCTCTTTAGATCGTCAAGAGCGTGGTCGTGGTGAAATTTCTGCTATTCAGGAAGTTGAACGCGATTACGGCTGTGAGGTTATCTCGATCATTACGCTCAAAGATCTGATCGCGTATCTGGAAGAGAAACCGGAGATGGCGGAGCATTTGGCGTCTGTTCGTGCCTATCGCGAAGCGTACGGCGTATAAAAAAATAGCCCGGTGAGAACCGGGCTATTTTGCAGATTAGCGTAACTGGGCGGTAATCAGCGGCCAGCGGGCATCAAAGTCGTCCGTGGGGCTGTATTTGAATTCGCTGCGAACAAAGCGCGACAGCATACCTTCGCAGAAAGCCAACAGTTGGCTTGCCAGTATTGTTTCATCCGTTTCGTAACCTTCCCCTTCACGCATTTTTCGCTCGCGCAGTACTTGGCGAAGCTGAGCTTCAATACGCTCGAAAAGCTGGTTAATACGCCCCTGCAGACGATCCTGTTCGAACATTAGCGCATGGCCGGTCAGAATACGGGTCAGTCCTGGATTACGTTCACCAAAGCCTAGGATCAGCAATACGATCAGACGCAGGCGCGTGGTGGTATCTTTCTCATCTTTCAGAATCAGATTGATACGGGTAATCAGGCTATCTTCGATAAACTCAATAAGGCTATCGAACATACGGGTTTTGCTAGGGAAATGCCGGTACAGTGCTGCTTCGGAAACGCCGACGGAGGCTGCCAGTTTTGCCGTAGTGATACGTTGGCTACCATCGCTGGATTCAAGCATCAACGCCAGGGATTGAAGTATTTCCTCGCGACGATTCCTTTTCGCAGTTTGCTTTTCTGCCATGTTCTAAAATACCCCTGAAAATACACATTTGTCAGGCGAGCATCCGCACGGTGACCACAGCCATCATTTGCTGCGTTGTTTTTGCATTTATGACCCGTGAGATGCGTAAAAAACCGGCGCGCCACGTTGGCGTAACGCACCTTAGGGCGGGTTACTGACGCCCGGAGTGACCGAAGCCACCTTCGCCACGATCGGTGGCTTCAAATGACTCGACCAGATTAAATTCGGCTTGGACGACAGGGACAAATATCATCTGTGCGACGCGCTCACCGGGTTCAATGGTGAACGTGGTTTGCCCGCGGTTCCAGATGGATACCATCAGTTGACCCTGATAATCGGAGTCGATAAGCCCCACCAAGTTGCCGAGTACAATACCGTGTTTGTGGCCCAAACCAGAACGCGGCAGCATCACGGCGGCCAAAGAAGGGTCAGCGATGTGAATAGCCAGCCCAGTTGGCAGTAAGGTGGTTTCACCCGGCGCCAGTACTATGGCTTCATCAAGACAGGCGCGCAGGTCCAGGCCTGCAGAGCCAGCGGTGGCATAGGTTGGCAGCGGGAACTGCTGACCAATGCGCGAGTCCAGAATCTTAACGTCGATTTTTTTCATCATAACGGGTAACGATCTCGTCCAATAATAGTTGGCCCAGGAGTGACTTGCTGGCGAGAGGTAAGCGCTTCTCGCCGTCCTGCCAGAAAAGGTGTAATGCATTGTTATCGCTATTAAAACCTTGATTTGACTGCGATACATCATTGGCGCAGATCAGATCAAGATTTTTGCGGCTACGCTTTTGCTGCGCGTATTCTTCCACATTATTCGTTTCGGCGGCAAATCCTACGACATAAGGTCGATGTTTTTTCAGCGCCGCAACGCCTGCCACAATGTCAGGGTTTTTCACCATTTTTATTGTGAATTCATCACCCTGGGTGTCCTGTTTTTTTATTTTTTCTTCAGCAATAACCGCTGCGCGATAGTCTGCAACGGCAGCACAGCCGATGAAAATCTGTTGTTGCTGTGCGTTTGCCAGAACCGCCGCGTTCATCTCTTCAGCTGTGGTCACGTCAACACGCTGCACAAAGGCGGGAGTAGGGAGCGATACCGGGCCGCTAATTAGCGTCACATTCGCCCCGCGGCGGGCGGCAGCTTCGGCGATGGCAAAGCCCATTTTGCCGGAGCTGTGGTTGGTGATGTAGCGCACCGGGTCCAGCGGTTCACGGGTGGGACCTGCGGTAATCATGATGCTCAGATGTTGCAAATCTTTGACGGGCGAAAAATGCGCGGCTGCCATATCGACAATCGTCAGAGGGTCGAGCATACGCCCAGGACCAACGTCGCCGCAGGCCTGGCTGCCGCTGTCTGGGCCCCAAAGGAGAAGACCACGGGAAGCTAGGACGTCAAGATTATGCTGGGTGGCCGCTGCCCGGTACATCTGCTGGTTCATTGCGGGGACTACAGCAACAGGAGAAGGCGTGGCTAGGCAGATAGTCGACACCAAATCATTAGCCATCCCGGCAGTGATGCGGGCAATCAAATCGGCCGTGGCGGGGGCCAGAATCACGAGATCGGCCCATTTCCCTAGCTCAATATGACCCATTGCCGCTTCGGCAGCGGTGTCGAGCAGACTATCGGAGACCGGATAACCGGAGACAGCTTGCAGGCTCAGCGGGGTGATGAAGGCTTTTGCAGCTTCGGTCATGGCAACCCGCACGTCTGCACCGCGTTCACGCAGTCGACGCACCAGCTCCGGCGTTTTGTAAGCGGCGATGCCGCCGCTGACGCCAAGGACAATTTTCTTTCCGGCCAGGCTCATCATGATTCTTTCCTGTTTGGGTACATCAGAATCCGCGCATTTTATCACAATCCTCGCGAGGTCGTGCGCGCCACTTTGCGAGGCGCTACGCAAGAGCGATATTGCTATCGTGCGGCGTGATGAAGGCTGTGACAGCATGGAGGCGTTAAGGGAAAGGAGGCGATGATGGAGAGTCTAGATGTGATGATGCCGCGAGAAAAGATGCAGCGCTTCGGTATTGAATCACTGTCGGATACCGAGCTGCTGGCGCTGTTTTTACGCACAGGGACGCGGGAAAAAGATGTGATGCGTTACTCTCGTGAACTGTTGTGTCATTTTGGTTCGCTATACGGCCTGTTGTCAGCATGCGAGGAGGAGATGATGCAGGTCGATGGCATCGGGCTTGCCAAGTACGCACAGCTGAAGGGGGTTGCCGAGCTGGCGCGACGCTATTTTAGCCTACGGGTACTGGTGGAGAACCCGCTACTAAGCCCGGAAATGACGCGCGAGTTTTTGCAAAGCCAGCTGGCCGATGAAGAACGAGAAGTCTTTTTAGTCATCTTCCTCGATAATCAACACAAAGTGCTCAAACACAGCCGACTTTTTTCCGGCACGCTCAGCCACGTTGAGGTGCATCCGCGCGAAATTGTACGAGAAGCCATCAAAGTCAACGCTGCGGCGGTGATCTTGGCACATAATCATCCATCCGGTAATGCGGAGCCGAGTAAATCTGACAGACTTATTACCGAAAGAGTGGTAAAGTGTTGCCAATTCATGGATGTACGCGTACTCGATCATCTGGTCATAGGCCGTGGTGAGTATGTTTCTTTTGCCGAACGAGGTTGGATTTAGCTGATTTCTACGCGATCCACCGGGATCTTTGTCTGTTCGGGACTTGAGCATAACGTCGTGGCAGCGTATACTACGCCACCTTTGAGAATCTCGGGTTTGGCATTTGGGCCTGGCAATCGAGAGTTCACTTAGACACTGATTCATTTGGTTGCATCAAGGTGCATCGATGATGAGGTGTAGAACTGCGATGACCGGGCTGTAAAGCCTGACGAGGCGCCGATACCCCATACGAAGCTCGAGCTAATTTGATTTTTGGAGAATAAACATGTCCCGAGTCTGCCAAGTTACTGGCAAGCGTCCGGTGACCGGTAACAACCGTTCCCACGCACTGAACGCGACTAAACGCCGTTTCCTGCCGAACCTGCACTCTCACCGTTTCTGGGTTGAGAGCGAGAAGCGTTTTGTCACCCTGCGTGTATCTGCTAAAGGTATGCGTGTAATTGATAAGAAAGGCATCGATACAGTTCTGTCCGAACTGCGTGCCCGTGGCGAAAAGTACTAAGTACTTAGAGGAAATAAATCATGGCTAAAGGTATTCGTGAGAAAATCAAGCTGGTTTCTTCTGCTGGTACTGGTCACTTCTATACCACCACGAAGAACAAGCGTACTAAGCCGGAAAAACTGGAACTGAAAAAGTTCGATCCAGTTGTCCGTCAGCACGTACTGTACAAAGAAGCTAAAATTAAATAATTTCAGTTTCGATGTAGCAAAAAACCTCGCCTCGGCGGGGTTTTTTGTTTTCTACGCGTCCCCATAATAGAGAGAGCCGTATTACAGTCGGAGACGCTATGCCTGAATTACCTGAAGTTGAAACCAGCCGCCGAGGGATTGAACCTCACCTAGTCGGCGCGACCATCCAGCATGCCGTCATCCGCAACGGTCGCCTACGCTGGCCCATCTCTGATGAAATCTACCGTCTAAGCGACAAACCCGTCCTGAGCGTCCAACGACGCGCTAAATACCTGCTGCTCGAGCTTCCTGACGGCTGGATAATCATTCACCTAGGCATGTCCGGCAGCCTGCGTATCTTGGCGGAAGAGTTACCTGCCGAAAAACACGACCACGTCGATTTGCTGATGAGTAACGGCAAAGTGCTGCGTTACACCGACCCACGACGCTTTGGCGCTTGGCTATGGACACCCGCGCTCGAAGGACACAGCGTGCTTGCTCATCTCGGCCCTGAACCGCTCAGCGAGGAATTTAACGCCGAGTATATGCTGTCCAAGTGTGCGAAGAAAAAGACCGCGATAAAGCCTTGGCTGATGGATAACAAGCTGGTGGTGGGGGTGGGTAATATTTATGCCAGTGAATCGCTGTTTGCCGCGCGGATCCATCCAGACAGGGTGGCATCATCGTTATCGAAAGTTGAATGTGAATGCTTGGTAGAGGCCATCAAAGCAGTGCTGAAACGGTCGATTGAGCAGGGCGGAACGACGCTAAAAGATTTTCTGCAAAGCGATGGGAAACCGGGATATTTTGCTCAAGAACTGCAGGTCTACGGGCGGAAAGGGGAACCTTGTCGAGCCTGTGGGACGCCGATTATTGCAAGTAAACATGCTCAGCGGGCGACGTTTTACTGTAAGGCGTGTCAGAAATAGACCGCTATTTCCCCCAGCGCCGCCGGGTACCGTCGCGCTGGGAGTTTTGCGCTTACTGCAGCTTTTCCAGCAGCGCCTGGTATACATTCAACGGTAGGAAGTGGGCGACTTCGCCACCGTGGCGCGCGACTTCTTTCACCAGCGACGATGAAATAAACGACCAATCCTTCGACGGCATCAGAAAGACGCTTTCCAATTCTGGCATCAGGTGGCGGTTCATATGCGCCAACTGCATTTCATATTCGAAATCCGCGACGGCGCGTAGGCCACGAATCAGAATATTGGCCTGCTGAGTACGCGCAAAATTGGCCATCAGATCGCTAAACCCCATGACCTCGACATTATCAAGATGCGCCGTTGCCTGCTGGGCTAATGCCACGCGCTCGCTCAGGTCAAACATGGGTTTTTTACTTGGGCTGGCTGCAATGGCGAGGATGACATGGTCGAACATGCAGGACGCACGCGTCACGATATCAAGATGACCGTTAGTCAGAGGATCGAAGGTGCCCGGATAAATCGCCCGTTTTTGCATAATAATCCTCAATGCGTTTTCGGTGGCAGGTACGGCTCCAAGAGTTGCAATAAGCGCTGCAACGCACCCTGATTCTGGTACAGAACCTCAACGGCGTGACGACCGTAGAAACTACGATAATCCGCATCGGCTAATAGAGAGGATACCTCTTTTTCGAGGCTTGCGGCGTCGGTTACCGTAATCAGGCCACTCGCCTGTTCCAGACGCGCGCAGATATCTTTAAAGTTGAAGGTATGCGGCCCCATTAATACCGGGATGGCGTGGGCTGCGGCCTCAAGTGGGTTATGGCCTCCACGCTCAACCAGCGAACCGCCAACAAATGCTAAGTCGGCAATACCGTACAGCAGCATCAGCTCGCCCATGGTGTCGCCGATGACAACCTGCGTGGCGGCGGAAGGCACTTCACCTGACGAACGCGTGGTGAAGGTTAAGCCTGCTTGCCGGGTCAGATTGACGGCATCCGGGAAACGTTCCGGGTGGCGAGGGACCAAGATCAAAAGTAAATCGGGATATTGCTTCAGCAGCGCGTGGTGGGCCGCAATAATAATGCTCTCTTCGCCGTCATGGGTACTGGTGGCAATCCATACTGGACGATGCGGCGCCCATTGGCGACGTAGCGTGATAGCCTTGGCTGCTAGCTGCGGCGTCACGGAGATATCAAATTTTAAACTGCCGGTGATGGTCACTTGGCTGTTTTTCGCCCCTAGCGCCACAAAGCGCTTACCGTCTTCTTCATTTTGCGCCGCGATAAGCGTAATACGCTGGAGCAGCGTGCGCACGAATGAGCCGAGCTTCGCGTAGCCAGCGGCAGAGCGCTCGGAGAGACGGGCGTTAGCGATGACTAATGGAATATGACGACGATGCAGAGCGGCAATCAAATTTGGCCATAGCTCAGTTTCCATGATTAACACCAGTTTAGGGTCAACCTTATCGAGGAAGCGATTGAGGGCATCGGGCAAATCATAGGGTAAATAGACGTGCTGAACGTCTTTACCAAAGGCTGACTGGACGCGCTCTGAACCTGTCGGTGTCATCGTGGTCACAGTAATCGGTAAATCGGGGTAACGGTGGCGCAACGCGCGAACCAACGGGATCGCGGCCAGCGTTTCACCAACGGAAACAGAATGCAGCATAATCCCACCCGGTTTAAGCGGCTGGCGATAGAATCCGTAACGTTCACCCCAGCGTTTGCGATAGGCTGGAGCCTTACGTCCGCGCACCCAAAGCCGTATCCAGATGAGAGGCTGAATAAGGTAGAGAAGGGCGGTGTAAAGCAATTCAAGCATAATAAATAGCTGGGTTATGAATGTGCTGAGGATTCTATGTATTTACCTGAGGCTTTACCATTACTTTTGCTGTTTTTGGTCTAAATTATCCACAGAGCGGCAGCTTGCCGTGGATATCGCTGCTTATCCCCCTTTTTTATGCTGTCAGTTGTGATTTAACCTACCAAGAATGAGATGCGAGTACGTCGGCGTTAATGAACGCTGTAACTTATCTATTTGCATGATTTGTAAGATTAAAATGATTTATGTGTGCGGGGCGCTTCCTGTTCGGATTGCGGCAAAAGAAGTGGTACACTATCGCGTCAAAAATAAGTGCAATATCAGTAATCAGGTAGCTGAAAGCCTGGGGCGGTAGCGTGCTTTTTCCTCATTATTATCGGAAAATCTCAACCAAAGAGTCGCTTGTGGAAAAGCCATTTAGAAAAATCTTAGTCATTAAAATGCGTTTTCACGGGGATATGCTGCTGACCACTCCCGTGATTAGTACGCTTAAACGCCATTATCCTGACGCGAAGGTTGATGTCCTGCTCTACCAGGACACGATACCTATTTTATCCGAAAATCCTGATATCAATGCCCTGTATGGCCTGAAAAATAAGAAAGCCAAAACGACAGAAAAAATAGCTAACTTTATTAGTCTGATCAGGGTATTGCGTTCTAATCAATATGACCTCGTGGTCAACATGGCCGATCAATGGATGGTGGCTGTATTGGTACGGCTACTGAACGTACCCATGTCTATTTCTCAAGACTACCAGCATCGACAGTCCAATTTCTGGCGCAACAGCTTTACGCACCTAGCCCCGTCGCAAGGCAATAATGTGGTGGAAAGTAACCTCTCGGTGCTGGCGCCGCTGGGCCTTGATTCCTATGTCAGTGAAACGACGATGAGCTACAACGCCAGCTGCTGGCAACGAGTACGTCAGGAGCTGGACAAAGCCGGTGTCGGTGAGCGCTACGTGGTGATCCAGCCGACGGCACGGCAGATATTTAAATGCTGGGAGAATCAGAAATTTTCTCAGGTTATCGATGCGTTGCATGATCGAGCGATTGAAGTGGTGCTGACTTCCGGTCCCGGTGCTGAGGATTTGGCGTGTATTAATGCTATCGCCAACGGCTGTAAGCAGCCTCCGGTGACCGCGCTGGCGGGCAAAGTGACCTTCCCAGAGCTTGGGGCGCTTATCGATCATGCGGCGCTGTTTATCGGCGTTGATTCGGCACCTGGGCATATTGCGGCAGCGGTCAAAACGCCGCTTATAGCGTTGTTTGGTGCAACGGACCATATTTTCTGGCGTCCGTGGTCGGACAATATGATTCAGTTCTGGGCCGGTGATTATCGGCCAATGCCACCTCGTGAGCAGCGCGATCGCAACGAAATGTATCTCTCAGCGATCCCCGCCGAGGACGTAATTACTGCGATTGATAAGATCTTGCCCGCCAATCATGCGGAACCCGCCAGAGGCGAAGAATTATGATCGTAGCATTCTGTCTGTATAAGTACTTTCCCTTCGGTGGTTTGCAGCGTGATTTTATGCGCATTGCGCAAACCGTGGCAGCTCGTGGTCATCAGGTGCGCGTTTATACCCAATTCTGGGAGGGTGAACACCCGGAAGCCTTTGAGCTTATTCTGGTCCCGGTAAAATCCCGGACTAATCACGGGCGTAATGCACAATATTATGCGTGGGTGCAAAATCATCTTCGTGAGCACCCGGTGGCGAGGGTCGTGGGCTTTAATAAAATGCCGGGGCTGGATATCTATTATGCCGCCGACGTTTGCTATGCCGAGAAAGTGGCGCAGGAAAAAGGTTTCTTTTATCGCCTGACCTCGCGCTACCGGCATTACGCCGCTTTTGAGCGCGCGACCTTTGAGCACGGTAAAGCCACCAAGCTATTGATGCTGACGGATAAGCAAATTGCCGATTTCCAGAAACATTATCAGACGGAACCTGAGCGTTTTCTTATCCTACCTCCGGGGATCTATCCGGACAGGAAATACAGCCAGCAAATTCCGGATGCCCGCCAGGTTTACCGTCGAAAGAATGGCCTGACAGAATCGCAGAATGTGCTCTTACAGGTGGGGTCTGACTTTACGCGTAAAGGCGTGGACCGTACCCTAAACGCTATGGCGTCGTTACCTGAAAGCCTACGACAAAATACCCAACTGTTTATTGTCGGGCAGGATAAGCCAAGGAAATTCGCCGCGCTGGCAGAGACGCTAGGCATTCATCGTAACGTCCATTTCTTCTCTGGCCGTAATGATGTGGCCGAACTGATGGCGGCGGCCGACCTCCTGATGCATCCGGCTTATCAGGAAGCCGCGGGGATTGTCCTGCTCGAGGCGGTAACGGCCGGTCTACCGGTATTAACGACCAGCGTGTGCGGCTATGCGCATTATATTGCCGATGCAAACTGCGGCGCGGTGATAGATGAACCTTTCCGGCAAGATGCGCTTAACGAGATTCTGCTTAAAGCGCTCACCCAGCCGGCGCTTCGTTCGGCCTGGGCGGAAAATGCGCGAAATTATGCGGATACACAAGATTTATACAGTCTGGCGGACAAAGCGGCAGATATCATTATAGGTGATTTGGATGGTTGAGCTGAACGAACCGCTGGCCACGCTGTGGCGCGGTAAAGATGCCTTTGAGGAAGTGAAACACCTGCAAGGTGAGGTTTTTCGCGAACTGGAAACCCGTCGCACGCTGCGCTTTGAGCTGGCGGGCGGAAGCTATTTCCTGAAATGGCACCGCGGCACTTCTCTTAAAGAGATCGTGAAAAACCTGATTTCACTGCGTATGCCAGTGCTGGGCGCTGACCGGGAGTGGAACGCGATTCACCGCCTGCACGATGTGGGCGTGGATACCATGCACGGCGTCGGCTTTGGCGAAAAAGGGCTGAATCCGCTAACCAAAACCTCCTTCATCATTACTGAAGACCTCACGCCAACCATCAGCCTTGAAGACTACTGCGCTGATTGGGTGAACCAGCCACCGGCTCCAGCGGTTAAGCGCATGATCATTGAGCGAGTCGCCACGATGGTGCGTAAAATGCACCTGAGCGGGATTAACCATCGCGACTGCTACATCTGCCATTTCCTGCTGCATCTGCCGTTTAACGGCCAGCAGGACGAGCTTAAAATTTCGGTGATTGACCTGCACCGTGCACAAATCCGCGATCATGTTCCTCGCCGCTGGCGCGATAAAGACCTCATTGGTCTTTATTTTTCATCGCTGAATATCGGGCTGACGTCGCGGGATATCCTGCGTTTTATGCAGGTTTATTTTGCCAAGCCGCTTCGCGAAGTGCTCCGCGAAGAGCAGCCGCTGCTGGCAAAAACTGCCGACAAAGCTAACAAAATAAAAGAAAGAACGATCAGAAAGTCGTTGTAATTGCTGGGAGCAGGACATGACCTATCCGTATTTGAATGCCGATGAGATGATTAAAGAGACCCTCATTTTTAATGGGGGCCAACCGCAATCCGCGGATACACCGTTCCATATTGCCTATGGTATTGATAAAAACTTTCTCTTCGGCTGCGGGGTTTCTATTGCTTCAATTCTGCTGCATAACCGCAGTATGGATTTTGTCTTTCATGTCTTTATTGATGTGATTTCTGATGAAGAAAAACAGCATTTTGCGCGACTGGCCGAGGATAACGATACCTGCATTCAGATTCATATCGTCAACTGCGAACGGCTAGCCGCCTTCCCGACCACCAAGAATTGGTCGGTGGCAATGTACTTCCGCTTTATCATTGGTGATTACTTTATTGGTCAGCAAACTCGGCTACTTTATCTGGATGCGGATATTGTCTGCCAAGGCGACATTCGTGAATTGATGATGCTGGAGCTGGCAGATACCGTCGCGGGCGTGGTGCCTGAGCGCGATGAGAAATGGTGGCTGTCGCGTAGTCAAAGCCTCGATTGCCCGGCTATTGCCAACGGTTACTTCAACTCCGGCGTGCTGCTATTGAATATTCCGGCGTGGGCCAGTGAACATGTCTCGGGTAAGGCGATGTCGCTGCTGTCTGACAAGAACGTGACGCGCAAGTTGAGCTTTATGGATCAGGATATCCTGAACATTATCCTCTCGGGCAACGTGACGTTGATTGACGGCAAATACAATACCCAGTTCAGCCTCAACTATGAGTTGAAAGAGACGTTTATTAATCCTATTCACGCCGGCACGGTGCTGATTCATTATGTCGGGCCAACGAAGCCGTGGCATAACTGGGCGACCTACCCGAGTGCCGAACCTTTTTTGAAGGCAAAAGCCGAATCACCGTGGAAGGATTTACCGCTACTAAAACCTGGTAATGCGAACTACGCTCGTTACTGCGCCAAACATAACTTTAAGAATAACAAGCCACTGGCTGGCATGATGAACTATATTTACTATTTCTATTTGAGGGCGGTTAAGTAGTTATTTGAATTTAATGACTATTTTGTCTTCATGATATCCATTTCCAACCGTATTTTGGGTAACGATACTATTTTGGTGGCAGTCTTATGAGCGGCAAGTTGCACAGCATCACAACTGAAGACGTTAACGAAATCAAACGTCACAAGACCTCTGAAAACTGCATCATTTTCCTCTCAGGGCCATCATCGCTGAAAACGCCGCTGAGCCTGCTGGCAACATCAGATGTCATTGCCGTCAACGGCTCCGCTCGCTACCTGCTGGATAACAATATTCAGCCATTCGTTTATGTGCTGACCGACTCGCGTTTTTCACTGCAGCGAAACGATGACTTCCGTGAATTTATGAAGCAGAGTAAATACACCATCGTTAACGGCGAAGTGTATGACAGGGCTTCGGTAGAAGATAAACGCTATATTGACGATCACGGTTTTGTTATTCGTTCTTTGTATCAGCGCGAAAAGGGTGGATTCTTTAAGAAGATTAAATTCACCATTGCGGCAAAGCTGGATGACAAGTTATTGATAGATGTGCCGGTCTCGAAAAAGAAACGCCTAGCGGGGTTTAGCCTGGATATTACTCATGGCTACTGCTCATGCCATACCGTGGCGTTTGCGGCACTGCAGGTTGCTTACAGTTTGGGCTATCAGAAAATCGTCCATTCCGGATTGGACCTAGTCGATACCTGTGCGCGTTTTTACGACGAGAAGCACAATCAACAGCCGTCGGAACTGAGCCGTGACTTAGGTAAAATCTTGCCGTTCTATCAATTCATGCGCAAGAATGTTGCGGATATTAATGTCTATAACCTCTCTGATACGACGGCCATTGGCTACGACGTGATACCGTTTATTACGCCGCAAGAGGTGTAGTATTCCGCATTTGAATGAAAAAAGGCTGCATATCGCAGCCTTTTTTATTTTAGTTTTGCAGTGACTTGGATTTAAGCGCCAGCGCAATACCGATTAGCATTGTTAGATTTTCGATGCTGACCGTTTCAAATGCACCACGAACAAATAGGTTCCCCGCCATAATCAGCCCAATCAGAAGCCAGGCATCTTTGGCAATACCCTCATTCGCTCTATACCCTTTGACCACCTCGGCAATAACCGAAATAAGCAAATACCAAAGCCCAATGAGCCCTAACAGACCTGCGGAATACCACATATCAAGCGTGATATTGTGCGGGCCAATGGACTGTTTAAACACCCATTGCGGATAATCCTGAACCCTGTTGTTGTAGACGCGGTGATAAATGTCTTCACCAAAGCCATAGCCCTTTATCGGGTTTTCCATAATCAGGTCAACGGCTGCACCTTGAGTGCCCCCGCCGTAGCGGCCGGAACTGGAGGTTTGCTGCATTTTATGGAACAGCATATGAAGACTATTTTGATCTTTCAGATAGCCAAGCGTGAGGACGGCAGCTAGCGCAACAACCGCGAGCAACGGTAATTTCCACTCACGTTTACAGATGCTCCAAATCAGCGCGGCGGCCAGTATTGATAGCCAAGTTCCGCGCTGTAATGTGCCGATAATCATCAGCCCCATGACGCCAGCAATGACAAAAAACAGAATGCGCATTTTTGCCGATTTGTTATTCCATAGCAGCAGGAATGCCGGTGTCATAAAGATCAAAATATCGGATTTATACTTATGCGTGAACCCAGAAAACGGCATGATGCCCTGCTGGTACTCACGGTAGTATTGCCAGCCGTCTACGATGGCCAGCGGTAAAATCCCGGCGATAAGCGAGTAGATTAACGTCTTGGCGATATCTTCTTTGCTCTCATTGTGCAGCAAGATGGGAATGATCAGGATGGCGAGCAATAGCTTTTCAAGAATCGTATTCGCGAATTTCTTGAAACTATAAGACGGGTCTAATGAGATCAGGACTGCGTAAAAACAGACCACGACAAAAGCAAAGAGTGAGTAGGTGAGATTATTTTTGAAAATCTGTAACAGCGCACTTTTTTTCTTCACCACATAATAGAGGGCGGTAATTAACATTAACCCGCCAACAATATGTTTGTAACGTGTAATATTATCGAAGAAGAACATGATAATAAACAGCGACACTAATCCACGGTTCCAAATGGATTGCCAGCAAAGTCCCTTTTGCTTCAATGAATTGGACAAAGTCATCAACATACCTTAGTAAAATCTGTCAGGATATAATCTTGCGCAACTCACGAATAACATTGGGCGCATGGAGATCGTCTAAATCTTTTGATTCTGAACAGCACGCCACCTGATTCTTCCCATACCCGCCAATCAATCCTGGGTCGGTCGGTCCATACAGCGTAATATTCGGGCGATCCAACGCCGCGGTTAAATGGCTTAACCCGGTATCCACCGAAACAACAAACTTCGCTTCTGCCAAAACGTGTGCGACTTTTTCAAGACTCAATCGCGGCAGCACTTCTACATAATCAAACCCTTCAGCCAAGCGCTGCGCTCTGGCTTCCTCATGAGGCGCGCCCCACGGCAATTTGATGAGCAGGCCGCTCTCTTTCAATAGGCCAATCAGCTCGCGCCAGTGGCTCTCTGGCCAGTGTTTATCATCGCGGGTAGTGGCGTGGAGGAACACACAATAAGGCGTGATATCTGCCGCACTCGCGCTCAGGAAATGCTGGGCGATCGCGTAATCACCCTGCGACTCTGGTTTGGCATAGCCAAGGCTTTTCGCAAATAGCTCACGGGTGCGTTCAACGGCATGTTGCTGTTTAGCAATGTGGTGACGACGGTTGTAGAACAGGCTTGCCAGCGGCTCGCGGGCGGTCTGCCAATCCATGCCGTGCTTTGTCCCATGTGCTAAACGGGTGACCAACGCAGCGCTTTTGACCAGCCCCTGAGCATCGATGATAGCGTCGTAGTTCACTGACTGAACTGCATCCCGAAAGGCTTTTCGTTCGGTTTTAATCGGTGCTGAAAACCACGCTTTACGCCAGCGGCGAATCGCGACGGGTAGCACGCGGTCTACGGCTTCATGCCAAGAGGGGATTTGCGCGAAGCCTTCTTCCACTGCCCAGTCAAAACGGATGCCGGGGATGGCCTGCATCGCGTCGGTTAAGGCCGGCAGCGTATGCAGGACATCGCCCATTGAAGAGGTTTTAACAATCAGAACCCGCATGCGTCAGACTTCCTCGCTCGACAGCAGAGCATTAAGCTCCTCCAGCACGCGGGCCGGGGTGATGTCGATAAGGCTTTGGTGATAGCCCTGGGCGGAATCGCCTTTGCGCACTTTGTGGTAGCCGGTAATCAGGCGAATAACGCGCGCTTTATTCGATAGCGGTGGGGTAAAATCTGGGCTGCTCGGACCGTATAGCGCGACTAGCGGACGGTTTAGCGCGGCAGCGACGTGCATCAGGCCCGAGTCGTTGGTGACAACGGCTTTACAGGCGGCAAGCAGAATAACCGCCTGCTCCAGCTGTGTTTCTCCAGCCAGATTGCGGCACCAAGCTTTTTGCTCTTCGCTGAGTGAAGCGATGATCTCATTGCCCGCCTCGTTATCTTTCGCAGAGCCAAAAAGAACCACCTGGTTGCCTTCGTCGATGAGCTGTTTTGCCAGCGTAGCATAGTGATAATGCGGCCAGCGTTTGGCTGGGCCAAACTCTGCCCCGGGGCAAAAGCCAATTATCGGACGATCGCTGGAAAGTGAGAAAGCGTTACAGGTGAGCGATTTCTCACCTTCGCTGACCTGTAGCTGAGGCCATAGCAGCGGTTGCGGTAAATCCTTGGCGCAGCGCATCACGCCCTTATCGTAGGCCAGCGCCACATAGCGCTCAACCATCAGCGGCCAAGCTTCTTTGTCCAGCACGCGCGCGTCGTTAAGCAAGCCATAGCGCATTTCACCGCGCCAGCCGGTACGCAGCGGAATGCCTGCAAAGAAGGGGACCAGGGCTGATTTAAAGGAGTTAGGCAGAACGTAGGCGCGGTCATAGCGGCGCTCGCGCAGGCTATGACCGAGTTTGCGCCGTTCGCCAATTTCCAGCGCGCCGTGCCCAAGCGGCATGGCGATGGCATCGTTGACTTCCGGCATACGTGATAACAACGGACGGCACCACGCGGGTGCCATCACATCGATTATCGCCTGGGGAAAGCGCGCCTTGAGCGTGCGATAGAGACTTTGCGACATCATCATGTCGCCCACCCATGACGGGCCGACCACCAGTATTTTCATGCTGACTTCTTACGCGTCGCGGTTCAACCAGGCCATATATTCCGTTACGCCTTCGGCGACGGTCTTGAACGGCTTATCGTAGCCGGCGGCACGCAGGTTCGTCAGATCCGCCTGAGTGAACGCCTGGTAGCGACCTTTCAGCTTATCCGGGAACGGAATGTATTCGATGCTGCCCTTCTGGTGATACGCCAGGGTTGCGTCTGCTACCGCTTGGAAGGATTCTGCACGGCCGGTACCCAGGTTGAAGATACCGGATACACCGTTTTCCCAGAACCACAGGTTGACTGCTGCCACGTCGCCGACGTAGACGAAATCACGCTTGAAGCCGTCGCTACCTTCGAACAGTTTTGGACTTTCACCATTGTTCAACTGGGTGTTGAGGTGGAAAGCCACGCTCGCCATGCTGCCTTTGTGGCCTTCACGCGGGCCATAAACGTTGAAGTAGCGGAAACCGACGATAGGAGAGTCGACTTCCGGCATGATGCGGCGCACGTACTCGTCGAACAGGAATTTGGAGTAGCCGTAAACGTTCAGCGGTTTTTCGAACTCGCGAGACTCGATAAAGTCGCTGGTGCGGCCGCCGTAGGTGGCTGCGGAAGAGGCATACAGGAACGGAATTTCACGCTCCAAGCAGTAGTGCAGCAGCTCTTTGGAGTACTGATAGTTGTTATCCATCACGTACTTACCATCCCACTCTGTAGTGGAGGAGCAGGCGCCTTCGTGGAACACCGCTTCGATGTCGCCAAACTCTTCACCGGCCATAATCTGGATCAGAAAATCTTCTTTATCCATGTAGTCGGTGATGTCCAGATCGACCAGGTTGACGAACTTGGTACCATCTTTCAGGTTATCCACCACCAGAATGTCAGTGATGCCTTTGTCATTGAGCGCTTTCACGATGTTGCTGCCGATAAAGCCAGCGCCGCCGGTAACGATGATCATAGCTGTAACCTTTGAATTGTGGGTGCCCCAGAGTATCCAAGACACGAATGCCTATTATCATATCATCACATTGCTAAGCCTTCAGCTTTTCGCCATGACGCGACCGCAAGCTGCGTGATTTATGCTGCAAATAATTCATTCAGACATGCATCATCTCGTATGAACGTATAGCTTTGGGTAATATGTGCCAAATTTTACCGAATCTGGAGAGTTGCAATGCGTGGTGATTTCTACAAACAGTTAACCAACGACCTTGAAACCGCACGTGCGGAAGGTTTGTTCAAAGAAGAACGTATTATCACCTCCGCCCAGCAGGCGGATATCACCGTCGGTGACGGCAGCCACGTTATCAATTTCTGCGCCAATAACTACCTTGGTCTGGCGAACCACCCAGAGCTTATCAACGCGGCGAAAGCGGGCATGGACAGCCATGGTTTCGGCATGGCCTCCGTACGCTTTATCTGTGGAACCCAGGACAACCACAAGGCGCTGGAGAAAAAGTTGGCAAGTTTCCTCGGTATGGAAGATGCCATCCTTTACTCATCTTGCTTCGACGCCAACGGCGGCCTGTTTGAAACCCTGTTGGGTGCGGAAGACGCCATCATCTCCGACGCCCTGAACCACGCGTCAATCATCGACGGCGTGCGTCTGTGTAAAGCGAAGCGTTTCCGCTATGCCAACAACGACATGGTTGAGCTGGAAGAGCGCCTGAAAGAGGCGCGTGCAGCCGGCGCGCGTCATGTGCTGATTGCCACCGACGGCGTATTCTCAATGGATGGCGTCATCGCCAACCTGAAAGGTGTGTGCGACCTTGCGGACAAATACGATGCGCTGGTGATGGTTGATGACTCCCACGCCGTCGGCTTTGTTGGCGAGAACGGCCGTGGTTCCCACGAATACTGCGACGTGATGGGCCGTGTGGACATCATCACCGGGACGTTGGGTAAAGCGCTGGGCGGCGCATCCGGTGGCTACACCGCCGCGCGTAAAGAGGTGGTTGAGTGGCTGCGTCAGCGCTCCCGTCCATACCTGTTCTCCAACTCCCTGGCGCCGGCGATTGTGTCCGCATCTATCAAAGTACTGGAAATGGTTGAGAACGGCAGCGAGCTGCGTGATCAACTATGGGCCAATGCGCGCCTGTTCCGTGAAAAAATGAGCGCGGCAGGCTTTACGTTAGCCGGTGCCGACCACGCGATTATCCCAGTGATGCTGGGCGACGCGGTTATCGCGCAGAACTTTGCTCGCGAATTGCAAAAAGAGGGGATTTACGTCACCGGGTTCTTCTTCCCGGTGGTGCCAAAAGGTCAGGCACGTATTCGCACCCAGATGTCAGCGGCGCATACGACTGAACAAATTGAACGTGCGGTGGCAGCCTTTACCCGCATCGGTAAACAACTGGGCGTCATTGCCTAAGGGTGTGAGATGAAAGCGTTATCTAAACTGAAAGCGGAAGAAGGCATCTGGATGACTGATGTTCCGGAACCGGAACTCGGCCATAACGACCTGCTGATTAAAATTCGTAAAACCGCGATTTGTGGCACCGATGTGCATATCTACAACTGGGACGAATGGTCGCAAAAGACCATTCCAGTGCCGATGGTTGTTGGGCATGAGTATGTGGGTGAAATCGTAGGGATTGGTCAGGAAGTGCGCGGCTTTAAGATTGGCGATCGCGTTTCAGGCGAAGGCCATATCACCTGTGGGCATTGCCGTAACTGCCGTGGCGGCCGTACCCACCTGTGCCGTAATACGACCGGTGTCGGCGTAAACCGCGAGGGTTGTTTCGCCGAATATCTGGTGATACCTGCCTTTAACGCTTTCAAAATCCCAGACAATATCTCCGACGAACTGGCTGCTATCTTTGACCCGTTCGGCAACGCCGTGCACACCGCGCTCTCTTTCGACCTGGTTGGCGAAGATGTGCTGGTGTCAGGGGCTGGCCCAATTGGCGTGATGGCAGCGGCTGTCGCTAAACACGTTGGCGCACGCAACGTGGTGATTACCGACGTGAACGAATACCGTTTGGAACTGGCGCGCAAGATGGGCGTCACCCGGGCGGTAAACGTGTCAAAAGAGAACCTCAACGACGTGATGGCTGAGCTGGGCATGACGGAAGGCTTCGATGTCGGTCTGGAAATGTCCGGTGCTCCGCCGGCGTTCCGCACCATGCTGGATACCATGAACCACGGTGGGCGTATCGCGATGCTGGGTATTCCACCATCTGACATGTCCATTGATTGGACTAAAGTTATCTTTAAAGGTCTGTTTATTAAAGGTATCTACGGTCGTGAGATGTTTGAAACTTGGTATAAGATGGCGGCGCTGATTCAGTCTGGCCTAGATCTTTCGCCAATTATTACCCATCGTTTCAGCATTGATGACTTCCAGAAAGGCTTCGACGCGATGCGTTCTGGTCAGTCTGGCAAAGTGGTGCTGAGCTGGGATTAATCCCCTAGGCACGCTGATAACTGTATGTTGTCCCCGGATGTTTAATAGCGTTAAATGTCCGGGGATTTTTTTCCCCTCGCGTAAAAGGCAGCAACAACTTTCGCTGACCTTTTACCCTCCAATATGTTAAATATTGCCGTTAATCATACTGTTTGGCAGGATTTTATATGACCTACACCCCCGGTCTCCTGAGCGTCATTATGCCGCTTTACAATACGGGCGAGCCGTTTATCGCCTGTATGGACTCGCTGATTGCGCAAACCTGGAAGAATATCGAGATCATCATCGTCAACGATGGTTCGACAGATAATTCGGCGGATCTCGCTCAGTCGTATGTGGACCGCTATCCGCATGTCCATCTGCTGCACCAGCGTAATGCTGGGGTATCCGCCGCGCGAAACACCGGGATGGAGATAGCGAAAGGGGAGTACATTGCCTACGTTGACGGCGATGACATTGCTTACCCAGAGATGTACGAAACGCTGATGAACATGGCGCTTACGGACAATCTGGACGTGGCGCAGTGCAATGCGGATTGGTGTATCGCGGAAACGGGTAAAACCTGGGCCTCCATTCCCCCCGATCGCATTCGCTCAACTGAGGTCATGACCGGGCCAGAATGGCTACGCAAGGGGCTGGCGAGCCGCCGTTGGCGCCACGTGGTTTGGATGGGCGTCTATCGCCATCAGGTGATCCGCGATGCGGGGCTCAGTTTCATTCCCGGCTTGCATCACCAGGATATCATCTGGTCCACCGAGTTTATGTTTAACGCGAAACGCGCGCGCTATACCGAAGTGCCGTTGTACAAATATTTCCTGCATGGTGCCTCCGTCAGCCGCCTGCCGCGTACGGGGCTAAAAAACCTCGCCTACCAGCGCCATTACATCAAAATCACCCGTCTTCTCGACAAGATGAACCGCGACTACGCGGGGCGTATTCCGATTTATCCAGAGTTTAAACAGCAGGTTATTTACGAAGCGATGCGCGTGTGCCACTGCATTCGTAAAGAGCCGGACCCGAAGATCCGTGAACGGATGGTTGCCGAGGTAGATGTATCCGGCATGTTTAAACGGATGGTGAGCAACATCTGTAGCGTGAAGTTGGCATATCAGGTGGTGCTGTGGGCCATTCGTCTAAACAAGATGCGTGATAAATCACTCACCCCGCGTCGTCTGGCCCACCTCACATTGGGTCTGAAAGACTAACTGTTCTGCCACCCCTGCCACTGCAGCTGCATATACTGCATCAGCGTACTGTGGGTGATGCTCTCGCTTAACACGTTGAAGAAGCGGCTGGCGTAAACGGGCTCCAGCGGTTTCTTCGGCTTACAGATCTTAACGCCCCGGAACGGATTACGCGGCGCGTCTGGCTGGGTTTGCGGGGCCGCACGATTCGGCGTCGAGGTGTCTATCTGTGGTTCGTTGAGCAGGCTACTTGGACGTACCAACGTGATATCTGACGGCAGGTTATAGACCATTTGTTGAAGCACGCGCACGGTCGTCGGATGCGGGTGACCGATGGCGATGGCCGAGCCGTTGCGGCGCGCTAAATCAATCGCCCGGTTAAACTGCACCCGGATTGCCGCTTCATTCTGCGAATCATCAAGGAACACCCGGCGTTTTATGACTTTCACTCCGGTACCGTTCGCCGCGCGCATCGCTTGGCTGTTGCCGATAGTCATGCTGTCGAGGAAATACAGATTGTAGCGGCTGAGCGCCTGCATCACTTTCTGCATACCGAACAGGCTGGACGTCATGGCGCTGCCCATATGATTGTTGAGACCTACGGCATACGGCACTTTATCCACGGCTTCGCGAATAATGCGCTCGATTTCGTCGCTGCTCATATCCGGGCGGAGCGTGTCTTTTTCCAGCGGCTGCTTGCTGAGCGGTGCCATTGGCAGGTGGATAAGCACTTCGTGTCCGCTGTTGTGGGCTTTGGTCGCCATTTCGCGGGCGTGGGGTGCATTAGGTAAGACAGCGACGGAAATGGCAGACGGCATCGCCAACACCTGATTTTCCTGCTGCGGACGATAACCAAAATCATCGATAACGATGGCGAGCTTACCGGCATAGCTTGGTGCAGCTAATGCCAGTGAACTCAGAAGAACGAACTGGCGAAATTGAAGCAAAACTTATCTTCCCAACCACGGCAGTGGATTGACCGCCTGACCCTGGCGGCGAATTTCGAAATAGAGTGAAGGTCGGCCCTGACCCCCACTGTTGCCCACCAGAGCAATCGGCTGCCCGGCACGCACTTGTGTCCCGACGCTAACCAGTGCGCTCTGGTTGTAACCATACAGGCTCATATCACCTTTACCGTGCTCGACCACCACAACCAGGCCGTAACCCTGCAGCCAGTCGGCAAGGATGACGCGACCGTCAGCGATGGCTTTCACTTCGGTGCCTTCCGAAGCGCTAATCACCATCCCCTTCCAACGTAGCTCACCTTGCAGCTGTTCGCCATAGCGATGCAACGTGGTGCCGCGAACCGGCCAGAAGGCCTGACCACGCGGAGCGCCAAGTCCACCAGTACGCGACATCAGCGAACGTTCGCTTTCAGACGGCTTGTAGGTGGTGCCTTTGCGCGTAGCCTCTTGCTGGCGGTTACGTACCGCTTCGGCTTCTTTGGCTTCGCGTTCGGCGCGAGCTTTTGCCGCGGCCTGTGCGCGCGCAATGCTATTGCGCAGACGAGATTCGTTAGCGCGCAGTTCGCCTAGCTGCTGTTGGCCCTGCTGAATGGAGGATTCAAGTCCGGAAATGGTCTTCTGACGCTCGTTACGCGCCTGCTCCAGCTTGGTTTGCTGGGCGCGCTGCTCGTACAACAGCGTTTGCTGCTGGCTCTGCTTTTCTTCGAGCTCGGTTTTTTGTACTGCGACCTGTTCACGCGTCTCTTTAAGCTCGGAGATGGTCTCTTGACGCGCCTGATTGAGATAGCCGAAGTAGGCCTGCAGGCGCTGTCCGCGTTGGCTCTCTTCACCGCTGAGGATCAGCTGAATGCCGGTATGCTCGCCCTGACGAAAAGCGGCGTCTAACTGGGCTGCCAGATTACGTTCCTGCGCCTGCCTCTGCTTTTCGAGCTTGGCGATAGACGCGTTCATTTCCGCAATTTGCGCATTGAGCTGTGCCAGCGAATTTTGCGTCTCGCGCAGCTGGCGGGCGGCAACCGAAATGGCTTGCTCTTGGGCCTTAAGCTGGGTGAGGAGAGTCGCGCGTTGCTGCTGTTGTTGGCGTACCGCTCGCTCTTTGGCGGCGATGTCGGCCTGAATAGATTGTAGCTGCGAACGGTCATCCGCATGGGCGGGCGCGGCGCACAGCAATACGCCAGCGCTGAGTGCGCTGGCGTACAACGAGGACCGCAGCGTTGCCGCGGCCCATTTAATAGAATAAATCGCCTTTCCCCTCATGGGGAGGGATTATTCCACGATGAACAGCGGCTTACCAGTCATCTGTTGCGGGATTTCCATCCCCATCAGCGCCAGCATGGTTGGCGCGAGATCGGAAAGCTTGCCGCCTTCGACCGCTTTGACGGTTTTATCACCCACGTAGATCAGCGGAACTGGCAGGCTGGTGTGTGCAGTGTGTGCCTGGCCGGTAGCCGGGTCACGCATCTGTTCAGCGTTGCCGTGGTCAGCGGTAACCAGCATCTGGCCACCCACTTTTTCGACCGCTTGAGTCACTTCACTCAGGCAGTGATCCAGCGCTTCAACCGCTTTAACTGCCGCTTCCATCACGCCGGTATGACCAACCATATCGCCGTTAGGGTAGTTACAGATAATGGTGTCGTACTTGCCGCTTTCGATGGCAGCAACCAGTTTCTCGGTCAGCTCGGCGGAGCTCATTTCCGGCTGCAGGTCGTAGGTTGCCACTTTCGGGGAGTTGATCAGGATGCGATCTTCGCCTTTGAACGGGTCTTCGACGCCGCCGTTGAAGAAGAAGGTCACATGCGCGTATTTCTCGGTTTCAGAGATGCGCAGCTGCGTTTTATCGTGCTTCGCCATCCACTCGCCGAAGGTGTTTTCCAGCGATGCTGGTGGGTAAGCGCACGGTGCTTTGATGTCTGCTGCGTATTCGGTCAGCATGATGAAATCGCCCAGTTTCACCTGTTTGCGGCGCGCAAAACCGTCGAAGTCGGCGTTAACGAAGGCGCGGGTAATTTCACGTGCACGGTCGGCGCGGAAGTTCATGAAGATCAGCGCATCGCCGTCTTCCATTGCCGCATCGGCCTGACCTGCTGCGCGGATAACGGTCGCTTTCACGAATTCGTCGTTTTCGTCACGAGCGTAAGCAGCTTCCAGTGCGGCAACTGCGGTGTCAGCCTGGAACTCGCCTTTGGCTTCAACCATCAGGTTGTAAGCTTGTTCAACGCGATCCCAACGGTTGTCGCGGTCCATAGCGTAGTAACGACCAATAACGGAGGCTACGCGGCCTTTGCCCAGTGCGGCAAATTTTTCTTCGAATGCTTGCAGAGAGCCTTTGGCGCTGCGTGGCGGGGTATCACGGCCATCGAGGAAAGCGTGCAGATAGATCTTTTCAGCACCGCGCTCTGCGGCCAGTTCTACCATTGCCATGATGTGAGCTTCGTGGCTGTGAACGCCACCGGCAGACAGCAGGCCCATGATGTGCACGGCTTTGCCAGCGGCAACGGCTTTATCAACCGCACCGGACAGTACCGGGTTAGCAAAGAAGGTGCGCTCTTTGATTTCTACGTCAAGACGGGTCAGGTCCTGGTAGACGATGCGACCGGCACCCAGGTTAACGTGACCGACTTCGGAGTTACCCATCTGACCGTCTGGCAGACCGACTTCCAGACCGGATGCGTGAATCAGGGTATGCGGACGTTTTGCCCACAGTGCATCCATAACCGGGGTTTTTGCACTGAAAATAGCGTTATCCTGCTGCTCTTCGCGGTAGCCGTAGCCATCCAGGATTACCAGTACCATAGGTTTTTTAGAAACCGACATTGCGACAACCTCATGCTCTAAAGACAGAAAATTTGCGTAATTTTACTACAGCTGAATCGATAAAATAACAACGAGAGATCAAAGAAAGCGGGGGGATGATGGGCGAAAAGCGCACATTCCCCCTGTTTTTTTCCGTAGCACTCCGCAGAAAATACATTACATCACGCGCGCTGGCTGTATTTGCGCCACGCCGCAGGTATACTCCTTCCCTGGTTTTTCAACATTACACGTCGGGAGCTGTTACCCCCCATGCAAGAGATTATGCAATTTGTTGGTCGTCACCCTGTCCTGAGCATCGCGTGGATCGCCCTGCTGGCGGCCGTGCTGTTCACCACCTTTAAAGGGCTGATGTCCAAAGTTAAAGTCATCAATCGCGGCGAAGCGACGCGCTTGATTAACAAAGAAGACGCGGTGGTGGTTGACCTGCGTCAGCGTGATGATTTCCGTAAAGGGCATATCGCCGGTTCCCTGAACCTGCTGCCAACTGAAATCAAAGCCAACAACGTTGGTGAGCTAGACAAACATAAAGATAAGCCGGTTATTGTGACCGATGGTTCCGGTATGCAAGCTACCGAGTCCGCAACTTTGCTGTTGAAAGCGGGCTTTGAGAAAGTCTTCGTACTGAAAGAAGGTATCGCAGGCTGGAGCGGTGAAAACCTGCCTCTGGTTCGTGGTAAGTAAGAGCCGCTCATTCATTGGGTAACGTCAGGAGAGCTGAAATGGCGAAGATTGAAATCTATACCAAAGCGACATGCCCTTATTGCCATCGTGCGAAAGCGCTGCTGTCTGAAAAAGGCGTTGCTTTCGAAGAACTGCCAATCGACGGTAACGCGGAAAAGCGCGAAGAGATGATTCAGCGCAGCGGCCGCACCACGGTTCCGCAAATTTTTATTGATGCACAGCACATTGGCGGCTGCGACGACTTGTATGCGCTTGATGCACGTGGTGGACTCGATCCCCTGCTGCGCTAATGCTTTGCAAAGCGCTCACGCCTGCCCTTTGCGGGCGTGAGGCATTCCGCTTATTTTAAGGACAACACGAAAGGGTTTTTACACATGTCAGAACAAAACAACGCAGAAATGGCTTTCCAGATCCAACGCATCTACACCAAAGACGTTTCCTTCGAAGCGCCAAATGCGCCACAGGTTTTCCAGAAAGATTGGCAACCAGAGGTTAAACTTGATCTTGATACCGCATCCAACCAACTGGCTGAAGGCGTGTATGAAGTGGTGTTGCGTGTCACCGTAACGGCGACTCTGGGCGAAGAAACTGCGTTCCTGTGCGAAACTCAACAGGCGGGTATCTTCTCCATTGAAGGTATCGAAGGGACTCAGATGGCCCATTGCCTGGGTGCATACTGCCCGAACATCCTGTTCCCGTATGCGCGTGAATGCATCACCAGCCTAGTTTCCCGTGGGACTTTCCCACAGCTGAACCTTGCGCCGGTTAACTTTGATGCGCTGTTTATGAACTATCTGCAGCAGCAGGCTGGCGAAGGTGCAGAACAACATCAGGATGCCTGATGAACGCACTTAATGCTTCAATGACTGTGATCGGTGCCGGCTCTTACGGCACCGCTCTTGCCATCACCGTGGCAAGAAACGGCCACCAGGTTGTGCTCTGGGGCCACGATCCCAAACATGTCGCAACGCTACAGCATGATCGCTGTAACGCGGCATTCCTTCCTGACGTACCGTTCCCCGACACGCTCCATCTGGAAAGCGACCTTGCGACTGCATTGGCCGCCAGCCGCGATATTCTGGTGGTGGTGCCAAGCCACGTATTCGGCGATGTACTTCGCCAGATGAAGCCACTGCTGCGTCCTGACGCGCGCGTAGTGTGGGCGACGAAAGGGCTGGAGGCTGAAACGGGTCGACTGCTGCAGGAAGTCGCTCGCGAGGCGCTGGGTGGTGACATCGCGCTGGCGGTGATATCGGGCCCAACTTTCGCCAAAGAACTGGCGGCGGGGCTTCCGACGGCGATTTCGCTGGCGGCAACTGACCCGGTATTTGCCGACGATTTGCAGCAGCTGCTGCACTGCGGCAAGAGTTTCCGCGTTTACAGTAATCCAGATTTTATCGGCGTCCAATTGGGCGGTGCGGTGAAAAACGTGATTGCGATTGGCGCGGGTATCTCTGATGGTATCGGCTTTGGTGCCAACGCGCGTACGGCGCTTATCACCCGTGGTCTGACCGAGATGTCGCGCCTTGGCGTGGCGCTGGGCGCGGATCCCGTCACCTTTATGGGAATGGCGGGGCTGGGTGACTTAGTGCTGACCTGTACCGACAACCAGTCACGCAACCGTCGTTTCGGCATGGCGCTGGGACAAGGGGCGCAGGTGCAGGAAGCGCAGGACAAAATTGGCCAGGTGGTCGAAGGTTATCGTAATACCAAAGAAGTTCGCGAGTTGGCGCACCGGGTAGGTGTCGAAATGCCAATAACCGAGGAAATTTATCAGGTATTATATTGCGGAAAAAGTGCGCGCGAGGCAGCATTGACCCTATTAGGTCGTGCACGCAAGGATGAGCATAGCGGCAACTAACGCAGGAAACCTTTGTCATCCCGACGATCCGGCCAGCACAGACTGGCCGATCGTTCCAATACGTCTGGAGTAAGCAATGTCGTGTGAAGAACTGGAAATTGTCTGGAACAATATTAAAGCCGAAGCCCGAGCCTTGGCTGACTGCGAGCCTATGCTCGCCAGCTTCTATCACGCGACATTACTCAAGCACGAAAACCTCGGCAGTGCATTAAGCTACATGCTGGCTAACAAGTTGGCGTCCTCGATTATGCCCGCCATCGCAATCCGCGAAGTGGTGGAAGAGGCCTACGCTGCCGATCCGGAAATGATCGCCGCTGCCGCCTGTGATATTCAAGCCGTGCGCACCCGCGACCCGGCGGTCGACAAATATTCTACCCCGTTGCTGTATCTGAAAGGCTTCCATGCCTTACAGGCATATCGTATCGGCCATTGGCTATGGGGGCAGGGACGCCGCGCGCTGGCGATTTTCCTGCAAAATCAGGTATCAGTGTCATTCCAAGTGGATATTCACCCTGCGGCAAAAATCGGCCGCGGCATCATGCTCGACCATGCCACCGGCATTGTGGTGGGTGAAACGGCGGTGATTGAAAACGACGTATCGATTCTGCAATCCGTGACCCTTGGCGGTACTGGGAAAACCAGCGGTGACCGTCACCCGAAAATTCGTGAAGGCGTGATGATTGGCGCAGGTGCCAAAATTCTCGGCAATATTGAAGTGGGACGCGGTGCGAAGATTGGCGCGGGTTCCGTGGTGCTGCAGCCAGTGCCGCCGCACACCACCGCCGCAGGCGTACCGGCGCGTATCGTCGGCAAGCCTGAGTCGGATAAACCAGCGATGGATATGGATCAGCATTTCAACGGCATCAACCACGGATTTGAGTACGGCGACGGGATATAGCGTCATGCTCGTTGCCAGACATAGGCCGGATAAGGCGTAGCCGCCATCCGGCAAATATCAGCTACGTAATACCGCGCCAGGATATCCCAACTGGCGCCACGCCTCATACACCACTACCGACACCGCGTTCGACAAATTCATGCTGCGACTGTCCGGCATCATTGGAATACGAATTTTTTGCTCAGGCGGTAGGGCATCCAGAATGGTTGCAGGCAGCCCACGGGTTTCCGGGCCAAACATCAGATAATCACCGTCCTGATAGCTCACCGCGCTGTGCGCAGGCGTGCCTTTGGTGGTCAGGGCAAACAGACGCTGTGGCTTTTGTGCCTCAAGAAAGGCGGCATAGTCGTGATAGCGCGTGACGGCGGTGAATTCATGGTAATCCAGCCCGGCGCGGCGTAGCCGCTTATCGTCCCAAGTAAAACCCATAGGCTCGATGATATGCAGGCGAAAGCCGGTGTTAGCGCACAGGCGGATGATGTTCCCGGTATTAGGCGGGATTTCTGGTTCGAATAAAACGATGTTAAGCATACTGCCCCCTTGGATTGCGCGGGCAGGATAGCAGAAAACACAGCCACCCTCATCCAGTAGGCCTGATAAGCGTAGCGCCATCAGGCAATATCGAGCACGTTGCCGGATGGCGGCGTAAACGCCTTATCCGGCCTACATTGCTCGTGCTACGCCGCATCTCCACGCTGAATCGCCCGGAACGTCTGCGCAACCTCTGCCTGCTGCACCAGCGAATCAGCGCTGATCTCCTTAATGGTTTTCGCTCCGGTCAGCGTCATCGCCACCTTCATCTCTTTCTCCACTAGGTTCAGCAGATTAGCCACGCCGGCCTGACCGTGGGTCGCCAGCGCGTACAGATATGCGCGTCCCAGCAGCACGCTATCCGCGCCCAGAGCAATCATCCGCACCACGTCCAGCCCGTTGCGAATGCCGCTGTCAGCCAGAATGGTGATATCGCCTTTCACCGCATCCGCAATTGCCGGCAGTGCGCGAGCAGAAGAGAGTACGCCGTCAAGCTGGCGTCCACCGTGGTTTGACACCACAATCCCATCGGCGCCAAAACGCACGGCGTCGCGGGCATCTTCCGGGTCGAGGATCCCTTTGATCACCATCGGGCCGTCCCAGAATTCGCGGATCCACTCAAGGTCTTTCCACGAAATAGACGGGTCGAAGTTATTGGCCAGCCAGCCGATGTAATCTTCCAGTCCGGTTGGTTTGCCAAGATAGGTGGAGATATTGCCTAAATCGTGCGGGCGACCGTTCAAGCCCACATCCCACGCCCACTGTGGGTGAGTCGCCGCCTGCCAGTAACGACGCATGGCGGCATTTGGGCCGCTCATTCCGGAGTGCGCATCGCGGTAACGCGCGCCTGGCGTCGGCATATCGACGGTGAACACTAGCGTTGAACAACCTGCCGCCTTCGCCCGCTCCAGCGCGTTGCGCATAAAGCCGCGATCGCGCAGCACGTACAGCTGGAACCACATCGGGCGCTTGATGGTTGGCGCAACCTCTTCAATCGGACACACCGACACGGTTGAAAGGGTAAACGGAATGCCTTTCGCATCCGCTGCCGCTGCGGCCTGCACTTCGCCCCGGCGAGCATACATCCCGCACAGACCGACCGGCGCCAGAGCGACCGGCATAGAGAGTTGCTCTTTAAATAGCGTGGTTTCTAGGCTCAGGTCGGACATATTTTTCAGCACACGCTGGCGCAGCGCCACGTCCGACAGGTCTTCCACGTTGCGGCGCAGGGTGTGCTCCGAGTACGCGCCGCCGTCAATATAGTGGAACAAGAACGGCGGCAGGATGCGCTGGGCAGCGGCGCGGTAGTCACTCGCGGCGGAAATAATCATGCTTTTTTCTCCCTGGAAGTATCAGTGTGGTCGTCTGGCAAGCGGGTGATCCGCGCCTGGCGGGCCAGGTCTTCATCAAAACGTTTAATGGTGGTGTGAACAAAACCGAGGTGCGCCATCATTGCTTGGCGTGCGCCTTCGGCATCTCCAGCGGTAATGGCATTCAGGACCGCGAGGTGCTGCTCGGTGAGCTTGGCAAATACCGGCGGTACCAGATACATGCGTTCACGGCTTTGAATTACGGAGGATTGAAGCAGGTCGAAAAAGCCACGCATGGTTTGTAGCAGCACCACGTTGTGGGATGCCTCGGCAATCGCCAGATGGAAGCGCACATCGGCCTGTGAAGCGAGGTCTGGGTCATCGCTTTGGGTCGCTTCAAAGCAGAGACGGATTTTTTCTTTATCAGCATCGGTTGCGCGCATTGCGGCGTACCATGCCGTGCTGGCTTCAATCGCGTGACGGGCTTCGAGGATATCGAAGCTGTAGTCCGGATCGTCGGCCAGCAGGGTTTTCAGCGGTTGCACAATATTCTGTTCAGACCAGCCTTCATGCTGCCAGCGCACGAAGGTGCCACCGCCGCGACGGCTCAGTAGCAATCCTTCGCTCACCAGTTTTGCCAGCGCCTCGCGCAGGGAATTGCGCGACACGCCAAGCTGGGTTGCTAGCTTTCTTTCAGCGGGCAATCGCATGCCCGCCTCCAGCTGTTGTTCTTCAATCAGCGCCCGCACGCGGCAGGCGACATCGTCTGACAGACGTTTGGGCAGTGTTATCACGGAATCATCCAAGTTAAGACGTAAGCCTGTAGCGTGGTGATGACGCCCACCATGCAGGTGAAGATCAGGCTGTGCTTCACGGTGAAGCGGAACAGGTCAGACTCTTTACCGACCAAGCCCACCGCCGCACAGGCAATCGCGATGGACTGCGGTGAAATCATCTTCCCGGTGACGCCACCGGTGGTGTTGGCGGCAACCAGCAGCACGTCGGAAACGCCAATTTGCTGTGCGGCGGTAGCCTGCAATGCAGCGAACAGCGCGTTGGACGAGGTGTCTGAGCCCGTCAGGAATACGCCCAGCCAGCCAAGGAACGGCGAGAAGAAGGTAAAGGCGTGGCCGGTATGCGCCAGCGCCAGTGCTAGCGTCGAGGACAGGCCGGAATAGTTAGAGATAAAGGCAAACGCCAGTACCATGCCGATGGAGTAAATCGGCAACGCCAGCTCTTTGAGCGTGGAGCCGAAAGTGCTGATGGCGTCTTTCGGCTTCATGCGCAGCCAGACGATAGACAGCAGTGCAGCAAACAGAATCGCGGTACCGGTGGCAGAGAGCCAGTCAAACTTATACACCGCAGCATAGGCGGTCGCCTGATTAACCACCGGTGGCATACGCGCGACCAGCTTGTCGAGGTACGGAACGGAAATGTTAATCACCAAATCGTACAGCGCACCGCCCGGTGCAAATAACGCTTTAAACGGTGGAATACTCCACAGGGTGACGGTGGCGGTCAGGAACAGGAACGGTGACCAAGCACGAACGACTTGCCCGGCGGTGTAGCGTGTGCGTGACAGATCCATATCGACCTGTGAAGCGCCCATATCGCCAAAGCGGAAAATGCGCACCGGCTGCCAGCGCTTGAGGAACAGCGTCAGACAGACCAGCGACACCAGAGAGGAGATGATGTCCGGCAGTTCAGGGCCGAGGAAGTTTGAGCTGAGGTACTGAGCGATAGCAAACGAACCCCCTGCCACCATCACCGCAGGCCAAGTCTCTTTCACACCGCGCCAGCCGTCCATAATCGCCATGATCCAGAACAGCACGATAATGGTCAGGAACGGCAGTTGGCGACCGACCATCTGGCCGATTTCAAAGCTATCCAGTCCGGTCACCTGACCGGCAACCAGAATCGGAATACCCATCGCGCCGAAAGCCACCGGCGCCGTGTTGACGATGAGGCACAGACCCGCCGCGTACAGCGGATTAAAGCCCAGGCCAACCAGCAGCGCGGCGGTAATCGCCACCGGCGCACCGAAGCCCGCCGCCCCTTCAAGGAACGCACCAAAGGAGAAGCCGACGATCAGCATCTGCAGGCGTTGGTCCGGCGTAATGGAGAGAATCGACGAACGAATAATGTCGAACTGCCCGGTCTTCACCGATATTTTGTAGACGAAAACGGCGGCGATAATAATCCACGCGATTGGCCATAGACCGTAGAAGAAACCGTAAACCACCGACGCCAGCGCGCGGTCGACCGGCATTTTATAAAACAGCAGCGCGACAGCCAGCGCGATGCCGACCGTCCAGCTAGCGGCGACATAGCCTTTCAGCTTGAGCTTAATCAGCGCAAAGAAGAAGAACAGGATCGGAAGCGATGCGATTAGGCTCGATAGCCAGATATTCCCGGCCGGATCGTAGTTTTGTTGCCAGAGGCTCATGCAGGTCTCCAGGGGGCCACACGCGCTGCATCGCGGTGAGTCTAGGCTCATCTCTGCGTCACAGTTTGTGTAAAAGTGGCCCTGCCAATTAGGTGATGTAGGGGTGATGACAACGAATGGTTAACTAAATGTTATGTGTTAGCAATGATGATGTGATGTGAAATGATGGAATTGTGAACCATTAGCAATTTGGTTGTTAAATTGGTTGGGCCAATTTTGAGGGGAAGAGGGGACGGTAAAAAAACCTTCTCCCAGGGCGGGAGAAGGTCAGGCGTGCGGTAGAATCAGAATTCGCTCTTCGCGAACCCTGTCATCACCTGCAGACCCATTTCACGACCCAGGGCAGTCATGGGATGAACAACGACAATACCGCGAACGCTCTTTTTCAGCGCGCCCATGTTTGCCTGTTCTTTTTTGGTGATAGCGCGGCTAAACGGCATTTTTGCCAGCTTTTGCGCTTCTTTGCTCAGCTTTTGCGTATGCACTTCACGCAGGCGAGCGATTTCGGTTTCGAGCTTCTCTTTTTCGCTTTCCAGCTCGGCGTATTTCTCCGCACTGTCAACCAAGGACAATGCCGCCTGCTGGTGGCGGATAGCGTCAAGCAGGTCGCTCAGGCGTTTGATTTCGTTCTTTTCAATTTCTTTCATGTTGCTGATATCTGATAATAAAATAGACGTAATGACCCTTAGTATGCGCGTTGTCGCTCATTTCTGGTAGTTAATTATACAAACCCCGGTAGTTTCTTCACGGAATAATAAGCGCTAATAACTTATAATGCCTTGAATAATATCGTTATTTTTCAAAATAGTTAACGTGGTCGCTTTTTTGAAAAATAGTGGTGAAATTTCGCACATTTCCCTCAACCCCCGCTGAAAATATTATCCATGCTTGAATAAATGTCTTAAAAGGGAGAGTGCGTGATGAGCAAAATCGGTGAGAACGTACCGCAAATTATCGATAAGGCGGTAGATTTCATGGCCTCCAGCCAAGCGTTCATGGAATATTTGCATAAGAAACCCCGCTCTAACCGGGTGCCTTCAGATATCCCCGAGGAGAAAGCGGAGCTGTTTCTGACGCGGTTGGAATACTACCGCGCGCTGTATCGCCCCGTGGAGAGCCAACACAAATAGTGCGATGACCCGCGTTGCCCGCTGGTAATGCCCTTTGTGCATTGCCAGTGCGGGATGAGGCTTACCTCAAGAGCTTAAAAAATCCCCTTCGGTATGATGGCGAAAATGGTCTTCGCACATTACCTTCAATAATACCAGCCGGGATCGCATTCGGCTGCCTCCAATACATATTCTAATTAGCGTAAATATGAGGCAACCATGCTGCTGAACTATTTTGCGTTGGGCGTCCTGATCTTCGTCTTTCTGGTTCTGTTTTACGGAATCATCATGATTCACGATATTCCCTATACGATTGCGAAAAAGCGTAACCACCCTCACGCGGATGCCATTCATACCGCGGGATGGGTGAGCTTGTTTACGCTGCATGTGATCTGGCCGTTTTTATGGATTTGGGCCACGCTCTATCAGCCCGAGCGCGGCTGGGGAATGCAATCGCATATACAGACACCAGAGCCACAGCCAGTGCCGGTAGGAGATGACCCGCTGGCCCAGCTTTCCCTGCGGGTGAGTGAGCTGGAGCAACGGCTGGCGGACCTGCGTCCTGCCAATGATACGACTCCGCCGGAGCAATAATTATGGATTTGCTAATCGTGTTGACCTATGTCGCACTGGCGTGGGCGGTATTTAAAATATTCCGTATTCCGGTCAATCAATGGACTTTAGCGACCGCTGCTTTAGGCGGCATATTTTTAGTGAGTGGCCTGATTCTTCTCATGAACTATAACCATCCTTATACCTTTACTGCGCAAAAGGCGGTTATTTCCATTCCGATTACGCCACAGGTGACCGGTGTGGTGAGTGAGGTGACGGATAAAAATAATCAGCGGATCAGAAAAGGTGAGGTGCTATTTAAAATTGACCCTACGCGTTATCAGGCACGGGCCGACCGGCTGCAGGCAGATTTGGTGACGGCAACGCATAACGTTCAGGCGCTTAAAGCCCAGCTATCGGAAGCGCAGGCCAATACCACGCGCGTTTCCGCCGAGCGTGACCGGCTGTATAAAGATTATCAGCGCTACCTGAAGGGAAGCCAGGCGCGGGTGAATCCGTTCTCTGAAAGCGACATCGACAACGCCCGGCAAAATTACCTCGCGCAGGACGCATTGGTTAAAGGGTCTATTGCCGAACAATCCCAGGTGCAGAGCCAGTTAGACAGTATGGTCAACGGCGAACAGTCGCAGATCGTGAGCCTGCGGGCGCAGCTTACCGAGGCGAAATACAATCTCGACCAAACCGTTGTCCGCGCGCCGAGCGACGGCTATGTCACACAGGTGCTTATCCGCCCGGGAACCTACGCCGCCGCGCTGCCGCTGCGTCCGGTGATGGTCTTTATTCCCGATCAGAAGCGGCAGATTGTTGCCCAGTTCCGGCAGAATTCACTGCTGCGCCTGGAGGCAGGCGATGATGCGGAAGTGGTCTTCAATGCGCTGCCGGGGCAGGTTTTCCACGGCAAGCTCACGCGTATTCTGCCGGTTGTGCCCGGTGGCTCCTACCAAGCACAGGGGGCTTTGCAGTCCCTGACAGTGGTGCCGGGAAGCGATGGCGTACTGGCGCTGATTGACTTGGACCCAGCGGCCGATGTGGATGCCTTGCCGGATGGGATTTATGCTCAGGTGGCGGTGTATTCCGACCATTTCGCTCATGTCTCGGTGATGCGTAAGGTGCTTCTGCGGATGACCAGCTGGATGCATTATCTTTATCTGGATCACTAGGTGGGTAAAAATCAGAGGGCGAATGCGGCTGACTGAGCCATACTGATCCTTTTGTTGGCGCAAAGGAGATGAACATGAAACTGGTCGGCAGCTACACCAGCCCATTTGTCCGTAAAATATCGGTCCTCTTACTGGAAAAGGGGATTGCCTTCGAGTTCGTCAATGAACAGCCCTATAACGCCGAGAACGGCGTGGCGCAGTTTAACCCGTTGGGCAAAGTTCCGGCGTTGATGACCGACGATGGCGAGTGCTGGTTTGATTCGCCGATTATTGCTCAGTACATCGAACAGCTCGGCGTAGCCCCTGCTATGGTGCCGCACGACCCGCATGGCGCGCTCAAGGTGCGCCAGCTTGAAGCGCTGGCAGACGGCATTATGGATGCCGGATTGGCCTCGGTACGCGAGCTTGCGCGTCCTGCCGCGCAGCAATCGGAAACAGAAGTGCTGCGTCAGCGGGAAAAAATTAGCCGCAGCCTTGATGCGCTAGAAGGCTATCTTGTCGATGGTACCCTGAAAACCGATACCCTGAATCTCGCCACGATTGCTATTGCCTGCGCCATCGGCTATCTCAATTTTCGTCGTATCGCCCCCGGCTGGTGCGTGGACCGCCCACACCTAGTCAAGCTGGCAGAAACGCTTTTCCTGCGTGAAAGCTTTGCCCGCACCGAACCGCCAAAGGCTTGATTGAACGCTATAACGCTAAGCCGCTGCACGTTGTACAATCCCCTCTCATGACTCCCTCTCCCGTCGGGAGGGGTAACATTTAACCGTCAGGCTTATTCATGACTACCGAAAACCGTTCGCTCTACAGCCAGCTCCCTGCCACCGATCGCCTGCTTCGCGATCCTGCGTTTTCCCGTTTACTTGATGCTCATGGTCACTCACAGGTCGTCGAACTGCTTCGTCAGATGCAGGATGAAGCACGTTTATGCATTCGTGAGCAGCAAATGCTTCCTGCTTGGAGTGCCGATTGGGCGCAGGAAACGACCCGCCGGTTAAGCGATGACGCGCAGAGCGCGCTGCGCCCGGTTATTAACCTGACGGGAACCGTGCTGCACACCAATCTGGGACGCGCACAGCAGTCGCAGTCGGCGATTGACGCGGTGGCTCAGGCCATGCGCGATCCGGTGACGCTGGAATATGATTTGGACGGCGCGGGGCGCGGTCATCGCGATCGCGCGTTGGCAGAATTGCTCTGCCGTTTAACCGGCGCGGAAGATGCCTGCATCGTAAATAACAATGCCGCAGCGGTGTTGCTGATGCTGGCCGCGACGGCGGTCGGAAAAGAGGTCGTGGTTTCCCGCGGTGAGCTGGTAGAGATTGGCGGGGCGTTTCGCATCCCAGATGTTATGCGCCAGGCGGGCTGCGTGCTACACGAAGTCGGCACCACCAACCGTACCCATGCCAAAGATTATCGGCAGGCAGTGAACGACAATACCGCGCTGCTAATGAAGGTACATACCAGCAATTACAGCATTGAAGGTTTTACTAAGTCGGTGGATGAAGCCGAGCTGGCGGAAATTGGCGATGAGCTTGGTGTACCGGTCGTTGCGGATCTCGGCAGCGGCTCGCTGGTCGATCTTAGCCGCTATGGTTTGCCGAAAGAGCCGATGCCGCAGGAGATGATTGCGGCGGGCGTAAGCTTGGTGAGCTTCTCCGGCGATAAACTGCTGGGCGGGCCGCAGGCCGGCATTATCGTCGGCAAAAAAGCGTTAATTGAGAAGCTGCAGCAGCACCCGCTTAAGCGCGCGCTGCGGGTGGATAAAATGACCTTGGCTGCGCTGGAAGCCACACTGCGGCTGTATCTTAACCCTGAAAAATTGGCGGCAGAGCTGCCGACGCTGCGTCTGCTAAGTCGCAGCGCACAGGATATTCATCAGCAGGCCGTACGCTTGTGCGAGCCGCTCACACAGCGCTATGGAGATGCATTTTCTGTGCAGGTGATGCCATGCGAATCACAAATCGGCAGCGGTTCATTGCCGTCAAAAAGCCTGCCAAGCGCGGCCATTACGCTGACGCCGCTCGACGGCCGAGGCAGCCAGCTTGAAGCGCTGTCTGCTCACTGGCGCAGCCTGCCCATCCCGGTTATCGGGCGTATCTATGAGGGTCGTCTTTGGCTAGATTTACGCTGCCTCGAAGATGAACCTCGTTTTCTGGAGATGTTGTTGAAATGATTATTGCCACCGCCGGACACGTTGACCACGGCAAAACCACCCTGCTACAGGCGATTACCGGCATTAACGCCGATCGCCTGCCGGAAGAGAAATCCCGCGGCATGACTATCGACCTCGGGTATGCCTATTGGCCGCAGGCCGATGGACGCGTGCTGGGCTTTATCGACGTCCCTGGGCACGAGAAATTTCTCTCGAACATGCTGGCGGGTGTGGGGGGCATCGATCATGCCCTGTTAGTGGTGGCGTGTGATGACGGTGTGATGGCGCAAACGCGTGAGCATCTGGCGATACTGCAGCTGACCGGTAATCCGACGCTGACCGTTGCGCTGACCAAAATTGACCGCGTGGATGCCGCGCGTATCGCTGAGGTTCGCCGTGAAATCGCCGATGTTCTGCGGGAGTATGGTTTTGCGCAGGCGACGCTGTTTGAAACGGCAGCCACTGAGAATATCGGAATTGAAGCGCTACGTGACCATCTGCGTCAGCTTTCGGCCCGTAGCCGCCTAGAGCATCAGCGTTTCCGTCTGGCGATTGATCGCGCATTTACCGTCAAAGGGGCGGGCCTGGTGGTCACCGGTACGGCGCTTTCTGGCGAGGTTAACGTTGGCGACACGTTGTGGCTCACCGGAAAGGACACGCCAATGCGCGTGCGTGGTTTGCATGCGCAAAACCAGCCTGTCGAACAGGCACATGGCGGACAGCGCATCGCGCTCAATATCGTGGGCGCGGCGGAAAAAGAGTCCCTTAACCGTGGCGACTGGCTGCTATCGCTGGAGCCGCCTGCACCATCCGAGCGGGTCATTGTCGAGTTACAAAGCCACGTCGCGCTGAGCCAATGGCAGCCGCTGCATATCCATCATGCGGCGAGCCATATTACCGGGCGCGTTTCGCTGCTGGAAAATAACTTGGCGGAGTTGGTGCTCGACAGCCCATTGTGGCTGGCGGATAACGACCGCTTGGTGCTGCGTGACATCTCCGCCAAAGTGACGCTTGCGGGCGCCCGCGTGGTGACGCTGAACTCGCCGCGCCGGGGTAAACGCAAGCCGGAGTATCTGGCGTGGATTGCCGCGCTGGCGCTGGCGAAAGACGATGCTCAGGCGCTTGCCGTTCATCTCTCTCGGGATGCGGTGAAACTCAGCGAGTTCGGCTGGGCGCGGCAGTTGAGTCCGCAGGGGCTGCAACAGTTGATTGCACAACCCGGTTTTATTCTGGCCAGCGACAGCCTGCTGGATGCGCCGCTGGCGGCACGCTGGCAGCGAAAACTGTTGGATGCGCTGGCGGTTTACCACGAGCAGCATAAAGACGAACCCGGCCCGGGCCGTGAGCGTCTACGCCGTATCGCGCTGCCGATGGAAGAGGAAGCGCTGGTACTGACGTTAATTGAGCAGATGCGTGAAAGTGGCGTTATTGCCAGTCATCACGGTTGGCTGCATCTGCCGGATCACAAAGTCGGATTTACCGACGAGCAGCAGGCCATCTGGCTGAAGGCTGCGCCGCTATTTGGCGATGAGCCGTGGTGGGTTCGGGATATGGCGTCGCAAACCGGCGCAGATGAAAATACCATGCGCGTGGTGCTTCGCCTTGCTGCGCAGCAGGGGATGATCACCGCCATTGTGAAAGACCGCTATTATCGTAACGATCGTATTGTGGCGTTTGCCAGTATGATTCGTGAACTCGATCTGGAAAAAGGTTCCACCTGTGCAGCAGATTTTCGCGATAAACTCAATGTCGGTCGTAAATTAGCCATCCAGATTTTGGAATATTTCAACCGTATTGGTTTCACCCGCCGTCGTGGAAATGATCATTTATTGCGCGATGCGTTGCTGTTTCCGGATAATAAAAATTAACAATTAATTTAGAAAATATATCAAACTCTACACAAAAACATATTAATTAATAATCAGCACGTTAGGAGTATTAACCTAGCGTGTTTTTTATTTTTTGGAAGACCGAAAATGCAATGACGATCATATTCTCGCGTTGCCTATTCCTCTACTCTCGTGGCCTGCTTATTAAATAAAGGAACTATCATGGCTGCATCAACTTTTTTCATTCCATCAGTGAATGTTATCGGAAATGGCGCGTTAAATGACGCGATGAATACCATGAAGGAATATGGCTATCGTCGAGCCTTAATTGTGACCGATGTCGTGCTGAACAAACTGGGCGTGGCGAATGATATTCAAAAACGCCTTCATGAATTTGATATTCAGAGCGTTGTTTTTGATGGCACACATCCGAACCCAACGACGGTAAACGTTGAGGACGGTCTGAAAATGCTGCGCGCCAATGATTGCGACTGCGTCATTTCCTTGGGCGGCGGTTCTCCGCACGACTGTGCAAAAGGGATCGCGCTGGTTGCGGCTAACGGCGGTGATATTCGCGATTATGAGGGCGTTGACCGTTCTGCAAAACCGCAGCTGCCGATGATTGCGATCAACACCACGGCGGGTACGGCGTCAGAAATGACCCGTTTTTGCATCATTACCGACGCCACGCGTCATATAAAAATGGCGATTGTTGATAAGCACGTGACCCCGGTACTGTCCGTCAACGACTCTTCTTTGATGGAAGGAATGCCGAAAGGACTGACGGCGGCGACCGGGATGGATGCGTTGACGCATGCGATTGAAGCCTATGTTTCTATTGCCGCGACGCCAATCACCGATGCCTGTGCGCTAAAAGCGATGACGATGATCGTGGAAAATCTGCCAACAGCGGTTGAAAACGGCGGCGACAGCGCAGCGCGTGAAGCGATGGCCTATGCGCAGTTCTTGGCGGGTATGGCGTTCAACAACGCCTCACTGGGCTATGTTCACGCCATGGCGCATCAGCTGGGTGGCTTCTACGATTTACCGCACGGCGTCTGCAATGCGGTTTTGCTGCCGCACGTACAGGTTTTCAACAGCAAAGTGGCTGCCGCGCGTCTGCGTGACTGTGCGCAGGCGATGGGCGTTGAGGTGAAGGCGATGAGCAATGAGCAGGGTGCACAGGCCTGTATCGATGCCATCCGCAAACTGGCGCGTCAGGTAAACATTCCGGCCGGTCTTCGCGATCTGAACGTGAAAGAAGAAGATATCCCGGTACTGGCGACTAATGCGCTGAAAGATGCCTGCGGCTTCACGAACCCAATTCAAGCCACACACGACGAAATCATGGCGATTTTCCGCGCCGCGATGTAATTCATCCCCAGCACGAAAAAAAGCAGAACGTTCACGTTCTGCTTTTTTTGTTTCCGGAAGATGGCATGGGGCAGATAGCCGGATGGCGGCTTCGCCTTATCCGGCCTACCGGACACACGCCCGTGGGCCTGATAAGCGCAGCGCCATCAGGCAGACATGGCACAAACAGTCGGTTGTCTGCTACTCGCCTTCGTTAACCCAAATACGCATTTCTCCCTCCCCGCGATTTGCCCAGCTAAACCAGGGGATAAAGGTTAGCGTGTGCGGCTGGCGCGCAGCCGGTGACGTATCGTAATGCCACAGCGATTGCCGTTCCGGGTGAGTGGCTGAATGTTTGAAACCGGACGCCTGTAAAAGCACCTTATGGGAAAAAATACCGCTGCCTTCCAGCTCGTTAAACGTAGCCCCTTCCGGCAACCACAAATTATGCAACTCTTCGCCGTTGTCGGCCTGCTCCAAGCAATACACTATTGGCCCGCGCTGCACGGCGACTTTTCCAGCGACGTGGCGTACCAGCGGGTTGCCGTAAACGCGGCGTACCGGCATTGGCAGCGTCAGCGTTAAGGTATCGCCCTCAACCCAGGTGCGAGCGATATGCAGATAGCCTTTCTTCGCCGTGCCCGCAACTTCATGACCGTTTAGTGTGATGTGGGGCTGCTGGCACCAATCCGGCAGGCGCAGCGCCAAGGTGTGGTTAATTGGATCCGGCGAATCAATGGCGATCTTGACCTGATCCTGCCATGGATAGTTACCGCTGACGCGTAAACGCAGCGTCTGCTCACCCACCGGTACTTCCACGCTGTTGCCAATATACAGATTCACGTACAGCGCATCTTCACGCGGCGTGTAGAGGTAGTGGCCAATGGAAGTCAGCACTCGGGCGATATTCGGCGGGCAGCAGGCGCAGCCGAACCAACGCTGGCGCACAGGCTTAACGTGATCGTAGATGTGGTTAAATTGCAGCGTTTTTGGGTGCACTTCCAGTGGGTTCACGTAGAAGAAGTGTTTGCCATCCAGCGCCATGCCGCCGAGCACCGTGTTATACAGCGCACGTTCCATGACGTCGGCATATTGGCTGTCGCCTTCCATTTCCAGCATGCGACGGGCGAACATCATCAGCCCAATGGACGCACAACTTTCGGCATATACCGTATCGTTTGGCAGGTCGTAGTCGCTGCTGAAGGCTTCTCCGCTGCCCTGCGAGCCGATGCCGCCGGTGATGTACAGCTGGCGCTGGGCCATGTTGTTCCATAGCCGCAGGCAGTCCTGACGTTTGCTCTCGTCCTGGCTCAGACGCGCTAGGTGTGCCACGCCGGTCATCAGGTAGACAAAACGTACCGCATGACCGATAGCGGTTTGCTGCTCAGCAATTGGCTGATGCGCTTGACTGTAGGGCTTGTCCTTGACCATCCACGCCGGGCCGTAGGTGTTCCAGTGGGAGGTTTCACCTCGCTTTTGGTATTCAATATCGTAGAAGTGCGGCTGTGCGCCACGCTGCTCAACAAAGTATTCCACAAGCTGCAGGTAACGTTTTTCCTGAGTGACTTCATACAGGCGCATCAGCGCCAGTTCGATTTCCGGATGGCCGTCATAGCCCTGTATCTGCTGTTCACGTGGGCCAAATACGCTGTCGATATGGTCAGCTAGGCGGCAAGCGACGTCCAGTAGGCGGCGTTTCCCGGTAGCCTGATAATAGGCGACTGCGGCTTCTATCATATGCCCCGCGCTGTAAAGTTCGTGGCATTCGGCTAGGTTGGTCCAGCGTTCGCCGGGTGCTTTTACCGTAAAGTAAGTGTTCAGATAGCCGTCGTCGCATTGGGCGGCGGCAACCAGCTCAATGGCTTCGTCGGCGGTTTTTTCCAGTTCGGCGTCCGGTTTTTGGCACAAAGACCAAGCAACCGCCTCCAGCCATTTCGCCACATCGCTATCTTGAAAAACCATGCCGTAGAATTCGCCCGCCTGTAGGCCGGCGGCGATACGGAAATTGTCTAGCGCATGGCTGGGTTCGGCATCATCGACGCGGTCATTGAGCGCATCCCATTGGTACGGGATAACCACGTCGCGAACCAACTGTTGATATTGACCGAAAAACGGATCATTCACCTTTAGGGTGTGCAAATCGACTTCCATAATGGGCATGACAAACTCCTTAGGACTGAACGTGACGGGCGCGCAGGTCGGTCGCAATGCGGGCCATCATAGGATTGTTGAGCTTGCAGGCGCGAATGGTGAGCGCCAGCAGAAGATGAAAGATCGCAGGGAGCAGGGTTTCCATGCTGGAGATCCCGGCAAGCGACGCCGGTGTTTGATTACCCGCTCCCGGCTGGTAGGCGACATAGATAAACACCAAGCTGATGATGCCTGCGCTGGAGGCCCAGGCCAGCTTGATAAAGAACAGGTTAAAGGCGAAATTCATCCCGGAAGAGCGCACGCCGGTTTTCCACTCGCCGTAGTCGTCGGAGAAAGCCATCAGCGAGAAGTGCAGCGGCAGGGTAAAGCCCAGAATGATGCCGTTGCTAAGGATGACGATAAGCCATAGCGTCTGGTGGTCTGGACCGGAGGGCAAGAACCACATGGCCGCGGCGATGAGCGCCAGTACGAGATTGGTGTAGTAGTAGAGCTTGACGGTATCAAAGCGGCGCGACAGCAGGTTGATAATGACTGAGCCAAAAATGGAGGCAAAGGTCACCATCGTAAAGAACAACGAGGTGTAGCCGGTCGAACCGCCGAGCACGTAGGTGATGAAGTACATGTAGCCGCCGCCACGGATGTTAAAGACGTTGATCAGCAGGAATGACATCACCAGCATCAGCAGTAGCTGGTCGTTCTTACGCAGCCCGGAAATGTGCTCGCGGAGGGTAAATTTCCCCATCATATCCAGCGATACGCGTTCGCGAACCCAGAAGAAGCAGCATAGGAACATCACCGCGGCGATGGCGCACAAAACGCCCACACCGTATTGATAGCCCTGTGCGGTGTTACCTTGGCCGAGCGCTTTAACCAGCCACGGCAGGCCAACGGAGACCAAAAATCCGGCCACGCCGCACAGCACAAAGCGCCATGACTGACAGGAGATAACCTCGCTATGGCGCGTGGTCATGGTGTTGATGAGGGCGCAGTAAGGGACGTTAATGGCGGTGTAGCTGACCGAGAGCAGCAGATAGGTACCAAATGCCCAGGCTATCTTGACGCCCATGCTGGCGTCGGGAACGGTAAAGGTCAGCACGCCGATGATGGCGATGGGTACGGCAATCCACAGCTGCCATGGGCGAAAGCGCCCCCAACGGCTTTGCGTGCGGTCGGCTAGCACGCCCATGATGGGATCGGAAATGGCGTCAAAAACGCGTAACGCGAGGAACATCGTGCCAACCAACGCGGGCGTGAGCCCGAAGACATCGGTATAGAAAAAAGTCAGGAAATTCATAATCAGGCAGGTAATTACGGTACCGCCCGCGTCGCCGAGGCCGTAGCCGATTTTTTCCCGAATCGATAACTTATCGTCCAGTGAACCCGGCACAGTTTCGCTGGTGGTTATGGGTGTAGCGGTCATGGGATGCTCCTCACAAGGTGGAGATGGCTCTTTTCAGTAGGGTTATTTTTGTAATGTCATGACCTGTTTAATTTTGCCTAGAAAACGTGGACCAACAAGGTCACAAAGAAGTATAAAAAGATGACAATTCCGACCTGATGAGAAAAGTGTGATGGCGATCGAGCGGAAAGTTATTTATTCATTAATAATCAAAGAGAAATGAGATTAATTGCTCATCAATGAGCGGGATATTTAATATTTATGCTCGATCTATCCATAGCGCTTCCGATTAAGGTACAGAACGGCGGATTATTTATTTCCCGGGGCGTGGGGCGCCATCCTGCACGTCGACTGCGCTCGTGGGAGATTATTTTTGTTGAAAAAGGAACATTAACGATTCAGGAAGAAGAGCATATTTTTCAGGTGCGCGCGGGGGAAAGTCTACTGCTTTGGCCTGGCCGAGAACACGTGGGGGTTGAGGATTTCCCCATTGACCTGAAATTTTACTGGCTGCATTTTGAAGTGAATACGCCAGCACGACAACACCCTTTATTAACCCAGCTTGCTATTCCCCAACAAACGACGTTACATGACCCGCAATATCTGATCTCGCTGTTCCGCCAGTTTCTTCATGAGCAGGAGAAACTTCAGCGTAACGCTTCGCTGGAATTTATTTTATTGCTGATCTTGCAGCAAATTTCACTGGCAGCGCAAAGCGAGGAACCAAAAGATGAAGGCGGTACTGCGCTGGCGTGGCGGGCGCAGCAGGTGATTCATACCCGCTATCACCTGCCGCTATCGACATCGATGCTGGCGAAAGAGCTGCACTGTAATGCCGACTATCTCGGCCGAGTCTACCGCCGTGTCTTTCAACTAACCTTGACCGAGGCTATTCACCGCCAGCGGGTGCGGGCTGCCGAGAAGTTATTGAGCAATCATGCGAGTTCGTTAAAAGAGGTCGCAGAGCAGTGTGGATTCGCCGATGTGGGCTATTTCCGGCAAATTTTCCGCAAGCATACCGGCCTGACGCCAGCGGCGTGGAAACGACGCTATTGCAAAGAACATATCAATTCAGCCTGAGGCAAATGACTCAATGGCTTCTGACATTTAACAAAACATGACCATCACATATGCCTGATCAAAGCAGGGTCTTGATCTGCTCTGGCACTCTTAGGGTTTACCGCCTACAACGGAGTGGGGAATGAACCCGTTTATTGTCGCTGATTCCATGAAATGTATTGGTTGCCGTACCTGTGAGGTGGCCTGCGTTGTTGCTCACCAGGCGCAGCAGGCATGTGCTAGCGTCTCGCGGGATGCCTTTGTTCCCCGTATTCGAGTGGTGAAGGGCGATACTTTTTCGACGGCGGTTACCTGCCATCATTGTGAAGACGCTCCATGTGCTAACGTCTGTCCGACCGGCGCTATTAGTCAAGAAGGAGGCTATGTTCGTGTTGAGCAGTCGCGCTGTATTGGGTGTAAAAGCTGCATGCTGGCGTGTCCGTTTGGCGCGATGACGGTGTCGGTGCAGCAATCGCGTTCGCAGGCTATCAAGTGTGATTTGTGTCGTCACCGCGAGGATGGCCCTGCCTGCGTGGCCGCCTGCCCAACGCAGGCGCTATCCTGTGTTGATGTTGGGCAGGGAGGCATGCCGAGGTTAATGTAGGTTATTGAAGTTCCAGCTTAACGTCAGGCTATAACGCCAGTCGCGCTTGTGGCTATCGGTGGGAAGATCGCCGACCGGACGCGCCGCCTCGACCGTTAGGCTGTAGTGCTTGTTATCGCCAAACATGATGCCCGTGGCGACCGATGCAAGACGTTGATGTGGCAGACCTGGAGAGTTGAACCACGTCTGAGCGGTATCAGCCAATACGTAAGGTTGAACGGTAGCAACCCAGGTACTCTCTTTGCGCTGATGCAGGTAGCGCAGTTCAACTTGCCCGCCGTAGCCGTAATCGCCGCTGGCCTCGCCGTCCTGATAGCCGCGACCATAACGCTGGGCACCGAAGCTCACCCGTTCCGGTTCAGGGAGATCGTTATCCGACCAATCGCCCTCCAACGATGTCGAAAGGCGCCAGGTGTCCGTGACCATCCAGGCTGCGTCAATATTGCTTTTCCACAGCGTGAACGATAAATCGTTGCCTTGTCGTGGCGCGGCATCGGCTAGGGAACCCGCATTGACGCCCTGACGCAGTGTGAGTTTGCCGTTGATGCTGGCACGCTCAAAGGCTTGGAAGCCGTTCATCCCGAACTCAAGCGCAGGGTATCGCACATGCGTTTTTTGCGTCGCGTCCCCCAACGCTTCATCATTCAAAATGGCGCGGATGTTGTTCTCATTACGCCTGTCGGTGTAATCCAGCCCGCCGTTAATATTAAATTGCCGTTTGCCGGTTAAGACCACCGGATAGCTGAAGGTTGCGCCGCCGTTGTACTGGGTTGTTTTCTGGCGAGAATCGAGATAACCGTCGGTGAAGGTGAGCAGGCGCGAGTAGTCGCGCGGGTTATCGCGATAAAAACTGCCTTTTAGCTGCATCATCAACCCTTCATCGCTCAAGAACTGTTGGTAGTTCATCCCGAGGTAAGATTTTCGCGTCGAGCTATCCAGCGGGATAAGGGTCGCGATGCCAAGCTGATCGCCATAGCTGGTGAGGTTGCTCAGTGAGCCGTTGACGAAAGCCATATTCTGGTCACGGCGGGTATCGAGCGTCGATGAGATATCCCAGATGTGCGGCTGGATGCTGGTGGCCTGCATGGCCGCTGCGCCATAAATATTTTGCGGCAGCTGGGCGTTGGCATCGACGGTCACACCAGGCGTCCGGGTCATCAACTGGGTATAGCGATCAAAGGTTGCCTGGGTGAGCGGTTTCTCCGCCATGATTTTGGCGGCTAGACGTTTTAAACGTTCCGCAATATTCGGGTTGTTACTCTGGATATCGCTGTGGGCGACGTAGCCTTCAACCAGCACAATCTTGACCGTACCGTCTTGGAAATTGTTATCCGGCAGCCAAGCGTAAGAGAGTGGGTAGCCATCAGCGCGATAGCGTAAAGTAATATCGTTAACGATGCCGATAATCGTTTTTAACGGTACCTGTTTATGGGCATAAGGAGCAAAAGGGCTTAATAACTCTTTTAATGGGTAAACCGTGCCGCCAATAAATTGAACATGATCGACTTTTATCAGCGTTTCGGGCGTAAATTTATTTTTGGGAACGCTGACGGTTAAACTTGGGGCAGCAGCAGGCGGAGTTTGCGGAGTACTGTTATGTTCCGCCTTGGCAGGGTTATTAGGGTCAATTAACGCGGGTAATGTGTCGGCTCTTGCCATATTAAGCAGAACGACCCCCGATAGCGCATAAACCAGGGTAGTTTTCATGACGCATTCCTTGTGTTTTATATTGTGCAAGGATAGTTATTGTTTTTTTTTGCTGAAAAACGTGCCCCCATTGCGGGGGCACGGAAAACATGAATAAAGTATTTATCGTGCTACAATTCGAAACCTGTAGAGTATATATAGCTTATTTTTTACCAGTTAACCCACCGAGCAAACCTGATAATCCACCAACAGGCGTTGTTGTTGTAGAGCCGCTCGATGCGCTACCGCTGGCACTGGCACTGGTGGAAGTACTGACATTAAGGCTGCCCGTCAGTGAACCCACGGTATTGGTCAGCGTTGAGCCAAGGCCATTACTTGCCAGCAGACCGCCGCTACCTGTTTGTGTGCCGGTCGGTTTCACCAGACCGCCCGCATCAGTAACGATGTTACCCACGCTTGAGACCACCTGACCGACGCCGCCCAGCGTTGGGTTGCTCGTGCCAACCTGATTGCCAATACCACTGACTGACGTACCCACTTGGGTCAGCAAGCCGTTGACCGGAGTACCTAAGCCGGTGGCGGTGCCTACGCCTTGCGTTACGCCCTGTACGCCGCCAAGCGTGTTATTGACCACGGAGGTGACGCCCGTCGTTGCTGCGGTGACGCCCGGACTTTGCAGGGTGCTGGTCAATCCGGTGCCGGTGCCGCTAACAATCTGTCCTGCGCTATTGACGACATTGCCCACAACACCCGTTACCCCGCCAACCGGCGTTCCCGCAGTGCTGGTGGACAGACCGTTACCTACGCTGGACACGGTATTGCCCAATACGGTGACGGTGCTGGTTGTCCCCTGCAGAGTTGTCCCTACGCCGTTGGCATTGGAAGAGTTACCGACACCGTTAGTGACGCCAGTTCCCAGCGTATCGACGGCGTTACCCACGCCGCTCACGGTGGTTGAAATAGTTGAAGTGACCGGGTTGTTGCCGGTGGTGGTTGCCAGTTGGCTACCAAGGCCGCCCAGCGTATCACCTACGCCGGATACGGCTTCGCCAGCATCACCAAGAATGTTATTTCCGGCATTGCTGGTGGTTGTGCCGCCGCCAGTGCCACCACCGCCAGTACCGCCACCGCCACCACCGGTGCCGCCGCCGGAGCCACCGCCCTGCGTAGAGCCATTTTTAGCCGTTGAATGAGAGCCTCCGCCGCTACCGCTACAGGCAGAGAGTGAGAATGCAATCAGTACCGCCACGGCAATAATGCTTAAGCGGCTAACGTTATTAGAAGTCATGATTCTTCTCCACCAGTGAAAACGCCGAGTGCGTATTAGTCAGTGTAAGAAGAAAAATAAGCCTTGCACGGGGCGTTTTTTTTCATACGAAAGGCTTAGAAATAAGATTTAACTTAAGCATAAACAAAGTCTGCTATGTAAAATAATATGCCTTTATGAAACATGCCGTTACTTCATTTTTAACATAGTAAGCCGGGGTAAATATTAGGGGTGGTTATTTAGTAGGGATTAAATGAGGTAATAAATTGGGACTAATCCGAGCGGGTGGATGCCGCGAAGTTTACACTTTCTCTTTTTTAAATAACAACCAAGATCACAGAAAATATCAGCCCCCATAATTGAGAGCTGATATATCGTATATTAAATCTTGTCGCGCCAAGCTATTTCAATTTCTTCGGCGAGAATTTTCACCCCGGCTTCTATTTTTTCTGGCTCAGGAACATAGTTCATACGCATACATTGATGGGTATGTTCCCAAGGTTCAGACAGGCCCGGGAAGAATAAATCGCCAGGCACCATCAGAACGCCGCGTTTTTTAAGGCGCTGATACAGCTCCTCGGTGGTAATCGGCAGATCTTTAAACCACAGCCACAGGAAAATCGCCCCTTCCGGCTTATGAATGAGGCAGCGCTCTTCCGGCAGATAGCGACGAATGGTGGCGATAGTTTCCTGTACGCGCTGATAGTAGAACGGTTTGATAACCGTTTCAGATAGGCGCAGCAGGTCTTGGCGTTTGATCATTTCGCACATGATCGCCGGCCCAACGCCGCCAGGGGCGAGACTAATAATGCCGTTCATATTACTGATAGCGGTAATAACCTTCTCGCTGGCGATAATAATCCCGCAGCGGCTGCCCGGTAGGCCAAGCTTGGACAAACTCATGCACAGCACGGTGTTGGGATTCCACAGCGGCGTGGCTTCGCTAAAGATAATGCCCGGGAAGGGAACGCCGTAGGCATTGTCAATAACCAGCGGCACGCCGTGTTGGGCCGCTAATTTATCCAGCTGTTTCACTTCATCATCAGTGATGACGTTACCCGTTGGGTTGGTTGGGCGTGAGACGCAAATCATGCCAGTGTCTTTGCCAATGGGCAGGTTGTCGAAATCGACGTGGTATTTAAACTGCCCATCAGGAAGTAATTCAATATGGGGACGAGTTGAAACAAAGAGATCGTCTTCGAGGCCCGAATCGGCGTAGCCAATGTACTCGGGCGTCAGAGGGAAAAGCACCTTGCGGGTGGTGCCATCTGCGCGACGACCGGCAAACAGATTAAACAAGTAGAAAAATGCGCTTTGGCTGCCATTTGTCAGTGCAATATTCTGTGCGCTAATCTCCCAACCTAATTCATTACGCAGCATATCGGCCAAGGCAACCAGCAGGTCGTTCTTTCCCTGAGGGCCATCATAATTGCAAAGCGCTTCAGAGAGTTTGCCGCTTTCCAGCATCTCCGCCAGTAGATCCTTAAAGTAAGCATTCATCTCAGGGATCTGCGCCGGGTTACCGCCGCCGAGCATGATGGCGCCGGGAGTGCGTAAACCGTCGTTGAGGTCTTCCATCAGGCGGGCAATGCCTGTATGGCGGGTGAACTTGTCGCCGAAAAGTGAAAATGTCATAGCTGATTTTCTATTGCTTGTTCTGTGAGGTCGGTAACGATAACGCCACTCACGATGTGGTGCAAATGCCCTACGGAAACGTTCTTTAGCGGATAACGCGTGATATTTGCTATTGGGTAGTTTTTTGTTCTAAAAAAGCCTGCGCCTAAGGCGCAGACCGGATGAAGGATAAATCAGGGGTTACCTGCCCATACCACCATCACTTTGTCCTGCTCAGTTTCACGGACAAAACCGTAGCCTTCGGGGAGTGAGAGCGTCGTTTGTTTACCGCTGCCAATGGCCGGGTGGCGCGCGCGGAATTGCCCCAGTTTTTGCCAGTGGGCGACAGTCGCCGCAGATTGGCCCTCGATATCCTGCCAGTTCATCTGTGAACGCGTGCCCTGCAATGGGTCGGAGCCCGTCGGGCCAAAGGGCCTGTTAGATTCATCACCGTAAAAAATCTGTATCGCGCCAGGTGCCAGCAACAACAATTCAGCGGCGTTATTGCCCTTCTCCCGGAACAGGCGGGTGTCGTGGGATGACAGATAGCTCAGGACGTTAAAACTTTGCAGTTTATCGGCCATTTGCTGCCAGGTCTGGTCGATATCGGCCAGACAGCCTACGGCTTTTGCCGCTTGCTCCTGATAATCGAAGTTGATCATGGCGTCAAAACCATGGCGGTAGTAATCGCTTTCCATGACGCCATGGCCCCAGGCTTCGCCGGTCATCCAGAACGGCGCATCATCCAGTGCTTTTTGCGGATTGGCTTTTTTCCATGCGGCCAGCGCATCAATGGACTGTGTTTTTAGCTGCTGCCATCCTGCCATTTCTACATGTTTGGCTGTATCGACGCGGAAGCCATCAATACCGTAATCGCGTACCCATTGGCTGAGCCAGTGGGTGAGGTAGTCGCGCGGCGTGTAGCCGTCGATAGCTTTTGCATGGGTGTCCGGTTTGTGACGATAGAAGTTCGGCAGCCCGCTCGGCGTGGTGGATTCGGTTTTCAAATCGGGAAGGAACGCCAGCGACATGGTCAGATCGTCAAATCCCGGATTGTCGTAATCACCAATGTCGGTGCGGATCCAAGCTTTACCCCACCACTTTTCCCAACCGGCTTTGTCGCTGAAATTGATGTAGTCGTTAAAGCTGTGCCAGCTTTGCCCCGGGCCTGGTTTCCAGTCGGTCCAGTGCTGACCTAGCGTTTTTGTTATTTCATCACCTTGGAGGTACAGCGCGCCGAATTGATATTGCTGCATGTCCGCCAGCGTAGCGTACCCGGTGTGATTCATAACGACATCAAACAGGATGCGGATGCCCCGCTGGTGAGCGCCATCGACCAGTGCGCGCAGATCGTCCTCGGTACCCATATTGGCATCGAGCGTGGTCCAGTCTTGGGTGTAATAACCGTGGTATGCATAATGCGGAAAATCACCTTTGGTGCCGCCGCCAACCCAGCCGCGGATCTGTTCCAACGGCGAGCTTATCCACAGCGCGTTAACGCCCAGTTGTTTGAGATAGTCGAGCTTGCTGGTGAGCCCTTTGAGATCGCCTCCGTGGAAGGTACCAATTTCTTGCATACCGTCCTTGTGACGGCCATAGCTGTTGTCGTTGCTGGTATCGCCGTTGACAAAGCGGTCGGTCAGCACGAAGTAGACCGTGGCGTTATGCCAACTAAAGGGCGCGCGCTCGGCAACGTCGGCGCGCTCTAATAGCAATAAACCATTGCTATCCTCGGCAGGTTGGAACGTGATTTTCCCTTGCTTGACCACCGCCTCTTGCCCGCTGTAGAAATCGCGGACGGTGCTGCCTTCGGCAAAGGTTTTCGCCACATCCAGCGTGAGCGGTTTGCCATCCCAACGCGGGCACTGGCGAATCTTGACCTGAGCTGCGCGGCTGTCGGCGGCGCTCTTGACGGCAATCATCAGCGTGGGCGTGCCGGAGCGGGTATCTAGCTCCAGCGTGTAGTCGCCATCGCGGAATAGGCGCCAATTGGGTGCCTCTCCCTGACAGGGTTCCAAAGAGAGCATCTGATTGAGACGGACAGCGGAAGCGGGCTGCCAGCACTGTTGGTCAAGATTCAGTCTCAGCGGGCGAGTACCCTTCGTGAGCGTTTTCTGGCTACTGAATTTTCCCGTCCCGTCGGCGGAAAATGCAGGAAAGTCATCCATCGTCCAGCTTGCTGCACCGGCGAGGGCGGGGAACAGTAACGGTATGATAGCGGCGAGTTTCATTCCAATATCCTGTGCCTGAAGGTTTTTCACTAGTGTGCCAGCCGCGATTCGCGCTGGGCTCATCCTTGCAATAGGAGGAGAGAAAGGGCTGAGTGATGAAGGTCAAAAAATGAACTAAAATGAGAGCTGCCCGGCATTTTGCCCATGCAAATTGTCATATGCTGAATCGCGTCCGTGAGGTCGTTTCGGAATCGGACTATTTCTTGTACGTGCGTTTCCGGGCTATTTTTGCTATAATTTGAGATTCAGCTCTCAATTTTATGAAATAAGAAGGCGTTGGAATGATTGCATCCGACCAGGAGACCTAATGATATCGACACCCATTCGACGATATGGGGCCGCGATACTAATGTTACTCATCTGCACATTTTCAGGTGGGGTGTTCGCAAAAACACACACGGTAACAAAGCATCAAAAAGCCTCGGTAACAAAGACAAGTATTAAAAAGGCCAGCAGTAAACAAGAGTATTCTCGCAATAGTGTAAAGAGCAGTTCACTTCCTGATTTGCGAAAATACCCTTCCGGAACCCCAAGGAAAAGAGCGTTTCTCCGGACGGTAATGCCTTATATTACAAGTCAAAATGCTGCCATCACGGCGGATCGTAACTGGTTGGTTTCCAAACAGTACGAAGGCCGTTGGTCGCCGTCTGAGCGCGCGCGTCTGAAAGACATTGCGGCTCGCTACAAAGTTAGCTGGAACGGTAACACCCGTAAGGTGCCGTGGAATTCCCTGCTTGAGCGCGTGGATATTATCCCGGGCAGCATGGTAGCAACCATGGCAGCAGCGGAAAGTGGTTGGGGTACCTCTAAACTGGCGCGTAGCAATAACAACCTGTTCGGCATGAAATGCGGTAAGGGTTGTGGCAACGGTTCAGCGAATGGCTACTCCAAGTTCGACTCGGTAAAAGAGTCCGTTCAGGCGTATGCGAGAAACCTGAATACTCATCCGGCTTATGCCTCGTTCCGTAAATCACGCGCACAGTTGCGTAAGACGGATCAGGAAGTCACCGCAACGGCGATGATTCATAAGCTGAAAGGGTACTCAACTAAGGGTTCAAGCTACAACGATTACCTGTTCGCAATGTACCAAGATAACCAGCGCCTGATTGCAGCACATATGTAATCGAAGCTGAGGATTAAAAAAGGCCTTCCAGAAATGGAAGGCCTTTTTGTTTGCTCGCGGAGCTAGGTTGGGATCAGCGCTTCACTGTGCTTCTCGCGGTATTCCTTCGGCGTGGTGTCGTACTCTTTCTTAAAGACAGAATAGAAATACTGTAATGATGGGTAGCCACACATCTGTGAAATTTCGTTTATAGACAGAGAGGTTGAAACCAGCAGGCTGCGTGCTTTTTCCAGCTTCTCACTATGGATCACCGCGTGAATGGTCTCGCCGACCTCTTCTTTAAAGCGTTTTTCAAGGTTAGAACGGGAGATGCCCACGGAATCGAGCACCTGTTCGACCTTAATGCCCTTACAGGCATTATTGCGGATATAGTGCATAGCTTGAATCACGGCCGGATCGTTCAATGAACGATAGTCCGTTGAGCGACGCTCCATCACTCTCATAGGCGGAACCAATACGCGCTGTAACGGCAGAACCTCGTTATCGAGCAGGCGCTGCATCAGTTTGGCCGCCTGATAGCCCATTTGTCGTGCGCCTTGCGCCACTGAAGAAAGCGCAACGCGGGAGAGGTAGCGCGTCAGCTCTTCGTTGTCGATCCCGATAACGCAGAGTTTTTCTGGCACCGGGATATGCAGATGTTCACAGGCCTGCAAAATGTGGCGAGCGCGCGAATCGGTGACGGCGATAATGCCGGTTTGCGGCGGCAGCGTTTGCAGCCAGTCCGCCAGCCTATTCTGGGCATGCTGCCAGTTTTCCGGAGCGGTTTCCTGACCTTGGTAAATCACGCCACGGTATTTCTCTTTCGCCACAATCTGGCTAAACGCGTATTCGCGCTCCTCGGCCCAGCGTTTACCGCTGGCGGTAGGCAGGCCGTAGAACGCGAAACGATGCACCCCTTTTTCCTTCAAATGCAAAAATGCGCTTTCAACCAGCGCATAGTTATCGGTCGCAATGTAGTGGACGGGGGGATATTGCTCTTGGCGGTGGTAAGAGCCACCTACGCCAACGATCGGCACGCCGACATCGGCGAGGAGTGCTTCGATGGTGGGGTCGTCGTAGTCGGCGATAACGCCATCACCGAGCCACTCTTTAATGTTTTCAATACGCGCGCGAAAATCTTCCTCAATGAAGATATCCCACTCTGACTGCGACGCCTGTAAGTACTCGCCCACGCCCTCAACTACCTGACGGTCGAAAGCTTTATTGGCGTTGAATAACAGCGTCACACGATGACGTTTTCCATACATGGTTCAGGGTTCCTCGTGAATCATGAGGGGCGCTGCCACAGACGCTATGGCAGCACCACGGCTAGGCAACTACGCACGTCGTTTGGTGGCGGAGTCCATCCAGACGGCAAGCAATAAAATCGCACCTTTGACGATATATTGCCAGAAAGTCGGGACGTCCATCATACTCATTCCGTTATCAAGAGAGGCCATAATAAATGCGCCCATCACGGCGCCTGCCACGCTCCCGACGCCGCCCGCGAGGCTGGTGCCACCAATGACGCATGCGGCAATCGCATCCAGTTCAGCTATGTTCCCTGCAGAAGGTGAGCCTGCGCCTAATCGTGAGCTGAGAATCAGTCCGGCAATCGCTACCATCAGGCCGTTAATCGCGAACACCGCCAGCTTATTGCGCTCCACGTTAATACCTGACAGACGCGCTGCTTCAATATTCCCGCCGATGGCGTAGATGCGTCGCCCGAAGGCGGTGCGCATGGCCATAAACATTCCCGCTAGCATCAGCAGCGTTAGCAGCAGCACCGGCGTTGGTACCCCGCGGTAGTCGTTGAGCAGCCAGATTGCGCCCAGAACAATAATGGCCGTCAGCGACTGGCGACCTACCATCCCGGTGGAAGGTGCTGTAGTCAGCCCCAGCGACTGGCGGCGCATCCGTCCTCGCCACTGCCAGGCAACAAAGGCCATCAGTCCGATGGCCCCGAAAGTAAAGCCAATACCGTCCGGCAGGTAGCTCTGGCCAATTTGCGACATAGCAGCGCTGGTTGGTGAGACCGTCGTGCCGTTGGTGATACCAATCAGGATGCCGCGAAAGGCGAGCATCCCGGCGAGGGTGACGATAAACGAAGGGACTTTACGATAGGCTACCCACCACCCGTTCCATGCGCCGAGCAGCAGACCCATTGCCAGCGTGACGATGATGGTTAATGGCAACGGCCAGCCGAGCCAGACGTCAAAAATCGCCGCCGCTCCGCCCAGCAGACCCATCATCGAGCCGACGGAGAGATCGATTTCAGCGGAGATAATGACGAATACCATCCCCACCGCTAGGATGCCGGTAATCGCGGTTTGGCGTAGCAGGTTAGAGACGTTACGCGCACTTAAATACGCACCATCAGTGGTCCAGGTAAAGAACAGCATAATCACCACAATCGCGGCGATCATGACGAAGACTTGAAGATTGAGCGATTTTAGCCGCAACGATGAGGTCGTTGCCGCCGCTGCCAGATTGAGTTCAGATGGATTGTTTTTCGACATGGCGTTCGCTCCTTAAGGCGGCTTCCATCACTTGTTCCTGGGTCAGGTTATGGTTCACCAGGTCGGCTTTGAGTTTTCCTTCGTGCATCACCAGTACCCGGTCACTCAGACCCAGTACTTCGGGTAATTCGGAAGAGATGACGATGACGGCAATCCCTTGTTGTACTAGCTGATTGATAAGTTTATAGATTTCATATTTTGCGCCGATATCGATGCCGCGGGTGGGTTCGTCGAGGATCAGAATGCGCGGGTTCAAAAGCAGGCAGCGCGCCAGAATCGCTTTCTGTTGATTGCCGCCGCTCAGGCGTCCAATCGCTAGGTCAGGTGACGAGGTTTTGACCTTCAGGCGCTGGATTGACTGCAAAATACACTGCTGTTCTTTGGCGTCATCGAGGCTGCTTAACGCACCGCTGAAATCGCTAAGTGCGGCAAGGGTGATGTTTTTGCCAACCGCCATCACCGGTACGATGCCGTCTTTTTTGCGATCTTCCGGCACCATCGCGATGCCGTGGGCAATTGCCTGCTGGCAGTTGCGGATATCAACCGGCATGCCGTCAACGTAGATTTTGCCTTCCCAGCGCCCACGCCAGACGCCAAACAGGCACTGTACCGCCTCGGTACGTCCGGCGCCGACAAGCCCGGCGATACCGAGTATTTCCCCACGTTTGAGGCTAAATGAAATATTGTTAACGCGCTTGATATGGCGGTTAACCGGATGCCACGCCGTGAGGTTTTCCACGCGTAGGATCTCTTCTCCCGCCGCGTGGGGGTCGTTGGGATAAAGGGCGGTGAGTTCGCGCCCGACCATCATGGTGATGATGTCGTCCTCAGTCATGCTGCTGGCATCGCGGGTGCCAATATGCTGGCCGTCGCGGATGACGCAGATGGTGTCGGAAATGGCCTTCACTTCATTTAGTTTGTGCGAGATATAAACGCAGGCGATACCGTGGTTTTGCAGGTCACGAATGATATCCAGCAGCACCGCGGTCTCTTGTTCGGTCAGCGAGGCCGTTGGTTCATCAAGGATCAGTAGCCTCACTTGTTTGTTCAGCGCTTTGGCGATCTCAACGAGCTGCTGCTGGCCGAGCCCCAAATCACCGACGCGGGTATCCGGAGAAATGGCCAGATTGACCTGGGCGAGTAGCTTCTCGCAGCGCAGCGTCATGGTGTCATAATCGAGCACGCCATGGCGGCTTATTTCCGCACCGAGAAAAATATTTTCCAGCACGGTCAGGTATTTAACCAGCGCCAGTTCCTGATGAATAATGGCAATGCCTTTACGTTCGGTATCGCGAATATGGGTTGGATGGAGTGTCTCTCCGGCAAAAATAATCTCTCCTTCATAGCTGCCATAAGGATAAATACCGCACAGCACCTTCATTAAGGTCGATTTGCCAGAGCCATTTTCGCCACACAAGGAAACGACCTCGCCTGGGTTTAATCTCAGGCTGACATTATCGATGGCCTTAACCACCCCGAAGGCTTTGGTAATGTTCTTCATTTCAAGTAAATACGGCATAAGTGTTTATGCTCCACGTTTGCTTGGCGGTGATGATGGAATGTAGCCAAGCCGCCCCAGCGCTGGGCTGGGGCATGCCATTTAGAGTTCGCTTTTCTTATGGAAACCATCTTTCACGACGGTCTCGTCGATATTGGTTTTATTCACTTCAATTGGAGTAAGCAGGCGGGATGGGACGTCTTTTAAGCCATTATTCAGCGTGGCATCAGCCTTCGGTTGTTGGCCGTTGCCCAACTCTACCGCTATCTCTGCAGCGCTGTTTGCCAGCAGCGTGATTGGCTTATACACGGTCATGGTCTGTGTACCGTTCATAATACGTTTGATGCCGGCGAGATCGGCATCCTGACCGGAAATAGCGACTTTACCAGCTAGACCCTGTGCGCTCAGCGCTTGAATAGCACCACCTGCGGTGGCGTCGTTTGAGGCGACAACGGCGTCAACCTTGTTATTGTTGGCAGTCAGCGCATTTTCCATAATCTTCAACGCATTTTCCGGCAGCCATCCGTCAGCCCATTGATCGCCTACAACTTTAATTTTCCCATCATCAATATAGGGTTTTAATACTTTCATCTGGCCGGCGCGGAACAGTTTGGCATTATTATCAACCGGCGAGCCACCCATCAGAAAATAATTCCCTTGGGGAACTTGGTTGACGAGGCTTTGTGCCTGCATTTCACCGACTTTTTCGTTATCGAAAGAGATGTAGAAATCGATATCAGCGTTATTAATCATGCGATCATAGGCTAATACCTTAATGCCTTCTTGCTTGGCTTCTTTAATTACGTTGCTAAGTACTTGGCCGTTATAAGGAATAATAACAAGGACATCGACACCGCGATTGATCATATTTTCAATCTGCGACATTTGCGTCTCTTCGTTGCCATTTGCTGACTGCACAAAGACTTTTGCGCCCAGCTGTTCGGCTTTATTCACAAAGATATCGCGGTCTTTCTGCCAGCGTTCAAGACGGAGATCGTCAATAGCCATGCCGATCTTAACTTCTTTGGCGCTGCTTGCCATGCTGGTCAGGAAAAGCGATGCGCAGAGTGTGAGGCAAAGGTTCTTTATCTTCATAATCGTAATGCCTTCTGTAGGGATAGGTGATGAGATTGGCGATCTACCCGTCATACTTTAAGTTGCAGGTGTGTTGGCTACGCTCGCTCACCCCAGTTACTTACTAGAGTAAACTCTTGGGGATTAATGAGGGACATTCATGTCCCTCACCGGAGGCCAGACTTTGGCTGGTCAAATTCGTTCCAGACGAATTTGTCACTTCCTTACTGCCTTTCTGTAACTCGAATTATTTTGGGTATAAAAGAAACAAAAATAGCTTAACACGCAGCAAATTCTTAACATGTATATAGCGTCTGGCAATTACAGATTTTTATCTTGCCATTATGATATTTCGTTTAATTTCTAATTTATGACCGCGATCTGCTTTTGCATTTGTTAAATGCAAAACTTGCGAACAAAAAAGAAGAGGACGTCATTTTGTTTTGCGAGCCAGCGCACATTTGCGGATTCTCTTAATAGCAGTGTGAAATAACGTAATTGAGTAACGGCGATTCAGTATTCAGTATGAATACACAAAGTATTCCTCGCCGCGTATCAGATTATGGAGTTCATAATGCAAGCTTATTTTGATCAACTGGAAAAGGTTCGTTTCGAAGGTCCAAAAACCGAAAACCCGCTCGCCTTTCGCCACTACAATCCGGATGAACTGGTACTGGGTAAACGTATGGAAGACCATCTGCGGTTTGCCGCCTGTTACTGGCATACCTTCTGCTGGAATGGTGCTGACATGTTCGGGGTCGGCTCATTTGACCGCCCGTGGCAGCAGCCTGGTGAAGCTATTGAACGGGCGAAACGTAAGGCTGACGTCGCGTTTGAATTCTTCCACAAGCTGAACGTGCCGTACTACTGCTTCCACGATGTCGATGTTTCTCCAGAAGGCGCAAACCTGAAAGAGTATCTGAATAACTTTGCCCAGATGGTCGATGTGCTGGCAGAAAAACAGCAGCAGAGCGGTGTGAAGCTGCTGTGGGGAACCGCAAACTGCTTCACCAACCCGCGCTACGGCGCAGGTGCTGCGACCAACCCGGACCCTGAAGTGTTCAGCATGGCGGCCACTCAGGTGTTCACCGCCATGAATGCAACCCACAAGCTGGGTGGTGAGAACTATGTGCTGTGGGGCGGGCGTGAAGGTTATGAAACCCTGTTGAACACTGACCTGCGTCAGGAGCGTGAGCAGATTGGCCGCTTCATGCAGATGGTGGTTGAGCATAAACATAAAATCGGCTTCCAGGGTACGCTGCTGATTGAACCAAAACCGCAGGAGCCGACCAAGCACCAGTACGACTACGATGCCTCCACGGTTTACGGCTTCCTAAAACAGTTCGGCTTGGAAAAAGAGATCAAACTGAATATTGAGGCTAACCATGCGACGCTGGCGGGTCACTCTTTCCACCACGAAATTGCGACTGCGATTGCTCTGGGCCTGTTTGGTTCCGTGGATGCTAACCGTGGCGACCCGCAGCTGGGCTGGGATACTGACCAGTTCCCGAACAGTGTGGAAGAAAATGCGCTGGTGATGTATGAAATCCTCAAAGCGGGCGGCTTCACCACCGGTGGCATGAACTTTGATGCCAAAGTCCGCCGTCAGAGCACTGATAAATATGACCTGTTCTACGGTCATATCGGCGCAATGGACACCATGGCGCTGTCGCTGAAAGTCGCGGCTCGCATGGTTGAAGGCGGTGAGCTGGATAAGCGTGTAGCAAAACGCTACGCGGGGTGGAATGGCGAGCTGGGTCAGCAGATCCTCAAGGGACAAATGTCGCTGCAGGAACTGGCGAAATATGCTGAACAGCACCAGCTGGCGCCGCAGCACCACAGCGGTCATCAGGAGCTGCTTGAAGGGCTGGTGAATCACTACCTGTTCGACAAGTAAGCCTTGAGTTTAGCAGTATAAACAATGCCCGGGAGTGAAAGCTTGCCGGGCATCGTACCCATTAAAGGAGCAGTCGCCATGTATATCGGCATAGATCTTGGAACGTCTGGCGTGAAGGCAATCCTGCTTGATGAGCAGGGCAACGTGCTGGCTTCACAAACGGAAAAACTGACGGTTTCTCGCCCGCACCCTCTTTGGTCAGAACAGGATCCCGAACAGTGGTGGCGGGCTACGGATCGTGCGATGAAAGGGCTGAGTCAGCAGCATAGTCTTCAGCATGTGAAAGCGTTGGGGATTGCCGGCCAGATGCACGGCGCGACGCTGCTGGATAAACAACAACGCGTGCTGCGCCCCGCCATTTTGTGGAACGATGGTCGCTGCGCCCAAGAGTGCGAACTGCTGGAAGCGCGGGTCAAAAATTCGCGGCAGATTACTGGCAACCTGATGATGCCGGGCTTCACGGCGCCGAAGCTGTTATGGGTACAGCACCATGAAGCGGAAATTTTCAGCCAAGTTGATAAAGTTCTGTTGCCTAAAGATTATCTACGCCTGCGTATGACCGGTAATTATGCCAGTGATATGTCAGATGCGGCAGGCACGATGTGGATGGACGTAGCCAAACGCGACTGGAGCGACGAGATGCTCGCGGCCTGTGGGCTAACTAGAGACAATATGCCAGCGCTATACGAAGGCTGTGATATTACCGGGGAGCTGTTGGAGTCGGTTGCCAGCGCTTGGAAAATGCCTGTGGTGCCAGTTATCGCAGGCGGTGGCGATAATGCCGCCGGTGCGGTTGGCGTAGGAATGGTGGATGCCGGGCAGGCAATGCTATCGCTGGGCACATCGGGGGTTTATTTTGCCGTCAGCGAAGGTTTCCTGAGTAAACCTGAAAGCGCAGTGCACAGTTTCTGTCACGCGTTACCAGGGCGCTGGCACTTGATGTCAGTGATGTTGAGTGCCGCATCTTGCTTGGATTGGGCGGCGAAGCTCACTGGCCTAGAAACGGTTCCTGCGCTCATTGATGCCGCCCAAACGGCAGATGCAAACGCGGGTCCTGTCTGGTTCTTGCCATATCTGTCCGGCGAACGCACGCCGCACAACAATCCAGAGGCGAAAGGCGTTTTCTTTGGCCTGACGCATCAGCACGGTCCTGCTGAGTTAGCGCGTGCGGTGCTGGAGGGCGTGGGATTCGCACTGGCGGACGGTATGGATGTCGTTCACGCCTGCGGCGTGGAGCCGAAAAGTATCACCCTAATCGGCGGAGGGGCACGTAGCGCTTACTGGCGTCAGATGCTGGCGGATATCTGCGGCAAGCAGCTCGATTACCGTACCGGTGGCGATGTTGGCCCGGCGCTTGGTGCCGCCCGCTTGGCGCAGTTGGCTATTAGTAAAGACAAATCATACGCGGAGCTTTTACCACAGCTGGCGTTGGAGCAAGAACATCATCCTGATGCTGAGCGCGTAGCGTACTACGCACCATTGCGTAAAACATTCCGCCAGATCTACCAGCAACTTCTCCCACTCATGTCTTGAGCCGCATTATTTACCTGCCCCTTTTTTGGGGTAGGTAAATTGCTATCTATCGACCATATCCCATTCGTTTCTCATATTGATTAATTCCGAAAATGACGCTTTTTGCTACTGAGACAAGGCGAAAAACAAAACTCTGCCCATAATGGCGATGTTATGGATGAGGGGAATTCATCATGAGGGATATCGTGAGATCACCACGTGTTGTGCTGTTAGTCAGCCTGTCATTGTATTTTTTTTGCCTTTGGCTGATGAGTCCGCAACTGGAATATAAAGGTTATTTACTGGCCATTCTGGTCTTGGGGGTTTTTGCCATCATTGCACACCACCAGTCGACCACGCCTTGGTTTGCAAGGCTGTGTCATTTGATGCTGCTCTTGGCGGCCGGACTGTTATTAGTCGGTGTCTGGAATATGCCATTCGCAATAATTTACAAGGTGTTATCGGTGGCGGCATGGTTTGCTTGCATGTACGGCTTTACCGCCTACATGCGCGCACCGCGAAAGCCAATTAGCTAACCAACCGACGCTTATCCACGCTTTGTAAAGCTACAGAGAGCAGCAGGCTACAGGTGAGCGTCGCTGCGAAAACCCAGATAACATCTAGCGCTGGCCAGCTTTTAAGATCGACATTCCAGCTGCGCAGCGCGTAGATGATAAACGCGTGGAAACCGTAAATGCCCAAGGAATGACGTGAAATAAGGCCAAGCCCGGGAAGCACGCGCTGGTTTAGCGTGTTTTTCACCACAATGAACAGTGCTGCCGCACAGATAAACACCATCGGTCCGCAGTAAACGTACCAGGTGTCGGCAAAGTTGCCCCGCCACTGCAGTTCATATAACGTCCCGCGCGAAATGATCCACACGGAGAGGACAAACAGCAGGCCGCAGATCCAGGTCAGCGATTTCTTGCCGGTTTCCATCATCCCCAGTGCTCGCCCAAGCAGCCCGTAAAGCACGTAGTAGAAGGTGTCGCCGTTAATATAGAGATTGACCGGCAGCCACTTTGCCCCCAAGCCACTTAGGGGAACCGTATTGGGGTTTGCCACAATACCAATCACCAACATCAGCGCCAGCAGCATTTTGCCGCTAATGGCCTTGACCTCTATCAGCGGAGAAACTAGGTAGATAACCATGATGGCAAAGAAGAACCACAGATGGTAGAAAACCGGTTTTTGCAGCAGATTTTTTAATGAAGCTTCTACGCTAATGTGGGTGAAGGCGCCGATAAAAAGTAAGGCAATGGCGCTGTAGAAGAAAAGACAAAGAGCAATACGCAGGAAGTGACGCGGCTGAGCGCTACGCGGGCCGAAAAACAGAAAGCCAGATATCATAAAGAACAGCGGCACGCTGACGCGGGAAGCCGAGTTCAATACGTTAGCAAAATCCCAACTGAAGGGACTGATAACATGGGGATTCGTGACAAACCAAGTTGTGGTGTGGATCATCACCACCATCAGACAGGCAATTCCGCGTAAGTTATCAATCCAATTAATCTTTGCTTGCATCAGATGCCTTTTTTCTGGCTATTAATATTTGCCGTTGCTGGCGCGATTTCACAAGATAATTCTGAGTTTCCCGTCCCAGGCTTGTCGATTTACGATGAGCTTCGCACAATGCGGGACATAAAGGGGTACAGCCTAAAATAACCGCCCGGAAATAGAAATGATGATGATGAAGTCTCTCCCATTTTTGTTGGCTAGCATTCTGCTGGCCGGATGCTCGATGACACAACCACCGGTGGCGCAAAAAACGCAAAGCGCCAGGGTGAACCCAGCACTTTCGCTTGAGATGGAGCAGCTGTGCAAAAACAACGCCGCTCAGCGCTACAATACGGCGACGCAGAAAATCGATGTCACCGGTTTTGAGCGTTTTCAGGGGAGCTACGAGCTGCGCGGTTATACGGCAAAGAATGAGGGCTTTGTCTGCTCTTTCGATGCGGACGGCAGCTTTTTACATCTATCAATGCGCTAAAATAGGCCTGAATACCGTAAAATTCGGCCTGTTTCCCCAATTTCCCCTAAACAAACCCGTTTCATACTGTATATCTCGCAGCCAGCGGGTATACTGGATCCTTCCTTTAAATCCACACGTATCCAGCACGAAATCATATGCAAAAGTTTGATACCAGGACCTTCCAGGGCCTGATCCTGACCTTACAGGATTACTGGGCTCGTCAGGGCTGCACCATTGTTCAACCACTGGACATGGAAGTTGGCGCGGGCACTTCTCACCCAATGACATGCCTGCGTGCATTGGGGCCAGAGCCGATGGCAACTGCCTACGTGCAGCCATCCCGCCGTCCAACCGATGGCCGCTATGGCGAAAACCCGAACCGTTTACAGCACTACTATCAGTTCCAGGTAGTGATTAAACCGTCTCCGGACAATATCCAGGAGCTGTACCTCGGGTCTTTGAAAGAGCTGGGTGTGGATCCAACCATTCACGATATTCGTTTCGTGGAAGATAACTGGGAAAACCCAACGCTGGGTGCCTGGGGACTGGGTTGGGAAGTGTGGCTGAACGGTATGGAAGTGACGCAGTTTACCTACTTCCAGCAGGTCGGCGGCATGGAATGTAAGCCTGTGACCGGTGAAATCACCTACGGTCTGGAACGTCTGGCGATGTACATCCAGGGCGTGGACAGCGTTTACGATCTGGTTTGGAGCGACGGTCCGCTGGGCAAAACGACCTACGGTGACGTGTTCCATCAAAACGAAGTAGAGCAGTCTACTTACAACTTTGAATACGCCGACGTCGACTTCCTGTTCTCCTGCTTCGAGCAGTACGAGAAAGAAGCTCAGCAGCTGCTGGCGCTGGAAAACCCGCTGCCACTGCCTGCCTACGAACGTATTCTGAAAGCCGCCCATAGCTTTAACCTGCTGGATGCGCGTAAAGCCATCTCCGTCACCGAGCGTCAGCGCTACATTCTGCGCATTCGCACCCTGACCAAAGCAGTGGCAGAAGCTTACTATGCTTCCCGTGAAGCCCTTGGCTTCCCGATGTGCAACAAGAATAAATAAGAGGCGGCCATGTCTGAGAAAACTTTCCTGGTGGAAATCGGCACCGAAGAGCTGCCACCAAAAGCACTGCGCAGCTTGGCTGAATCCTTTGCTGCGAACGTGACTGCGGAGCTGGATAATGCTGGCCTCGCGCACGGTAAAGTTGAATGGTTTGCTGCACCGCGCCGTCTGGCGCTGAAAGTGGCAAATCTCGCGGCGGCTCAGGCCGATCGCGAAGTCGAAAAACGCGGACCGGCTATTGCCCAAGCGTTTGACGCGGAAGGCAAACCGAGCAAAGCGGCCGAAGGTTGGGCGCGTGGCTGCGGGATCACCGTCGACCAAGCTGAGCGTCTGGCGACCGATAAAGGTGAGTGGCTGCTGTATCGCGCACACGTGAAGGGCGAAAGCACCGAAGCGCTGCTGCCGAATATGATCGCAACCTCGCTGGCTAAGCTGCCAATTCCGAAGCTGATGCGCTGGGGCGCGTCTGAAGTGCACTTCGTGCGTCCGGTTCACACCGTGACGCTGCTGCTGGGTGATGCCGTTGTTCCGGCAACCATCTTGGGCGTGGCGTCCGATCGCGTTATTCGCGGTCATCGCTTTATGGGCGAGCCAGAGTTCACCATCGACAACGCCGACCAGTATCCGCAGATCCTGCTGGAGCGCGGTATGGTCGTGGCTGACTACGAAGCGCGTAAAGCCAAAATTAAGGCCGATGCCGAAGAAGCAGCACGTAAGATTGGTGGTAACGCGGATCTCAGCGAAAGCCTGCTGGAAGAAGTCACCTCCTTGGTTGAATGGCCGGTTGTTCTGACGGCGAAATTCGAAGAGAAGTTCCTCGCGGTGCCGGCTGAAGCGCTGGTGTACACCATGAAGGGCGACCAGAAGTATTTCCCGGTTTACGATAACGCTGGCAAGCTGCTGCCAAACTTTATCTTCGTTGCCAATATTGAGTCGAAAGACCCAACCCAGATCATCTCCGGTAACGAAAAAGTTGTGCGTCCACGTCTGGCGGATGCGGAATTCTTCTTTAACTCTGACCGTAAAAAACGTCTTGAAGACAACCTGCCGCGTCTGCAAACCGTACTGTTCCAGCAACAGCTGGGTACGCTGCGCGACAAAACCGACCGTATCCAAGCGTTAGCGGGCTGGGTTGCCGAGCAGATTGGCGCAGACGTTAACCACGCGACCCGTGCGGGGCTGCTGTCCAAGTGTGACCTGATGACCAACATGGTGTTCGAATTTACCGACACTCAGGGCATTATGGGTATGCACTACGCGCGTCACGATGGCGAAGCGGAAGATGTAGCCGTAGCGTTGAACGAGCAGTATCAACCGCGTTTCGCGGGCGATGATCTGCCGTCCAATCCGGTTGCCTGTGCGGTAGCGATTGCCGATAAGATGGATACCCTTGCGGGGATCTTTGGTATCGGTCAGCATCCGAAAGGGGATAAAGACCCATTTGCGCTGCGTCGTGCCGCGCTGGGTGTGCTGCGCATCATCGTTGAGAAAAACCTCAACCTTGACCTGCAAACGCTGACTGAAGAAGCAGTACGTCTGTACGGTGATAAGCTGACTAACGCCAACGTGGTTGATGACGTTATCGACTTCATGCTCGGTCGTTTCCGCGCTTGGTATCAAGATGAAGGCTATACCGTCGACACCATTCAGGCCGTGCTGGCACGTCGTCCGACTCGTCCGGCTGACTTTGATGCGCGCATGAAGGCGGTATCCCACTTCCGTACTCTGGAAGAGTCTGCTGCGCTGGCTGCCGCTAACAAGCGTGTATCCAACATCTTGGCTAAATCTGATGAGACGCTGAGCGATATCGTCCATGCTTCCGTGCTGAATGAGGCTGCGGAAATCGACCTCGCGCGCCATCTGGTTGTTCTGCGCGACAAGCTTCAGCCGTACTTTGCTGAAGGTCGTTATCAGGAAGCGCTGGTTGAACTGGCGTCCCTGCGCGAACCGGTGGATAAGTTCTTCGAAAACGTGATGGTGAATGCGGAAGATAAAGATGTACGTATCAACCGTCTGACGCTGTTGTCTAAATTACGTGAACTGTTCCTGCAGGTAGCGGATATTTCCCTGCTGCAGTAAGCGTATTTTAGGTAGATAAAAACCTGCTCTCGGGCAGGTTTTTTTATGCCGAAAATATTATTACGCGAATCAGTAATAATGCTGGAAATTATCGGTTTCGGCACGTCTATTGATGCTGAATAAATATTTTAGGAATACGTTAACAGTTGCGATAGTTATATTTGAGATAGAATGACGGCGGGCGCTTGAGACTGTTTGTCTCAGGTGTTTACCAAAAGACAGACAGAGAAAAGCCCCACCTGACTATAAATCAAAGTGAGGCCTCCTCTATGCATCAACACCATAAGGTTAGCCTCTTACTTGTTGAAAATCAACATAAGGGGCTATGGATGCCGCAAAAATCTATGTTGTGTAGTTTAATAGTGATATGTCTCACTATTTTATTATTTACCTGGATGGTTCGTGATTCATTATGTGAATTGTATATCAAACAAGGAAATAATGAGTTCGCGGCGTCTTTAGCCTGCGAAAGTAAACAGTAAGGCGGTTGGCGGGAAGGTATTCCCGCCAACTTTTTGATGTTATGTATTCTCAATGCGTCCTATCTTATTTGTGATGATAATTAAAAGGTCCGCCAGCAGTGCGGACCTTTTTGTTCATGACGTCGTTGGGTGCATAAAAAAGAGCCTTGAAATACGGCATGCATTGCGTTTATGCTTTACCGCGACGAATCCCTCGTCTCACTGAGGCACACTGAAAATGGACAAACACACCTGCTGAATTCGAATCCTTGCTGAGCAGCACGCTGCGAGCAGGGGAACTATTGATTTCACTCAGGAGTGCTTATGGCCCATTGTGCGCAATCCCCTTCTTTTATTTTGCATCAAATTTCCTGTCAGTTCGCGACGGGAGAGGTTCTTTTTGGTCCGCTCAATCTTTCGCTGGAGAGGTCCCTTTGTGGACTCGTCGGGCGCAACGGCGTAGGTAAAACGCGGCTTTTGCGGATGCTGGCAGGCGTGGATACGCCATCGGCTGGCCATATCGAATGCTTTTCCACTTTCGCCTATGTCGCGCAGCAGCATGAGGTAGATCCTGATACCACGCTCGTCGAACTTCTGGGCTATGCACCCATTTTTGCCGCCCTGCAGCGGCTTGAATGTGGCAACGCATCGGCCGAGGACATCGACGCGCTAGAAGGGCATTGGGATCTGCCGGTGCGGTTGAATGCCGCATTTCAGGAAGCCGGCCTGGGGGCGTTTGTCGGGCAGCAGCCTGTTTCTGCTCTCAGCGGTGGTGAACGCATTAAGGCATTACTGTGCGTGGCATTTATCTCAGGCGCTGACTACCTCCTGTTGGACGAACCGACCAATCATCTGGATCGACGTGGAAGAGAATGGCTCTACCGGCAGCTAGAAAGCTGGCGTGGCGGCGCGCTTATCGCTAGTCACGATCGCGAATTGCTTGCACGCATGCCGCGAATTCTGGAACTGACTCCAACAGCGTTGCGCCACTACGGCGGGAATTTTGCCGACTACCAGCAACAGCGTGAGGCTGAGCAAAATGCTGCGCGTATGGCGCTGGAGCATGCGGCTACCGAACGTAGGCGTACCCGCGCACGGATGCAAAAAGAGCATGATGACTGTCAACGGCGCTCCGCTAAAACCCTTCGGACCGTGGACAGCCTGAATATTGCATCGTTTGAGCGGGTGAAATACAAAGGTGCAGCCCGAGAGCGTCCTGGCACGCTATTACGGCAGCATCGCGAGCAAAATGGTGCGCTGGATAGCGCGGTAAGACAGGCCCGCGAGCGGGTTGAAGATGATAATCCGGTGATGTTTACGCTGCCGGGCAGCCAGGTTGCTTCTGGGAAACAGATCCTTGTTCTAGAGGCGCTGCAGCTTGCTCATCAGGCGTTATCTCCGCTCGACCTGCGGATAGAAGGGCCGATGCGTGTGGCGCTGCGTGGCCCAAACGGCTGTGGGAAGACGACGTTTTTAAAAACGCTCGTTGGGCTGGAATCGCCATTATCAGGGCGCTACCAGCTGTCGGTAACAGCAGCCTGGCTGGACCAGCATCTGACACAGTTAGATTTATCGCTGTCGGTGATGGAGCATCTTCGTGCAGGAGAGTCGCCATTAGATGAAGGAACGATCCGCTGCCGATTGGCACAACTGCAGATTGGTGCCGAAAAGGTAAACTTGCCACTAGCGATGCTCAGCGGAGGCGAACGGTTAAAAGCGGCGCTGGCTTGCGTTCTCTGGCGGCGCGAGTCGACGCAGCTACTGTTGCTGGATGAACCAACCAACCATCTGGATCTCACATCGGCACAAGCGATTGAGTGCGCACTGGCTGATTTTCCCGGTGCGATGATAGTCGTGTCTCATGATGAGGCTTTTTTGCAGGGGTTAAGGCTGACGCACAGTCTAGATTGGAAAGAGTCAGGCTGGCACTTTGCTGAGTTTTAGATAAAAAAAATCCCCGCCGTAAGGCAGGGATTTAAAATTCTTAGCGGCGTTAACTTAGATAGAAGTTACGTTGCCAGCTGCTGGGCCTTTAGCGCCGTTCTCGATGGTGAAGGAAACTTTCTGACCTTCGTCCAGAGATTTGTAGCCGTCGTTCTGGATCGCAGAGAAGTGTACGAACACGTCTTTAGAACCGTCATCAGGAGTGATGAAACCGAAGCCTTTATCAGCGTTGAACCATTTTACGATACCAGTCATTTTACCGGACATAGAAATTACCTTTAAATATTAAGTGAGCCTTACGGCATTATGGCATGCTTTACAGAATTTAAAAGCGTAAAGAAAATGTCGCTACGAGGGGTACCAATGGATAACCTTGAAGGGAACTGCTTTACTCACTGCTTTGTGGTCTGTACGTCAAACCGTGGATGCATTAACGCATACTTCTTATCTGGAAAGCAAACCTTATCAACAAGAAATTTATGATGCCGCTTCGTTTTAGTGGTGATGTTTTTACTTTAATTAATTGAAAAGTAAGGGTGTATTTGCACTTGCTCGGGAGTGTAAATAAATGTCATTTAGCCCCGACGGCCACGCCGCCGGGGCTAAATTTATACTTTTTGTACGGACTCTGGCAGCGTGACTTTCGCCTCGTCGGATTGAACCGACAGGCGTTTACTTGCTGCATATTTGACCATTAGCGCAATGGCTGATAGCACCGCTGGGATAGCCAGCAGGGCGAAAATGGTTTTAAAGGAGAGTTCAGCCTGCATCAAGAACGCGCCGCTGAATGCCCCCAAAATTCCACCAAAACGCCCTAATCCCAACATCCAGGCAACCCCGGTGGCGCGGCCCTGCGTTGGATAAAAGCCTGCAGCCAGCGCTGGCATTGATGATTGTGCGCCGTTCATAATCGTGCCGGCGATAAAGACCATGACCCCCATCAGCACCAGGTTGTGCGTGGAGAAACCAACCAGGCAAACGAAGACCCCAGTCAGTAAATACCCCACAGCGACTACCTTATTCGGGTTGATTTTGTCCATTAACGCGCCGAGTACCAGAACACCAATGCCGCCGCCTAGTGGGAAGAGGGCGGTGATCACCGAAGCTTGGCTTAATGATGCGCCGGTTTCACGGATCAGCAGCGGCAGCCAGCTGGTCAACAGATAGAAAATGAGCAGACCCATAAAGTAGGTCAGGCAAAGCATAATGGTTCCCACCAGATAGCGCGGTGAGAAGATAACGCCGAGGGCGGACTGGGCCTTAATCTGTCCCGCTTCTTGTAAGACGAACTGCGTGTTATCCGGCAGCGGCGCAATGCGGCGCAGAATACCGGCAATCTTCTGCTGCGATTGGTTCTTAACCGCCAGATAACGGGCAGATTCCGGCAGTAAGAAAATCAGCACGACGGCCAGCGCCAGCGGCATCACGCCGCCGAGAATGAGTACACTTTGCCAGCCGTAATGCGGGATCATCCAAGCGGAGATAAAGCCTCCCATGGAAGAACCAATCGGGAAACCGACGAACATTAAATTGACCAGCAGTGCACGGCGGCGTTCCGGCGCGTACTCGCTCATCAACGTGGCGGCGTTTGGCATTGCCGCGCCCAGCCCAAGGCCGGTCAAGAAACGCAAAATGGTTAACTGCGTCAGCGATGTGGCAAAGGCGGTGAGGAGGCTGAAGCCGCCGAACACCAGAATCGACATCACCAGAACCTTCTTACGCCCAACCCGGTCGGCCAATGGCCCAGCGGTTAGCGCCCCGAAAGCCAAGCCCACGAGGGCGGCGCTCATGACGGGACCAAGGTCAGATTTTTGTACGCCCCACTCCTGAACGAGGTCGGAGGCAATAAAACCAATAATGGCGGTATCGAAACCGTCCATTGCGACGGTGATGAAGCACAGCGCTAGAATCATCCACTGGTACTTCGAGAAGGGATGGCGGTTGATAAAAGCCTGAATATCCGTTGTTGTCTGTGTTGTCATGCGGTAATTCCTGCTAGGCGATGTGAGAGAGCCGGATTGATATCTCTATTTCTCTCTCGCGGGTATCGAGATTTTTGGGCGATTATCGAACGTAATGTCGTTAATCGTTCACTTAATCAAATCACTTACCCGGGCTTCTCACAATGCATCACTAATCGGAAGTGTGCGATTATCGTTCTTCTGGCATTAATGACTGATATTTAGTGATATAAATAATATATATATCAATTAGTTGAAGTGGTTTTGTTCAGCGATTTTCATTGCGATAAATGTGATGGGCGCAACACCTTATTAACATTTTTATGGAACCCGCCGAGAACGCATGAAAAAGGTATCTTGCGACGCGGCTCTGGACTATCCTTGTCAACGTTAGGCACGCGTGTGCCAATTTGCGCTTTTTTTGGCTGAAGGAGTAAGAAAATGGCGACAGGTAAGTCCTGCTCTCGCTGGTTTGCGCCTATTGCGGCGTTATTGATGGTTGTTAGCCTGAGTGGGTGTTTTGATAAGGAAGGCGATCAACGTAAAGCATTCGCCGATTTCCTACAGAATACGGTAATGCGCGGTGGTGAACGTCTGCCGACGCTGACAGCGGATCAGAAAAAACAATTCGGCCCGTTTGTTTCCGACTATGCCGTCATTTATGGTTATTCACAGCAGGTGAGTCAAGCGATGGACGCAGGTTTGCGCCCCGTTGTTGATAGCGTTAACGCGATTCGCGTACCGCAGGATTACATGACCCAGCGCGAGCCGCTGCGTCAGGCAAATGGTTCGCTGAACGTACTGAGCCAGCAGCTGCAAAATGCGAAAATGCAGGCAGATGCCGCGCACGCAGCGCTGAAACAGGCCGACGATCTGAAGCCGGTATTTGACCAGGTCTTCACTAAAGTGGTTACCGCGCCGTCTGACGCGCTGCAGCCGCTTATCCCAGCTGCGCAAATCTTTACCCAGCAGCTGGTGCAGGTGGGCGATTTTGTCGCACAGCAGGGCACTGAGGTCAGCTTTGTGGCTAACGGTATCCAGTTCCCGACTTCGCAGCAGGCAAGCCAGTACAATACGCTGATTGGGCCTCTGGCATCGCAGCATCAGGCATTTAGTCAGGCTTGGACGACAGCGGTGAACGCAACCCGATAAGTCTTTAGAATGCCCGGCGTCAGCCGGGCATTTTCGTTTTACCCCGCAACCTGCGGGTTCACGCAGTTCTTCGAAACGTCCCCCCGCAGCGCATCAATCAGATTATCGACCGCACAGGCCGCCATGTTGTAGCGCGTTTCGTGTGTTGCGGAACCGATATGCGGTAGCGCCACTACGTTCGGCAATTTCAGCAGCGGCGAATCTACCGACAGAGGCTCTTTCTCGAATACATCGAGGCCCGCTGCATGGATTTCACCGTTTTGCAGGGCCGCGATCAGCGCCTGTTCGTCTACCACCGGGCCACGGCCCGCGTTAATAAAGATGGCGGAGGATTTCATGCGGGCAAACTGCTCGGCGCCAAACAGATGGTGTGTTTCTTCCGTCAACGGCAGGATCAGGCAAACAAAGTCGGCCTCTTCCAGTAGCGTATTTAACTCACAGTAGCGGGCGTTAAAGCGCTCCTCCGCTTGTGGGTGGTGACGACGAGCATTGTACAGAATCGGCATGTTGAAACCGAAATGGGCACGTTGCGCCAACGCCATCCCGATGCGGCCCATCCCAACGATGCCCAGCGTTTTGTGGTGCACATCGACACCAAACCAGTCCGGGCCAATCCCCTTCGTCCATTCGCCGGCCTTAACCCGCTCGGCCACTTCGACCACGCGGCGAGCTGAGCTTAAGACCAGCGTCATGAGCGTGTCGGCGACGGTTTCCGTCAGCACGGTTGGCGTGTGCATCAACAGCACACGACGCGCGTTGAGCGCCTCGACGTCAAAATTATCGTAACCCACGGAGATGGTTGAGGTCGCACGCAGCTTCGGCATCGTCTCCAGCAAGGACGTGTCGACGGCTTCGCTAGAACCCAGCAGGCCTACAGCTTCAGCGAAAACCTGCTGGTGCTGTGCGACGGTCTCCGGACGAAGGTTAGCAACCTGAGTGACGGTGAAATGTTCTGCTAGGCGATGCAGTAAATCGTCAGGTAACGCTTTATAGAGAATAATGGACGGCTTCATGCGAATCTCCGTAAGTTAAAATTTAAGCGTGGCGTGCGCCAATCGGTAGCTGTTGATTATTAGCAGGCTTAACAATCAGAGTTAGCCATACTGAGACAAAAAGCGCTACCCCCATAAAAATGTACGATGCGGACGGGCTGCCGGTGGTGCCGTTGAGGTAACCGACAAACCAGGAGCCTAGGAACGAGCCCAGTGCGCCCATGCTGTTAATCAGTGCCATTGCGCCTCCGGCAACGTTACGCGGCAGCATTTCAGGAATAATGGCGAAGAACGGGCCATACGGGGCGTACATGGCAGCACCGGCAATGACCAACAGGGTATAAGAGAGCCAGAAGTGGTCGGCACCGACGGCCCATGAACCAATAAAGGCAAAGGCAGCAATAAGCAGCAGCGGCCAGACGAACAGTTTGCGGTTTTGCAGCTTATCGGAAGCCCATGACACCACAATCATCGCCACCGTAGCCGCCAGATAAGGTACGGAAGACAGCCAGCCGACTTCAACCATGCCTAAGTTAGCGCCGCCGCTGCGGATGATGGAGGGCAGCCACAGCACGAAACCGTAAACGCCAATGCTCCAAGTAAAATACTGCATGCAAAGCAGGATGACGTTCCGTGAGCGGAAGGCCTCGCTGTAGTTACGCACGGCCTTGATACCTTGCTGTTCACGTTCTAACTGCGCCTGCAACGCCGCTTTTTCAGATTCGCTCAGCCAGCCCACCTGCGACGGTTTATCTTTTACCAGCACCCACCAACAAAATGCCCAAATGACGGCAGGGAAGCCTTCTATGATGAACATTTCACGCCAGCCGAGGGCTTGAATCAGGTAACCGGAAACCACCGACATCCACAGCACCGTGACCGGATTGCCGAGGATCAAGAAAGTATTGGCGCGCGAACGTTCCGATTTCGTAAACCAATTACTGATGTAGATAAGCATCGCCGGCATCACCGCCGCCTCGACGACCCCAAGAATAAAGCGGATCGCGGCCAGCGCAGGAATGTTGCTGACAATACCGGTGAGCGATGCGCAGCCGCCCCATAAAATCAGGCAGACAAAAATCAGTTTGCGTACGCTTCGGCGTTCGGCGTAAATCGCCCCGGGAATTTGAAAGAAGAAATAGCCAAGGAAGAAGAGGGCGCCAAGCAGGGAGGAAATCCCTTTGGTGATGCCTAAGTCTTCGTTAATACCGGCGGCGGAGGCGAAGCTGAAGTTCGCACGGTCAAGATACGCCAAGCTGTACGTGATAAACACGATCGGCATGATGTACCACCAACGTTTTGCTGCGTTTGTTGAGCTGTTCATAAATAGCCTCTATTGTCGCATTGCCGCCGCTGTATGTAGGGTACGAGGGGCGGTTATCGTAACGTAACGTTATTCGCCTAACGCTTCACGCGTCGGTAATCCTTCACTGTCGCCCTGGACCTGAATCGCCAGCGCGCCAATTTTGTTACCTCGAGTCACGGCCTGATGCAGCGTACGGCCTTCCAGCAGCGCGCTTATCACGCCGACCGCAAAACCATCGCCGGCTCCCACGGTATCGACCACGTTGTCCACTTGTACCGGGGCCACGTTGCCCTGCTCGCCGTCGGCGGTTTTATACCAAGCACCGTCAGCGCCGGTTTTCAGCACCACCGCTTTCACGCCGTGATGCAGATAAAAATCGGCAATACCTTCCGGCGTTTGCTGGCCGGTCAAAATCATCCCTTCTTTTAGCCCCGGTAGAACCCAGTCGGCTTGGAATGCGAGATGATTAAGCTTTTCAACCATTTCAGCCTCGTTCTTCCACAGTACCGGGCGCAGATTAGGATCGAACGACAGCGTTTTACCCTGCGCCTTCATGCTGTGGGCGGTGTGCGCCAGCAGTGCATAAGAACTGGCGGAAAGCGCAGCGGCAACGCCGCTTAAGTGAAGGTGACGGGCGCTGGAAAAGTAGCTTTCGTGGTAGTCGTCCACGCTCAGATGACTCGCGGCGGAACCTTTGCGGAAATACTCCACAATGGGATCGGTTCCATTTTCAACTTTGGATTTGAGCTGAAAGCCGGTTGTGTGATGCTCATCGACACTGACACCGTGGCTATCAATTCCTTCTTTTTTAAGGCAATTAAGAACGAAGCGGCCAAAACTATCGTTACCGACGCGGCTGACCCAACCGACTTTTAGACCCAAACGCGCCAGCCCGGTTGCGACGTTGAGCTCGGCCCCTGCTACGCGTTTGATGAACTGCTCCACTTCTTCTAAATCACCGGTCTGGGTGGCGACAAACATCGCCATTGCCTCGCCTATAGTGATGACATCCAAGGAATTTTTCATTTTCACTCCTTACGTAATAATTCGACGTAGCGACGGGTCACCTCTGTCAGATCGGCCCCTTCCAGTGGAAATTCAATACCGCGTGGAACATCGATGGGCAGCAGATTTAACAGCTGCAGCCAGCGAGGATCCGCTTGATCCGGCGGGACTGCTCGATAGTTATCGCCATGCGCTTCGGCGGCTTTGACGTGAACGTAGCCCACTGTTGGTGCAAGCTGCTCTGCGGCGGCTTCCGGCTCGTCACCAACCCACAGCCAGTTGCCCATATCAAAGGTGAGTTTTACGGGTAGCTTCTGCGTGTGGCAGGCCGCGTTGAAGCGCCGCATTGGTGGCAGCCGTCCACAGGATGTTTGATCGTTCTCGACCACCAGTTTCATGCCGCTGCTGTCTAGCCAATCATGCAGGGTGGTGAACTCCCCTGAATTAGCAAAATGACCTAGGGAAACTTTCAGCCATAGCGCGTTCAGCGTTTTGGCTTCTTGGAGTAATTCTGGGAGTCTCGGATTAAGGGTGCCATCGGCGATGAATAGCGGTTCCGGCGCGGAGTAGCAGGCGAGTAGCTCTACCTTTGCGATAGCCAATGCCAGTTGTGGCAGGGCCTGTAACTCGTCGGGGGCGAACATTTCACGACGAATTTCCACGCCGTCAGCGCCGGCATCGGCAATAACGGGCAGCATGGCCATTTGTCCGCCTTTGGCACGAACGAGGTCATAGCCATAAGCGGCGGTGACCACCATGATTTTTCTTTGCATAGGGGCTCCAAATCTAACGCTGTTGTTAATACGCTAAATGGAATCGGTTCCAAAGAAAATCATAGGCTGCTGAATTTATGATCACCATCACGAAGGAATGTTAACGAGCCGTTGATCCACGCACGATAAGTTCGCCGGAAAAGACCTGTTCGTGGATAGTCTCTGCGGCCCCTTCGATGCGGCGAACCACCTGTTCAACGGCGGCGTAGCCAATCTGCCAGGTCGGTTGTTTCAGGGTGGTGATACCCACGCCTGCCAGCTCAGCCCATTCCAGTTCGTCAAAGCCAAGTAGGCCGATATCGCTGCCCCAGTTAAGGCCGATGCGCTTGAGCGAACGCGCCACCTGCAGCGTCAATGCGCCATTGGCTGAGATAAGCGCCTTGCGCATGCCGCGATGCTGCTGGTGGAATTGGCGCAGAGCGTTATCGAGCTGCGTGTTTTCCGTCAGTGGCACTTCGATGTTTTCTGCCACCACGCCGGGATAGCGGGCGAGCGTGGCACGAAAAGCGCTCAGACGCTCGCGACGAGTATTCACGGTGCCCAGCGGTTCACTGACAAACAGCAGCGCTTCAAAACCCTGTTCGATGAGATGTTCGGTGGCGGTTGTTGCAGCTTGGGTGTTATCCAGCCCTACAACGTCACAGGAAAAGTCGGGGATCTTTCTGTCGATAAGCACCATCGGTAGCGCAGATTGCTGCAGGCGATGCAGGCCTTCTTCGCGCATCCCCACGGCATTGACCACGATGCCTTCCACCTGATAGCTACGCAGCAGATCAAGGTAGTGCAGCTCCTGATCCACTTCGTTGTTGGTGTTACACACCAGCGGAGTAAAGCCTTTTTCACGGCAGGCGGCTTCGATACCACTCAACACGTTGACGGAGTAGGGGTTGGTAATATCGGCGATAATGAGGCCAATCAGGCGGGTGCGGCCGCGTTTTAAGTTGCGGGCCATCAGGCTTGGGCGATAGTCGAGTTCGGCAATGGCGGTTTCAATGCGCGCAAGCAGGGCATCGGAGAGCAGATGTTTTTCGCCATTGAGATAACGGGAAATACTGGTTTTGCCGGTTTTCGCGGCTTTTGCCACATCGCTGATGGTGGGGCGCGCTGATTTTGCCATGGAAGTTCTCTCGCCTGAAAGTGTGAACACCTTAACGCGAAAATCTGGCTAAGCAAGTCTTTTGCCGGGAGGCATTGCGCCACCCGGCAATCACTCGAATTATTTAGGGTATAAAACGATTACATCGGGCTTAAGGTAATTTCTACGCGACGGTTCTGCGCTTTGCCTTCTTCAGTGCTGTTGCTGGCGATAGGATTCGCCGGGCCCATCCCAGCGGTGCGGACGCGTGAAGCGGCAACGCCCTGAGTGATGAGCGAGCTGGCAACGGAGTCCGCGCGCTGCTGAGACAGTTTCTGGTTCAACTGCTGGCCGCCGGTGCTGTCGGTGTAGCCAACCACGTTAACCGCTGTCTTCTCATACTCTTTCAAGACCATAGCAACGCCGACTAGGGTATTAGCTCCCGCCGGTTTCAACGTGGAGGATGAGCTGTCAAAGGTGACATTATTTGGCATATTCAGCACGATGTTGTCGCCGTTACGGGTGACGCTAACGCCGGTTCCCTGCATTTTCTGGCGCAGCTTCGCTTCCTGAACATCCATGTAATAACCTGCGCCGCCGCCGAGCGCTGCGCCCGCTGCTGCGCCAATCAGCGCGCCTTTACCACGATCTTTCTTCGATGATGACAGTACGCCGACGCCTGCGCCAACTAATGAGCCGATGCCTGCGCCAATACCGGCTTTACCTGCTTGGCTTTCGCCGGTGTACGGGTTGGTGGTACACCCGGAAACCGCCAGCGTACCGCTTACCAGAGCGGCGATCATGATCATGCGTTTATTCATCTTCTATCCTTAATCCTTTTTTTTCTTTGCCACGGCAGGTGTGGCGGTTGATTATGACGTGTAAATCTGAGGAAAATTCCCGGAATAATTTGAATTTTTGTAAAGAATATTGAACGGTGAACAAAATATCACCGCAACACCTGCATCGGCTATCCAGGAGCATCCCTTGGCAAATTCATCGACAACCAAAACCATTCTCACCGCCGCCCATTGGGGACCGATGTGGGTCGAAACCGACGGAGAGCAGGTGATAGCCTCGCGCGGGGCGATTGAAACCTCGTTTACGAATTCGCTGCAAAGCGTGGTTCACGATCAGGTTCACAGCAAAACGCGGGTACGTTACCCAATGGTTCGCAAAGGTTTTCTGGCATCGCCGGATAGCCCGCAGGGCGTGCGCGGGCAGGATGAATTTGTTCGGGTGAGCTGGGACGATGCGCTGGCGCTCATCGATCAGCAGCATCGACGCATTCGCAACAGCTATGGTCCGTCATCCATTTTCGCGGGTTCCTATGGCTGGCGCTCCAACGGCGTGCTGCACAAAGCGGCGACGTTACTCCAGCGCTATATGAGTCTTGCGGGTGGTTACACCGGCCATCTGGGGGATTACTCGACGGGCGCAGCGCAGGCAATCATGCCGCACGTGGTGGGCGGCAATGAAGTCTATCAGCAGCAAACCAGCTGGCCGATGGTGCTGGAACATGCTGATGTGGTGGTGCTGTGGAGCGCCAACCCGATGAATACACTTAAGATCTCATGGAACGCCTCGGATGAACAAGGGCTGCCCTATTTTGAAAAGCTGCGTCAAAGCGGTAAGCGACTGATCTGTATCGATCCGATGCGATCTGAAACTGTCGCCTTTTTCGGCGAGACGATGGAATGGATTGCCCCGCACATGGGAACCGACGTGGCCATGATGTTGGGCATTGCTCATACGCTGCTGGTGAATGAATGGCACGATGCCGACTTTTTATCGCGTTACACCACCGGTTTCCCGACGTTCGCTGATTATGTGTTAGGTAAACACGACGACGAAGCTAAATCCGCCGAATGGGCTGCGGCTATTTGCGGCGTTAGCGCAGAGAAAATCCGCGAATTGGCGGATATTTTCCGTCACAACACCACCATGTTGATGTCGGGCTGGGGGATGCAACGCCAGCAGTTTGGCGAGCAAAAACACTGGATGCTGGTGACGCTGGCCGCCATGCTGGGGCAGATTGGTACGCCGGGCGGTGGGTTTGGTCTTTCGTACCATTTTGCCAACGGCGGTAATCCAACCCGTCGCTCTGCGGTGCTGGCGTCGATGCAGGGTACGGTAAAAGGCGGCGTCGATGCGGTCGATAAAATACCAGTGGCACGTATTGTTGAGGCGCTGGAAAACCCCGGCGCGCCGTATCAGCATAATGGGCTAGATAGGCATTTCCCCGATATCCGTTTTGTCTGGTGGGCAGGTGGCGCCAATTTTACCCATCATCAGGATACCAATCGTCTGATCCGCGCTTGGCAAAAGCCGGAGCTGGTGGTTATCTCCGAATGCAACTGGACGGCAGCGGCGCGCCATGCCGATATCGTCCTGCCCGCGACCACCTCATTTGAACGTAATGACCTGACCATGACCGGCGACTATAGCAACCAGCATTTAGTGCCGATGAAACGGGTAGTGATGCCACAAGATGAAGCGCGTGACGATCTCCAAGTGTTTGCCGCACTGAGCGAGCTGTGGGAGCATGGTGGCCAGGCGCGTTTTACCGAAGGCAAAAGCGATCTAGAGTGGCTGGAAACCTTCTACAACATTGCAGCAGAACGCGGTGCTAGCCAACAGGTGACGCTGCCGCCGTTTGAGCGTTTCTGGCAGGATAATCAATTGATCGAGATGCCCGAAAGCGAACAGAATGCCGCGTTCGTGCGTTTTGGTGCATTTCGCGCCGACCCGCAGGCGAACCCGCTGAAAACCCCTAGCGGTAAGATTGAGATTTATTCTGAGCGGATTGCCAGCTTCCAGTATCCCGACTGCCCACCGCACCCAATGTGGCTAGAGCCTGATGAATGGCACGGTAACGCGCAGCCGGGGCAGCTTCAGCTGCTATCCGCGCATCCGGCGCACCGTCTGCACAGCCAACTTAACCATACCACGCTGCGCGAGCGATACGCGGTAGCCGGACGGGAACCGCTGACGGTGCATCCTCAGGATGCACAGGCGCGTCAAATCAATGATGGGGATGTTGTCCGGCTATGGAACCACCGCGGGCAGGTGCTGGCGGGCGTGGTGGTCAGCGAAGACATTAAACCCGGTGTGATGTGCCTACATGAAGGCGCCTGGCCAGATTTGGATCTTCAGGCGGGTGGGATTTGTAAAAACGGCGCGGTTAACGTGCTGACCAAAGATATCCCCAGCTCGCGGCTGGGGAATGGCTGCGCGGGCAATACGGCGCTGGCTTGGCTTGAGAAGTATGACGGCCCGGCGTTGGCGGTGACGGCTTTTAATCCGCCTGCCAACGCATAATCCAGGTTGGATGCCGGGTTTCCTCCTGCCACGCGCTGTCTTCAATACGGAAGCCCTGCGCGTGGTAGAAATTTACTGCCCGGCAGTTCTTTTGGTACACCTCAAGACTGAGATCGTTAAAGCACTGCTTAACGGCGTTAAGCAGTGCAGTGCCGATGCCGAGGTGGAGAAACTCCGGTGCAACAAACAGTGCGCCAACAAAGCGCCCCTGAATGACGCTGACAAATCCACGTAGCTGTTGCTCTTCCTCCCACACCCAAGTTTCGGCAGCGGGCAGGTAGGTATCGCGAACAATTGGCAGACTCTCCTGCCAGTACTGTTCGGCAATAAACGGATGTGCGTAGGTAGTGCTTTCCAGCCACAGTTCGAGTAATGAATCGAACCGGTTATTGTTCCATTTTCTGATCATGCTGAACTCCAGGATGGCAGAAGCAGCCCGTTACGTGGTCGCTGACCAGACCGCAGGCTTGCATGAAGGAATAACAAATTGTGGTGCCGACGAACTTAAAACCGCGCTTTTTTAGCGCCTTAGATAGCGCATCGGACGCCGGTGTAGAGGTGGGAATCTCTGCAAGGGTTGTGGCTTGCGTGATAATGGGGGCGTTATCAACAAATGACCAGACAAACTCGCAGAATGGTTCGCCGTTGGCTTCCATTGCTAAGAAGGCGCGAGCGTTGCCGATAATGGCCTGAATTTTGCCCCGGTGACGGATGATACCGGCGTCCAGAACCAGACGCTCGACATCCTCTTCGGTCATCGCTGCCACCTTGACCGGACAGAAATGATGGAAGGCCTGACGGTAGTTTTCGCGCTTCTTGAGCACGGTAATCCAAGACAACCCGGCCTGCTGACCTTCCAGACAGATCATTTCAAACAGTTTTTGGTTATCTTTCTGGGCGACTCCCCATTCGGTATCGTGATACTCGATGTAAAGCGGGTCCTGACTAACCCAACCGCAACGCTGCATGTGATTCTCCCTTTTGCCAATGGCTCATGCCTAATAATAAAACCCTACACTGCTCTTGACGCCGATAATAAAGAGACAATAGTTAATACAGGGATCTTCCTCTTAAAACATAACAATAACTGCCGAATCTGGCTCTTCTCTGGAGTCAATTGATGAATAATAAGAAATGCAGTGGCTGCAGGCGTCTTGTTCCGCCAGCATCGGTATTCTTGTGGATGTTATTTTCCCCACATGCAAATGCCTGGCAACAAGAATATATCGTGTCTGACTCACAAAATAATACTGCGGAGCGCTATACATGGGATAGCGATCACCAACCGCGCTACGATGACATCCTCGCGGAGCGTATTGAAGCCGTGCAGGGGGGCGCCGGTGTGAATCTGAATTCGCCGGACAATATGCCGCTGGATGCGACGAAAACCATGAGCGTTGGTTGGAATTTTCCCCTGACCAACAGCCTCACTACGGGGCCTGTCGCACAGTGGCGCTATGATGGCTCGCCGGGCGTGATGTGGAATGAGTTTGGCGATCCGGTGACCACAACATCGCTGACCGATCCGCTGTGGCATGCCAGCGTTAGCACCCTTGGCTGGCGGGTGGATTCACACAGTTGGCTGGGCATTCGCCCTTGGGCGCAGGTGAGTTATAACCAACAGTTTGGCGAAAATCAGTGGAAAGCGCAGTCTGGGTTGAACCGCATGCCAACCGCACTACAGGATGGCAACTGGGTGGATGTGACCGTCGGGGCCGACATGTTACTCAATTCACATCTTGCGGCCTATGCGGCACTTTCTCAGGCAGACAACATGCCCACCGGCGTTAACTATTTTTATACGCTGGGCGTCAGCGCCCGCTTCTAAAATGGTGAGTTTGAATTATACGCATCGGCGGTAGGCTATTTTTTCAATGCCATTCATTCCGCCGCTGATGCATTTCATTCCGTCCTGAATGCAGTTCATGCCTTTTTCAACCAGTGAAAATGCTTACTTCGTTATTGTTGGCAGCAGTTAATCTACGAAGGCATCTTCATCATGAACGCTGCAACTAAAAATCATACCCGCTGGCTGACATTGTTCGGCACCATCATCACCCAATTCGCGTTAGGCTCCGTATACACCTGGAGCCTGTTCAACAGCGCGCTATCCAGTAAGCTGGACGCCTCAGTCAGCCAAGTCGCGTTCTCTTTCGGTTTGTTAAGTCTAGGGCTGGCAGTGTCGTCCTCCGTCGCGGGGAAATTGCAGGAACGATTTGGCGTTAAGCATGTGACGATGGCCTCCGGCATTCTGCTGGGCCTCGGCTTCTTCCTGACCGCCCATGCGAACAGCTTGCCAATGCTGTGGCTGAGCGCCGGGGTGATTGTGGGTCTGGCCGATGGTGCAGGTTACCTGCTGACGCTCTCCAACTGCGTAAAATGGTTCCCGGAACGTAAGGGGCTGATTTCCGCCTTTGCTATCGGTTCTTACGGTTTAGGTAGCCTTGGTTTCAAATTTATCGACAGTCATCTGCTGGAAACCGTGGGTCTGGAAAAAACCTTTATGATCTGGGGCGCGATTGTGCTGGTGATGATTGTCTTTGGCGCGATGCTGATGAAAGACGCACCGAACCAAGTCATGGCAAGCCACAACGGCGTTGTGGAAAACGACTTCACGCTGGCTGAATCCATGCGCAAACCTCAGTATTGGATGCTGGCGGTGATGTTCCTGACCGCTTGCATGAGCGGCCTGTATGTTATCGGCGTTGCTAAAGATATTGCGCAGGGCATGGTTCATCTGGACCTCGCTACCGCCGCCAATGCTGTGACGATTATCTCGATTGCCAACCTGAGCGGCCGCCTGGTGCTGGGCATTCTGTCCGACAAAATCGCCCGTATCCGTGTTATCACCATCGGTCAGATTATCTCGCTGGTTGGGATGGCTGCCCTGTTATTCGCTCCGCTGAATGAAGTGACTTTCTTCGCCGCGATTGCCTGCGTTGCCTTCAACTTCGGTGGCACCATTACCGTCTTCCCATCGCTGGTGAGCGAATTCTTTGGTCTGAATAACCTAGCGAAAAACTACGGCGTGATTTATTTAGGTTTCGGTATCGGCAGCATCTGTGGTTCGCTGATTGCTTCGCTGTTCGGCGGCTTCTACGTGACCTTCTGCGTTATCTTCGCGTTGCTGATTATTTCCTTGGCACTGTCCACCACCATCCGTCAGCCTAAAACAGAAATTCTGCACGAAGCCCACGCCTGAAAATAATTTCCTCACTAATTAAGTAGATTCTGGTCAGATATTTTTGTAAATATCTGACCAGATCACATTCCTCCCACATACTTTTTCCCTTTCTTGTTGTCTACTGAGCGCGCTTGCAAATGAGCCCTGAACGGCTCATGACATTTATTAACGGGTCTGCTTACTCAAGTTCGCCGCTCGTTTTGGTTTTTCCCTTTTCCCAGGGTTTTTCGCATGAAATATATTAAAGCGATGTCCCAGCAGACCTTGAGTATGCTGCTGGCGATTTACATCGGCTGGTTATTGAACTATTCCGTGTTTGTCCGTCGGTTTGAAGGCTATCTGCAGGATTTTAGCGTCGAAAAAGGGATTTTCATTGCTATTGAACTGTTAGGCCCGGTGTTAGCCACGTTCTTCTTATTGCGTCTACTCTCGCTTACTGGACGTCGTTTATGGAAGGTTCTGGCGACGCTGGTAGTGCTGATTTCCGCCGGCGCAAGCTATTACATGACCAATCTAAATGTGGTCATTGGCTACGGTATTATTGCCTCGGTGATGACCACCGACGTGGACCTTTCCAAAGAGGTTGTGGGCTGGCATTTCATCTCATGGCTAACGCTGACCAGCGTTGTTCCTTTAGTCCTGATCTGGCTTAACGGTGCTCGTGATACGCTTATCAACCAGATCCGTACGCCGGGGCAGCGGGTACGCAGCGTGGCGGTGGTTTTGCTTTGCGCGCTGGTGGTGTGGGGGCCAATTCGCCTGATGGAAGAACACCTCAAGGAGAGTGAACGTATCTCGCAGGTCGACTTACCGAGCTATGGCGGCGTACTGGCTAACTCCTATTTACCCAGCAACTGGGTTTCTGCATTAGGTCTGTACGGCTGGACGCAGATTGACGAGTCATTCGATACCAAAGAGTTTATCGACCCCACGAAGAAATTCACCTATGTCGCGCCGCAAGGCCTCGATGATACCTACGTGGTGTTTATCATTGGTGAGACGACCCGCTGGGATCATATGGGGCTGTTCGGCTATGGGCGAGATACGACGCCTGAGCTTGAAAAAGAGAAAAACCTGGTGGCGTTTCGCGGCTACTCCTGCGACACCGCGACCAAGCTGTCGCTACGCTGTATGTTCGTTCGTCAGGGCGGGGCCAGCGATAACCCGCAGCGGACGCTTAAAGAGCAGAACGTCTTTGCCGTGCTGCACCAGCTAGGCTTCACGGGCGATCTGTTGGCGATGCAAAGCGAGCTGTGGTTCTACAGCAACACGATGGTCAATAACATTGCTTATCGTGAGCAAATTGGCGCTGAGCCGCGCAACCGTGGCAAAAGCGTGGATGACATGCTGCTGGCCGATGAGCTGAAAAATGTGCTGGCACGCAGCGGCGTTGATGGCAAGCACTTGATTATTCTCCATACTAAAGGCTCGCACTTTAACTACACCCAGCGTTACCCACGCAGTTTCGCGAAGTGGACGCCGGAGTGCATCAACGTCGACGACAAGTGCACCAAGGCGGAGCTGATAAACTCCTACGATAACTCGATAACCTACGTCGACCATTTCTTGGTGAATGTGTTTGACCAGATGCGTGATAAAAAGGCGATAGTCTTCTTTGCCGCCGATCACGGGGAGTCAATCAACGAGCATGAACGTTTGCATGGCACGCCGCGCAAGATGGCACCGCCAGAGCAGTTCCGTGTGCCGATGATGGTCTGGATGTCGGATAAATATCTGGAAAATCCTGACCACGCGAAATCGTTCGCTTATCTACAGCAGCAGGCTGCAATGAAGCAGCCGAAGCGTCATGTGGAGCTGTACGATACGATTATGGGCTGCCTGGGTTACACCTCACCGGACGGTGGGATTAACGAGCACAACAACTGGTGCCACGTTCCCGCCGGCAAATAATGGAAAACCCGCTCTCGAGCGGGTTTTTTGTCCGTGTCGTTTGTAGGCCGGATGGCGCTTCGCTTATCCGGCCTACTTCTAGTACAAACGCTTAACCTGGTTGTTCACAATTTTGTGACATAATCCATTGCATTTTTATATGCATAGCAGAATCTTTTTTCACGCTGCTTATGACTAAGCCTAGCATTTTCACCTGTGCGTTTTAGCGTTCACGGCATTAATCGCTCAGATATTCATCATATCGAAATAAATTTTTCACATTCTGGCTAATTGTTAATCACTGAATGTTGCAAAGTATTAAGTGAATAACTCTGCTTTATCGACCATAGCATAAATTTCTCTGCTGAAAATAGTCCTTCGAGGTTTTTTTAATCTTTGCCCATCCATTCGCACCTTCAATACAAATCCCGGATAACTGTATTGACGTTTTCACAATCTGTTGACAGATTGTAGGGCATGAGGGGCATTTCATGGAGAATATGCGCTGCAACTCAGTTGTTCTATGTGAAAGGAATCCCGCCTCTACTCCACATCGACCCGGCCGGGTAAAAACAAATAAAGGCTAGGCGGTGTAACCCAATGCAAAGGGTAAAAACAACACATATCACTTTGGAGCAGAATAATGAGTGTTTCCTTGAAGAAGTCAGGGATGCTGAAGCTGGGTTTGAGCTTGGTCGCGATGACCGTTGCTGCCAGCGTACAGGCGAAGACCCTGGTTTATTGTTCAGAAGGTTCGCCGGAAGGCTTTAACCCACAGCTCTTTACGTCTGGTACCACCTATGATGCCAGCTCCGTGCCTATCTATAACCGTCTGGTTGAATTCAAAACTGGTACCACCGAAATCGTCCCGGGCCTGGCTGAGAAGTGGGACATCAGCGCTGACGGCAAAACCTACACTTTCCACCTGCGTCAGGGCGTGAAGTGGCAGGATAATAAAGACTTTAAACCAACGCGTGATATGAACGCCGACGATATCGTCTTCTCCTTCGATCGTCAGAAGAACGCACAGAACCCGTATCACAAAGTGTCTGGCGGCAGCTATGAATACTTCGAAGGCATGGGTCTGCAAGACCTGATTAGCGAAGTGAAAAAAGTCGACGATAATACCGTCCAGTTCGTGCTGACTCGCCCAGAAGCGCCGTTCTTGGCAGACCTGGCGATGGATTTCGCGTCTATTCTGTCAAAAGAATATGCTGACAACATGCTGAAAGCCGGCACGCCGGAAAAAGTTGACCTGAACCCAATCGGTACCGGTCCATTCCAGCTGCAGCAATACCAGAAAGACTCGCGCATTCTGTACAAAGCGTTCCCGGGCTACTGGGGCACCAAGCCGCAGATCGACCGTCTGGTCTTCTCCATCACGCCTGACGCTTCCGTGCGTTATGCCAAACTGCAGAAGAACGAATGTCAGGTGATGCCGTACCCGAACCCGGCCGACATCGCGCGCATGAAAGAAGACAAGAGCATCAACCTGATGGAACAGGCTGGCCTGAACGTGGGTTATCTGTCCTTCAACACCGAGAAAAAACCATTTGATGACGTAAAAGTGCGTCAGGCTCTGACCTACGCGGTCAACAAAGAAGCGATCATCAAAGCGGTTTATCAGGGCGCTGGCGTTGCGGCTAAGAACCTGATCCCGCCAACCATGTGGGGCTATAACGACGACGTTAAAGACTACAGCTACGATCCGGAAAAAGCCAAGGCGCTGCTGAAAGAAGCAGGCCAGGATAAAGGCTTCACCGTTGAGCTGTGGGCGATGCCGGTACAGCGTCCTTACAACCCGAATGCTCGCCGTATGGCTGAGATGATTCAGGCTGACTGGGCGAAGATTGGCGTTCAGGCCAAGATCGTGACCTACGAGTGGGGCGAATACCTCAAGCGTGCGAAAGCCGGTGAACACCAGGCTGTCATGATGGGCTGGACCGGGGACAATGGGGATCCGGACAACTTCTTCGCGACCCTGTTTAGCTGTGCTGCAGCAAAAGATGGTTCCAACTACTCCCGCTGGTGCTACAAGCCGTTTGAAGACCTGATTCAGCCGGCACGTGCGACCGATGACCACAACAAGCGCGTTGAACTGTACAAACAGGCTCAGGTAGTGATGCATGATCAGGCTCCGGCGCTGATTATCGCTCACTCCACCGTGTACGAGCCGGTGCGTAAAGAAGTCAAAGGCTATGTGGTTGACCCGTTAGGTAAGCACCACTTCGACAACGTATCTATCGAATAATAAAGACGACGCCTTAACCGGCAGCGCAACGCTTCCTGCCCCCATTGGGGCGGGAAGCCGCGCCGTATCTGCGTCTCTCGTGTTTGCGAAAGGCGGCAGATTTGTGAGCAATACAGACGTCCTGTGACCAGGCGGGCCGTCATTAGAGAGAATCAGGGTTATGTTTCAGTTTGTCCTCAAACGGTTGGGTCTGGTGATCCCAACGTTTATCGGTATCACCCTCCTGACGTTTGCCTTTGTGCATATGATCCCCGGCGACCCGGTGATGATTATGGCCGGCGAACGTGGTATTTCCCCTGAGCGCCATGCCCAGCTGCTTGCTGAACTTGGTCTTGATAAGCCGATGTGGCAACAGTACCTCCACTATATCTGGGGCGTGCTGCACGGTGATCTGGGAATTTCATTAAAAAGCCGACTCCCGGTGTGGGACGAGTTCGTGCCGCGTTTTAAAGCGACGTTGGAGCTCGGTATCTGCGCCATGATTTTTGCCACCGCCGTTGGTATTCCGGTGGGCGTGCTGGCTGCGGTTAAGCGTGGCTCTATCTTCGACCATACTGCGGTTGGCCTAGCGCTGACTGGCTACTCCATGCCGATTTTCTGGTGGGGCATGATGCTGATTATGCTGGTATCGGTGCATTGGAACCTGACGCCGGTTTCTGGGCGAGTCAGTGATATGGTGTTCCTCGATGACACGAATCCGCTCACAGGCTTCATGCTGATTGATACCGCTATCTGGGGTGAAGAGGGTAACTTTATCGATGCGCTGGCGCATATGATCCTGCCCGCAATGGTGCTCGGCACTATCCCACTGGCGGTTATCGTGCGTATGACCCGTTCATCGATGCTGGAAGTGCTGGGTGAGGATTACATCCGTACCGCGCGTGCCAAAGGCTTGACCCGTATGCGCGTTATTGTTGTCCACGCGCTGCGTAACGCCATGCTGCCAGTCGTCACTGTTATTGGCCTTCAGGTCGGTACGCTGCTGGCGGGGGCCATTTTGACGGAGACCATCTTCTCTTGGCCGGGCCTGGGACGCTGGTTGATTGATGCTCTGCAACGCCGTGATTATCCGGTGGTTCAGGGCGGGGTTCTGCTGGTGGCGACGATGATTATCCTCGTCAACCTGCTGGTTGATCTGCTGTACGGCGTGGTCAACCCGCGCATCCGTCATAAGAAGTAAGGGGCCGTCATGACACAAGTTACTGAAAACAAAACGGTGTCCGCACCGGTGCCAATGACCCCTTTCCAGGAATTCTGGCACTACTTTAAACGCAATAAAGGCGCGGTGGTTGGCCTCGTGTATGTGGTCGTGGTGCTGCTTATTGCTATTTTTGCTAACTGGATTGCGCCGTATAACCCGGCAGACCAGTTCCGCGATTCGCTGTTGGCTCCACCTGCATGGCAGGAAGGTGGCTCGTGGGCACATCTGTTGGGCACCGATGATGTTGGCCGCGACGTGCTGTCGCGTCTGATGTACGGCGCGCGTCTGTCGCTGCTGGTAGGCTGCCTGGTCGTTGTGCTATCGCTGGTGATGGGCGTTGTGTTGGGGCTGGTGGCCGGTTACTTTGGCGGCCTCATTGACAACATCATCATGCGCGTCGTCGATATCATGCTGGCGCTGCCGAGCCTACTGCTTGCGTTGGTACTGGTGGCCGTTTTTGGCCCTTCTATCGGCAATGCCGCGCTGGCATTGACCTTTGTGGCCTTACCGCACTACGTCCGCTTAACGCGTGCTGCGGTGTTGGTTGAGGTCAATCGCGACTACGTTACCGCCTCTCGTGTGGCGGGCGCAGGCGCCATGCGTCAGATGTTTATCAACATCTTCCCGAACTGCCTTGCGCCGCTGATTGTTCAGGCATCGCTCGGTTTCTCCAACGCCATTCTCGATATGGCTGCCCTTGGCTTCCTGGGGATGGGCGCACAGCCGCCTACGCCGGAATGGGGCACCATGCTCGCTGACGTTCTGCAGTTTGCGCAAAGCGCCTGGTGGGTTGTGACCTTCCCAGGGTTGGCAATTCTGCTGACGGTGCTGGCATTTAACCTGATGGGTGACGGTTTGCGTGATGCGCTCGATCCCAAACTGAAGCAGTAAGGGGTTCGAGATGGCGTTATTAAATGTAGATAAATTATCGGTGCACTTCGGCGACGAAGGCACACCGTTTAAAGCCGTTGACCGCGTAAGCTACAGCGTCAATCAGGGTGAAGTGGTCGGCATCGTGGGTGAGTCCGGATCCGGCAAATCAGTCAGTTCACTGGCGATTATGGGGCTGATTGATTTTCCTGGCCGGGTGATGGCCGAAAGCATGCAATTCAACGGTCAGGATCTGAAGCGTATTTCTGAGAAGGAACGTCGTAACCTGGTGGGCGCCGAAGTGGCGATGATTTTCCAGGACCCGATGACCAGCCTTAACCCTTGCTACACGGTAGGTTTCCAGATTATGGAAGCCATCAAGGTGCATCAGGGCGGCAACAAGAAAACGCGTCGTCAGCGTGCTATCGATCTGTTAAATCAGGTCGGTATTCCTGACCCGGCATCGCGTCTTGATGTCTATCCACACCAACTTTCCGGTGGGATGAGCCAACGCGTGATGATCGCCATGGCGATAGCCTGTCGTCCAAAACTGTTGATTGCCGATGAGCCGACAACGGCGCTGGACGTGACCATCCAAGCGCAGATCATCGAGCTGCTGCTGGAGCTGCAGCAAAAAGAGAACATGGCGCTGATTTTGATAACCCACGATCTGGCGCTAGTGGCGGAAGCCGCGCACAAAATCATCGTGATGTACGCAGGCCAGGTAGTGGAGACCGGCGCAGCAAACGACATTTTCCGTGCGCCGCGTCATCCGTATACCCAAGCGCTGTTGCGTGCGCTGCCGGAGTTTGCTCAGGATAAAGCGCGTCTGGCCTCGCTGCCGGGCGTGGTGCCGGGTAAGTACGACCGTCCGAACGGCTGTCTGCTTAACCCACGCTGCCCGTATGCAACCGAGACATGCCGCAGCGTTGAGCCTGAGCTGAACCTGCTTGCCGATGGTCGCCAGTCAAAATGTCACTATCCACTCGATGATGCCGGGAGGCCCACACTATGAGTACGCACGAGGCCACCTCGCAGCAGCCGCTGCTGCAGGCAATTGACCTAAAAAAACACTACCCGGTGAAGAAGGGCATGTTTGCTCCTGAACGCTTGGTGAAGGCGCTGGACGGCGTTTCGTTTACCCTTGAACGTGGGAAAACGCTGGCGGTGGTCGGTGAGTCTGGCTGCGGGAAGTCTACCCTCGGCCGCTTGCTGACGATGATTGAAATACCCACCGGCGGTGAACTGTATTACCAAGGCCAGGATCTGCTTAAACACGATCCGCATGCGCAGAAACTGCGTCGACAGAAAATCCAGATTGTGTTCCAGAACCCGTATGGCTCTTTGAACCCACGTAAGAAAGTGGGGCAGATTCTGGAAGAACCGTTGCAGATCAACACTTCGCTTAGCAAAGAGCAGCGCCGCGAAAAGGCGCTGGCGATGATGGCAAAAGTGGGGCTGAAAACGGAGCATTATGACCGTTACCCGCATATGTTCTCGGGCGGGCAGCGTCAGCGTATTGCCATTGCTCGTGGCCTTATGCTCGATCCGGATGTGGTTATTGCTGATGAACCGGTCTCTGCGCTAGATGTTTCAGTCCGCGCACAGGTACTGAACCTGATGATGGATTTGCAGCAGGAACTGGGGCTGTCGTACGTTTTTATCTCGCACGATCTGTCGGTGGTAGAGCACATTGCGGATGAAGTGATGGTGATGTACTTAGGCCGCTGCGTGGAGAAAGGGAGCAAGGATCAGATCTTCAATAATCCTCAGCATCCTTACACCCAAGCGCTGCTCTCCGCGACTCCGCGTCTGAATCCAGACGAACGTCGCGAGCGTATTAAGCTGACCGGCGAACTGCCGAGCCCACTGAATCCGCCGCCGGGCTGTGCGTTCAATGCGCGCTGCAGTCGCCGCTTTGGGCCGTGCACCCAGCTACAGCCGCAGCTGAAAGACTATGATGGTCAGTTGGTCGCATGTTTCGCGGTTGAGCAGGATGTGAATCCAGCGAAGGCCGTGTAGTCCGGGCGCAATTCTGAAAATGGGGTGGCTACGGCGAGTTGCTGAGCTGATTGCAGTAGTATCGTCGCCAAGCCGGGTTTCCCGGTGAGGCGCAATGTTGCGGGGGCTTGATCCCCGGCGGCATCGGTTGCTGGAAAGAGAAAACCCCCGCACGTTGTTTGGTATAAACCAGCAACATAACGGGGGCTATCACTTGACCAGACATCAAGAGAATAGCCGCGAACTGTTGCTATTGCAACCAAGGCGGCTCTATGACGCTCGCAGAGCTTGGCGTGCTTTTCTGGCACGATCTGGCGGCTCCGATTGCGGTGGGGATTATCACCAGCGCAATTATGAGCTGGTGGCGTAACCGGAAATAACGCCCGCTTGAGGGCGTCTGTCCGCCGCAGTGGCAGCATGCGCCCGAACCAGGCCGCAGAGGTTAAACTCTGCGGCCTTTTTCGTGGTTATTGCGGATACGGTACCCAGGCACCGCCGTTCAGACGAACGTAAGGTTTACCTTGGTACTGCATGACGACGGTGTTGGAGTTTTCCGACACCGCAGCGGTCTGTGGCAGATTGCCGGTGAAGGCTGACCAGTCGACGGAATCTTCGGTGAAGATTTTCCCATCTACTGCACGGGCCACCAGTTCGGAAATGGCGAGGTAGCTGCTTGGCTGATTGATATCAATCGCCGCGCCTTGGTGCGGAGCCTTCATCCCGAAGAACTTAACGGCTGCCGGAACGCGCGTGATAGATGGGCTTGGGATATCACGCAGACCAGAGACCTGCATCTTATCGCCCTGCAGCGCCGCGCCGTGTTCAGGTACGACGATAACCATCACTTTACGGCCCGACTTCTCAAGCTCAGTAAAGAAGGCATCCAGCTCATCGAACAGCTTCTGCGCACGCGTTTTATAGTCTGCAGTTTTGCTTTGCCCTTGATAGTGGTTGCCATCATGCAGAGGCAAAATGTTATAGAAGGTGGCCGAACTGCCAGCAGCGGCCACTTCCTGCGATTGTAGCCAGCGGTTGAGAACGGCCAGATCGTCATAAACCGGTGAACCATCGAAAGAGAGAAGGTTAACTGGCAGTTTGCTCTGATCCATCAGTGGGCTCTGCATGCCGCCGTTTTCACGCACTTCTTTCAGGAAGTCCCCGAACACGCCGTTATGGTCGAGCATCAGATGCTGCGTAAAGCCCAGTTTCGACAGATTATCGAACAGATAGCATTGGTTACCCGCCGGTTGATACAGATTGGTATGCGACGGTTGTCCACAGCTCGCGCGCAGTAAACGGATTGCCGCCGGGCCGCTATAGGAGGTCGCGGAGTTAAAGTCGCTAAAACGAATGTCAAAGTGTGACCACAGCGGATGCTGGAGTAAACCCGCGGCTTCAACGTCGGAGCTCGCTAGCGAGCAGATGTTGATGATCAGCAGGTCGAATGGCTGAGCGTCGGCCGGTAGCTGAGCGGGGAAGGCGGTGACGCGTTTGCTTTCGGACGCGTAGAAGTTGGTCAACCAAGTATTGAGGTTATCCGATGTTGGCGCTGCGGTTTGCGCAGGAATATCGCCGCTTGCCGCAATGCTGCCTGATGACGCTTCGGCAGGGCTTGCACTGGTCGCCGCAGCGGGAGCACTGGTCGCCTGACCGGTAGGCCACAGGCTGAAGGATGGGCCGACCAGCGTGGTCAGATTAATCCACACCATCGCGATAACAACGAACACGGTAATGCGGATCCACTGATTTAAAAACATCCACGCCACAACCAGCACGAAGAAAACGCCAACCATCTGCCAGTTAATGAAGCGTGTCACCAGATCCCACATATAGTCGGCGCTAAACCCGGCAATTTGTGAACCTTGGCTCATGATGCTCTCAGGCCCTGGCAGCCATGTGTCATGCCAGAACAGCGCGAAGCCCAACGGCAGCGCTATCCACTGCCGCCAACGGTGCAGTCGGCTATTGGGCAGCGGGAACAACAAGAACGCCATAAAAACAAGGTTTAGCAGCGGGTGGAAATTGAGATATCCCGCCCACAGCAGCCCAAATTTAACGAGGAAATAGAGGTTCCAGCCTGACAGCCCCCGCCAATAATGCCAAAGCGAGGAAGGTGTAGCGGCGGCGTTTTGCGTCGATTTAGTCATCTTTTGATTTTGCCCTGACGGCTTGATCGCGGCGGAGTACGCCTGCGGGTTTAACATATCGTGGTTTGAGGAACATCAGGCGGAGCGCGTTTTTAATGCGTCGCTGATGATGGCGCGCCAGATAACCTAGCGGGAAAAAAATCAGCGCACAAAGTACAACCAGCTGAATAATATCGTTTATTGACATCATGACGGCGTCCCTTCGGTATCAGCAGACAGGCGGTGAGGCTCAGGGTAGCGCCGCCAGCTGTTATCTTCGTAGGTCGCATTGATCACATTTGTCGGTTTTGGCGCGATTTCCAACGGCTTAGTCCATTTCTCAGGCTTGACGTCGCGCATTGTTACCAACTCCGCCGAGATTTGCTTATCTTCAAACCAAATGGTGCGGTTGGAGAAGATGTCTCCGGTTGGTAGCGGGAAAATATGGTTTAGCGCTCGGTCGAGATCGTTCACTCGGCAGAAGGGCAGGAACAGGACCAGACGCCTGTCAGCAATGGATGCAATATCGCCCATTCGGTGCGGTCGGCATAGCGTGAGCGCCTGCTCAACGCGCAGTCCCGGCGCAGGACGCAGCGCAACCAACACGCCTTTGCTGTCGGCGGGCAGCAGGGTGTTGTTGATAACCTTCTGCACTGCGTCGCAAAAGACATCCCACTTCTGATAGCCTTTTAACTTTAGCGGCTCGGTATTCGCCAGCAGGGTCGTTAAATCTTCCGGCACGTGACGGTTGAACTGCTGTGTCTGTACGCTTTCAATCAGAGTGAGACTGCGAGAGAGCGGTGCGCTCGCGGAGATAACCAGGTTGGCGCCGCAGCTTAACAGCAATCGCTCATCGGTGGCGCGCAGGCTGGGTGTGGCTTCGCGAACGATGATTTTTAATGCGCTGCCGCGCTGGCGGCGTAGCGTATGGGTAAAGCGCGCGAGCTGCTCTACTTGGCTATTTTGATTGAGCGAGAATATAACCGTGGCGGCCTGTGCCGTACGTGCGGCATTAAAGACAGCGTCATTGGTGTCAAATAAGGACCAATGTTCTGACAGCGCCGGAGCACCTTCAAGAATATCGAGATTACTGAGCACTTGCTTTTCATCGCTACGCGGTTGGATGTTGGCAACTTCGTCTTGCCTTAACTGCCAACCGTTTTCGTTTTGCTGAATAAATAGCTGCTGGCGCGCGCTAACGCCTTTTTCATTGGCCCAGTAAGATATATCCAGGAGTTGACTATCACCCTGGTAACGTAAACTTGCGAGACCGGAAAGGGAACGGTATTCACTGAGTAAAAGTGATGTTTGTGCGTCGGCGTTGTTTCCAGGACTGAGAACTAAAAGGGTACACCGATAGTATTTTGCCCATTTTTCGGATTTACTCACCCAATTGAGCAATTTTTCAGCAGGGATATTTTCCCAAGCATTGTGGGAACATAAAAGCACAATGAGATAATGGGTTGGCTCAAGGGTGCAGAGTAAATCGCGGCGCATGAAGTATAGACTGTCTTGACTATCCTGCATGGTAAAAAGCGATATTTTTTTTGGCCCCTTTCCATCCCCTAATGTTATGAGACTATTAGGGTTTTCTCCCATACTGACCACGGCAACTTTCGCCTCGTCCGTCTGCGCGGAAAGCGTCTGATTTAGCAGGCTAACGGCATCTTCGTGGCGATCGGTATTCATCCACCATACGCCGCCCGCGGGCATATGGCTGACTTCATCCCAAAGCGATTCAATACCAATAGAAAATATGGGGTTCATCGTGTCCCTCTTATCGACGATAATCCTGCAGCTAAGTTTACTAGTGTAAACGTTAGAATAAACCTAATATTGAAATTAAATAGCATCAGATTTAGCATGTATAGTCTAATTAAGTCGAGTTAGGTCGGGCGTTAAGTGAGTAACTCCCTCAAAACCTGCATAACTATGTGGACTAAATGCGTAGATACTAAGGCATACTTTCGCAGTGAGAAGTATGACGAGTATAAACTAATTCCTTAGAAAGGTTGCGCATCGTTCGTAGCAGCGAATTCGGACTTTGATTCCAGAGGGAACAACAAAATGCCAGAGAATGAACCTGTGACATCAGTAGATTCGCAACTTGGCTACACTTTCCAAAATGACTTTCTTGCACTGAGCCGGGCTTTCTCTCTACCTAATATAGATTACACTGATATTTCCCAGCGTGAAAAATTAGCGGCTGCGTTTAAACGTTGGCCGCTGCTGGCAGAGTTTGCAGAACAAAAAGCCAAACAAAAATAAGGAAGCCATAATGGCTATTCTGGGATTACAGGGCTTGCGTGGTGGCGTGGGGACGACCTCCATCACGGCGGCATTAGCGTGGTCTTTGCAGCTGCTCGGGGAATCGGTGTTAGTTATTGATGCCAGCCCTGACAACATGCTGCGTCTGTCGTTTAATGACGATATCGCTCGTGAAAGCGGCTGGGCGCGTGCCGCGCTGGACGGCAAGGACTGGCGCGATGCTGGCTTGCGTTATACCTCTCAAATTGACGTTCTCCCTTTTGGCAAATTGCAGGCTGGCGAGCAGCAAAACATTGCGACGCTGAGCGATAAATTGATGGCAGCTTCTGCCATTGCCAGAGAAGTGGAACGTGAAGGGAAATACCAGTGGGTCCTGCTCGATCTCCCTCATGGCTTTTATTCTTGGACGCCGTCACTTATTGAGGCCTGCCATTTCACCTTGACGGTGGTTGAGCCGGATGCCAACTGTCATATCCGTCTGCATCAGCAGCCGCTGCCTGCCAACACCCATATTCTGCTTAACGGCCTGAGCATGAGCAGCCCGTTGCAAGAAGATATCTATCAGGTTTGGCTGCAAACGCAGCGTCGCCTCCTTCCTGTGGTTATCCACCGTGATGAAGCGATGGCGGAAAGCTTGGCGAGTAAACAGCCTCTGGGCGAATATCGTCACGACTCGCTGGCGGCTGAAGAGCTAATCACTCTCGCTAGCTGGTGTCTGATGCACTACGCCGGGCATCATGCTGCGGCGGAGCGCGAAGCATGATTCGCCTCGGCAGTTTGATTTTTGTCCCGCCGGTGTACGCGCGTATGCGTGCGCGCTACGTGGACTATCGTCGTCACGGAGCTTCTTGGCTTGCGGCGACGCTGTCATGCCTGTGGGTTGGGCTGGCATGGATTTTTTTACCCCTAGAAAACACGCGCTGGCAGTCGTTGTATGCGCGTCGTGACGAGCTTTTTCCGCACATTGATTTTTCCCGTCCGCGTCCGCTAGACCCGCTGCGCTATGCCTTGCAGGTCGTATGGCTGATGGCCACTAAGCCGCCGGAGCAGCGCAGGGAGATACAATGGCGTCCGCTTTCCGGAATTGATCGTCTGCGCGAACGCTATAACCGCTGGGCGGATGAACTGCCTGAGCGCATGAACACCAAAACCGGCCATAACGATCACAAAAAGGAATTGGCGCACCTTAGCCCACGGGTTCGCCGCCTGATCCTCGGCGTAACGGTGGCCTTCTCGCTCATTCTGGCGTTGGTCTGTATCACTCAGCCGTTCAACCCGCTCTCGCAGTTTGTGTTCCTGATGCTGCTCTGGGGCGTGGCCTTGTTGATACGACGCATTCCTGGGCGTTTTTCTGCGCTGATGCTGATTGTTCTGTCGCTGACGGTGTCCTGCCGCTACATCTGGTGGCGATACACCTCAACGCTAAACTGGAACGATCCGGTCAGTCTGGTCTGCGGCCTGATTTTACTGTTTGCTGAAACCTACGCATGGATAGTCCTCGTGCTGGGCTACTTCCAGGTGGCTTGGCCGCTAAACCGCCATCCGGTGCCGCTGCCAAAGGATATGGAAAAATGGCCGACGGTCGATATCTTTGTTCCGACCTATAACGAAGATCTCAACGTGGTGAAAAATACCGTCTACGCCTCGTTGGGTATCGACTGGCCGAAAGACAAAGTGGTTATCTGGATCCTCGATGACGGCGGTCGCGAAGAGTTCCGGCAGTTTGCAAAAGACGTCGGCGTGGAATACATCGCGCGTACCACCCACGAACACGCCAAAGCCGGGAACATTAACAACGCGCTTAAGTATGCCAAGGGCGAGTTTGTGTCGATTTTCGACTGCGACCACGTACCGACTCGCTCCTTCCTGCAGATGACCATGGGCTGGTTCCTGAAAGATAAGAAGCTGGCGATGATGCAGACGCCGCACCACTTCTTCTCGCCCGATCCGTTCGAACGCAACCTCGGGCGTTTTCGTAAAACGCCAAATGAAGGCACGCTGTTCTACGGTCTGGTGCAGGATGGCAATGACATGTGGGACGCGACTTTCTTCTGTGGTTCCTGCGCGGTTATTCGTCGTGAACCGCTGGATAGAATCGGCGGCATTGCCGTTGAAACCGTGACCGAAGATGCCCACACCTCGCTGCGACTGCACCGTTTAGGCTACACCTCCGCCTATATGCGTTTACCGCAGGCGGCGGGGCTTGCTACGGAAAGTTTGTCGGCGCACATCGGCCAGCGTATTCGCTGGGCGCGCGGGATGGTGCAAATATTCCGTCTGGATAACCCGCTGCTCGGTAAGGGGCTAAAGCTGCCGCAGCGACTGTGTTATCTCAACGCCATGTTCCACTTCTTATCCGGCATTCCGCGGCTTATCTTCCTCACCGCACCGCTGGCCTTCTTGTTGCTGCATGCCTACATCATCTACGCGCCAGCGCTGATGATTGCTTTGTTTGTTTTGCCGCACATGATCCACGCCAGCCTGACCAACTCAAAAATACAGGGCAAGTATCGCCACTCTTTCTGGAGTGAAATTTACGAAACCGTGCTGGCTTGGTACATCGCGCCGCCGACGATGGTGGCGCTGTTTGCACCCCATAAAGGGACCTTTAACGTCACCGCGAAAGGTGGTTTGGTGAAAGAAGAGTATGTCGATTGGGTTATCTCCCGTCCGTACATTTACCTCGTACTGCTGAACCTGGTCGGCGTGGCGTTTGGTATCTGGCGATACATGTACGGCCCGCAGGACGAAGTCTTGACGGTATGTGTCAGCCTGCTGTGGGTATTTTACAACCTGGTGATTCTCGGCGGTGCAGTGGCGGTATCGGTGGAAAGCAAACAGGTGCGACGTTCGCACCGCGTTGAAATCAAAATGCCGGGCGCTATTGCTCGTGAAGACGGCCACCTTTTCTCCTGTACGGTACATGACTTCTCTGATGGCGGTGTAGGCGTTCGTATTAACGGCGACGCGCAGGTGCTAGAAGAGCAGAAAGTGAATCTACTGCTTAAACGCGGTCAGCAAGAATATGTTTTCCCGACGCAGGTTGTGCGCGTACTGGGAAGTGAAGTGGGGCTAAAACTGCTGCCGATGAGCACGCGTCAGCATATCGATTTTGTACAGTGTACGTTTGCGCGCGCAGATACGTGGGCGCTTTGGCAAGACAGCTTCCCGGAAGATAAGCCGTTGGAAAGTCTGATGGATATTCTGAAGCTAGGATTCCGTGGTTATCGTCACTTGGCCGAGTTTGCGCCGCCGGTGACAAAAGAAATTTTCCGGTCGCTCACCTTGCTGGTGGCGTGGGTGGCCTCGTTCGTACCGCGCCGCCCTGAGCGTGAAGCGGTCATCGAGCATCCGCTATCGGCTATGGCTCAACAATAATGATGATTACACGATGAAAAGAAACCTTTCCTGGATTTGTGCAGTAGCGGTGGGAGTGGGCAGTTTACTGCCCCTCACGACGTATTCAGAACCGACGACAGAGGTGTCAGTGGTGCCGTCTGTTCAGGAGGACGCAACGGCGCCTGCCGCCACCGCGACGCCGGTGGTGGTGGAAGAAGCGCCAAGCCGCAACGTAAAGCTTTCATTTGCTGAGATTGCGCCACCGCCTGGCAGCATGGTGCTCCGTGGCGCCAACCCGAACGGTAGCATTGAATTCGGTATGCGCAGCGATGAAGTCGTGTCGAAAGCGATGCTGAATTTGACCTACACGCCGTCGCCGTCTTTGCTGCCGGTCACGTCCCAACTGAAGGTGTATCTTAACGATGAGTTAATGGGCGTACTGCCGGTTACCAAAGAGCAGCTAGGTCAAAAGGTGACCACGCAGATTGCCATCGACCCGTTGTACATCACCGACTTTAACCGGGTGCGTTTGGAGTTTATTGGCCACTACCGCGACGTTTGTGAAAACCCGGCTAACACCACGGTTTGGCTGGATGTCGGCCGTAACAGCTCGTTGGATTTATCCTATCAATCGCTGAAAGTGCGTAACGATCTCTCGCACTTCCCAATTCCGTTCTTTGACGCGCGCGATAACCGTACGCTGAACCTGCCGATGGTGTTTGCCGCATCTCCAGATCTGCAACAGCAGCAGGCGGCGGGGATTATCGCCTCGTGGTTTGGTGCGAAAGCCGGTTGGCGTGGGCAGACCTTCCCGGTTCACTACAATTCACTGCCGGACAGCAATGCCATTGTTTTTGCCACCAACGATAAACGCCCGGACTTCCTGCGCGAACATCCAGCGGTAAAAGCGCCGACTATCGAAATGATCGACCATCCGAGCGACCCGTACAAGAAGCTGCTGGTGGTGTTTGGTCGTGATGATAAAGATCTGCTGCAGGCCGCACAGGGCATTTCGTCGGGCAATATTCTGTTCCGTGGCGATAGCGTGACGGTAACCGATGTGAAGCCGTTGCTGGCTCGCGTGCCGTACGATGCGCCAAACTGGGTACGTACTGACCGTCCGGTCACCTTTGGCGAGTTGAAAACCTATGAACAGCAGCTTCAGTCTACCGGGCTTGAGCCTGCGTCGATAAATCTCTCGCTGAACCTGCCGCCGGATCTCTACCTGATGCGTAGCACCGGTATCGATATGGATCTGAAATATCGCTACACCATGCCGCCGGTGAAAGATAGCTCGCGTATGGATATCAGCCTTAATAATCAGTTCCTGCAGTCCTTTAGCCTCAACAGCACGCAGGACGTCAACAAGCTGATGCTGCGTCTGCCGATTCTGCAGGGTCTGTTAGACGGGAAAAATGATGTCAGCATTCCAGCCCTGCGTCTTGGGGCAACGAACCAGCTGCGCTTCGACTTCCAGTATGTGAATCCGATGCCGGGCGGGTCGGCGGATAGCTGCGTCACCTTCCAACCGGTGCAGAACCATGTGGTGATTGGCGAAGATTCCACTATCGATTTCTCGAACTACTATCACTTCCTGCCGATGCCGGATTTGCGCACCTTCGCGAATGCGGGCTTCCCGTTCACCCGCATGGCTGACCTCTCCGATACGGTTATCGTGATGCCGAAAACGCCATCCGAAGCGCAGATTGGCACGATGCTGAATGCGGTAGGCGTGATTGGCGGTCAAACCGGTCTTGCTGGGTCAAAAATGACGATCGTTGACGACGGGAGTCAGATCCAAAGCAAAGATGCCGATCTGCTGCTGATTGGTTCGATCCCGGACAAACTCAAGGACGATAAGCATATCGACCTGTTAGTGAATGCTACACAGAGCTGGGTCAAAACACCGGTGCGTCACAGCGATCTGCCGAGCATCTATATGAGCGAGGATGACCGTCAGGCCAGCGTGCAAACCGGGATAACCTCCTCGGGTCCGATGGCAGCGGTCGTTGGTTTTGAATCGCCGTATCACCCACAGCGTAGCGTGGTTGCGCTGCTGGCCGACGGTTCAAGCGGTTATGACCTGCTGAATAATGCCTTGAACGACAGCGGTAAACGCGCAGCCATGTTTGGCTCGGTATCGGTTATCCGTGAGTCCGGTGTGAACAGCCTGCGCGTAGGCGATGTCTACTATGTGGGTCATCTGCCGTGGTTTGAACGCTTGTGGTATGCGCTCTCTAACCACCCTGTATTGCTGGCTATCTTCGCGGCGATAAGCATTATTCTGCTGGCTTGGGTACTGTGGCGCCTGCTGCGTATTATCAGCCGTCGCCGTCTGGATCCGGAAGACGAGTAAGTCGTGATGAAAATGCTACGCTGGATTGTCGTGTTGTGCGCGCTTGGCGGCCAAGTTCAGGCCGCCTGTAGCTGGCCTGCCTGGGAGCAGTTCAAACAGGATTTCGTCAGCGCTGAAGGGCGCGTTATCGACCCCAGCGATTCACGCAAAATAACGACCTCGGAAGGGCAAAGCTATGCGTTGTTCTTTGCTCTAGCGGCGAACGACAAAAAAACGTTCGCCACGCTGCTTGGCTGGACACAGAACAACCTTGCAGAAGGTTCTCTAAGCGAACATCTCCCGGCTTGGCTATGGGGTAAAAAGAGTGACACCGAGTGGACGGTGCTGGATAGCAACTCGGCTTCTGACTCCGATGTCTGGATAGCTTGGACGCTGCTGGAAGCCGGTCGGCTGTGGGAAAATGCGGACTACAGCGCCACCGGCAAAGCGCTGCTCGCAAAGATTGCCGCAGAGGAGGTGGTGAAGGTTCCGGGCTTAGGCCTGATGCTGCTGCCGGGACGCGTTGGCTTTGCCGAAGAGACGCGCTGGCGCTTCAACCCTAGCTACTTGCCGCCGCAGGTTGCGCAATATTTTAGCCGCTTTGGCACGCCATGGACGACGCTGCGCGAGACCAATCTGAAGATGTTGATGGAGACCGCGCCAAAAGGGTTCTCCCCTGATTGGGTGAGCTTTGATAAAGCCCACGGATGGCAGCTCAAGAGTCCTGATATTATCGGCAGCTACGATGCGATTCGCGTCTACCTGTGGATCGGTATGATGCACGACGCAGACCCGCAAAAGGCGCGCTTGCTCAAACGCTTTAATGCGATGGCGGCGCAGACCGCCAAGCATGGACTTCCCCCGGAAAAAGTGGCCATTGCCTCCGGGAAAATAACCGGCGATGGTCCGGTTGGCTTTTCAGCTTCATTACTTCCATTCCTACAAAATCGTGACGCCCAGGCCGCTCAGCGCCAGCGCGTTGCTGACAGTTTTCCCGGCGCGGATGCGTATTACAGTTATGTTCTGACCCTCTTTGGGCAGGGCTGGGATCAACACCGTTTTCGCTTCAGCGCCCGCGGCGAATTACTACCTGACTGGGGCCAGGAATGCGCAAGTTCACACTAAGTTTAATCACACTCTCTATTGGCCTGACGCTGGTGCAGCCAGGCTATGCGGACACCTCGGCGGAAGAGCAGTTGCTCACCCAAGTGCGCCTTGGCGAGGCCAGCAAACGGGATGATTTGGTGCAGCAATCGCTGTATCGACTGGAATTGATTAACCCCAACAATCCAAAAGTGATGGCCGCTCGGCTGCGCTATTTGCTGCGCCAGGGCGATACTGCCGGGGCGCAACAACAGCTAGAAAAGCTGGCAAAGGTCGCACCGAATTCAACGGAATATAACGCCTCGCGCATTGAACTTGGCCTCAATACCGATGCCGGACGCCAGGAACTACAACAAGCCCGTTTACAGGCGACGACCGGTCACGTACCGGAAGCCCTAGCGGCTTACGAAAAAGCGTTTAATGGCCCGCCGCCGGACGGCGACTATGCGATTGAATACTGGAGCACGGTAGCGAAAATCCCTGCCCGTCGCGATGAAGCGCTCAAACACCTGCAATCATTAAATGCGCAGAGTCCCGGTAACCTCAGCCTGCAAACGACCCTAGCAAACATGCTGCTGGTGGCCAATCGTCGTGATGAGGCATTTTCCGTGCTGGAGCAGATGGCGAAATCATCGAGCGGTCGCGGCACGGCCAGTGACATCTGGTTCAACGCCATTAAAGACCAGCCGGTTAGCCCATCTAGCGTCGCAGCCTTGCAGCGTTTCTTGCTGAACTTCAGCAGTGGCGAATCCGCAGACAGCGCACGCGCGATGTTGGCCGAACAGCAAAAGCAGATGGCCGATCCGGTGCTGCGTGAGAAGGCGGTGGAGCAGGAAAAAATCGCCCAGGCGGAAGATAATACGCCGCAGACTTGGCAGCTGTACTGGCCGCTTATCCGTAAAGGCGACGCGGCGCTGAAGGCGAATAACCTAGCGCAGGCGCAAGGTTTCTATCAGCAGGCGCGTAAACTCGATGCTACCGACAGCTATGCGGTTCTTGGGCTGGGCGACGTTGCGATGGCGCGCAAAGACAGCGCCGGTGCCGAACGTTACTACCAGCAGGCATTGCGCTTGGACCGCAGCAATAGCAGTGCAATTCGCGGCCTAGCCAATATCTACCGCGCGCAGTCTCCCGAGCGCGCCACTGAATTTATCAGCGGTCTTTCTGCCAGCCAGCGACGCAGTATCGACGATATCGAGCGTAGCCTGACCAACGACCGTCTGTCACAGCAGGCCGAAGCGTTGGAAAATCAGGGGCGCTGGGCACAGGCCGCAGAAATACAGCGCCGCCGCTTGGCGCTTTCGCCAGATGATGTCTGGATAACCTATCGACTTTCGCGTGATTTGGTAAGCGCCGGACAGCGCGGTGAAGCCGACAGTCTGATGCTGAATTTGGCGCGAAAAAAACCGGCCGATGCCGAGCAGGTCTATGCCTACGGGCTGTACATGTCCGGCAATGGGCAGGATCAGGCGGCGCTGACGCATCTGGCCGCGTTGCCGACGTCACAGTGGACCGATAACATCCGCGAATTGGATACGCGTCTGCGCAGCGACCAGATTATTGCTCAGGCTAACCGCCTACGTGACGGTGGCCAGGAAACGCAGGCAATTGCGTTATTAAAGCAGCAGCCGGAATCCACGCGTATTCACTCGACGCTGGCCGACTGGGCGCAGCAGCGAGGCGATACCGCCACGGCGCTGGCGGAATACCAGGCCGTGCTGGCGAAAGATCCGCAGGATGACGATGCGCATCTGGGGCTGGCGGAAGTGTATGCTGCCGACGGTAATAAACTGGCGGCGCGCCAGCAACTGGCGGAATTGCCGGCCGAGGGCGAACGTTCGCTCAATACGCAACGGCGCATTGCGCTGGTCAGCGCACAGCTTGGTGACACAGCAACGGCGCAGAAGATGATGACCGCGCTGGTGCCGCAGGCCAAAGCGCTGCCGCCGTCAATGGAAAGCGCCATGGTGCTGCGTGATGCCGCACGTTATCAGGCTCAGGGCGGCAACCCGCAGTCGGCGCTGGACACCTATAAAGATGCGATGGTGGCCGCAGAGGTCTCACCGACGCGTCCGCAGGACAACGATACCTTTACGCGCTTGACCCGTAATGATGAGAAAGACGACTGGTTGAAACGCGGCGTGCGCAGTGATGCTGCCGATCTCTATCGTCAGCAGGATCTCAACGTCACGCTGCAGCATGAATACTGGGGCTCCAACGGTACCGGGGGCTACTCGGATCTGAAAGCGCACACCACCATGTTCCAAGTGGATGCGCCGTTATATGACGGACGAATGTTCTTCCGTTCGGATCTGGTCAATATGAATGCCGGTAGCTTCTCTGCCGACAAAAATGATGCCTATAAAGAGCAGTGGGGCACCTGCGATTTATACACCTGCTACGGCTCGAAAAACCAATCTGGGAACGGCGCCAGCGTCGCTGTCGGTTGGCAAAATGATACTTGGAGCGCGGACATTGGCACCACGCCGATGGGCTTTGAAGTCGTCGATGTGGTGGGTGGTCTGAGCTACAGCAACGATATCGGTCCGTTCGGCTACACGTTGAACGCGCACCGTCGTCCTATTTCCAGCTCACTGTTAGCGTTTGGCGGGCAGAAAGACAACGCCAGCGGTGACCATCCGGGCACCACCTGGGGCGGCGTGCGTGCGGATGGCGGTGGAATCAGCCTGAGTTACGATAAAGGCGAGGCCAACGGCGTGTGGGCGTCGCTTGGCGCCGACCAGCTTACCGGTAGAAATGTCGATGACAACTGGCGCGTACGCTGGATGACCGGCTATTACTACAAGGTGATAAACGAGAATAATCGCCGGGTAACGGTGGGGCTAAACAATATGATTTGGCACTACCAAAAAGACCTGAGCGGCTACACGTTGGGCCAGGGCGGTTACTATAGTCCTCAGGAGTACGTGTCATTTGCGGTGCCGGTCAACTGGCGTCAGCGTACTGAAAATTGGTCGTGGGAGCTGGGTGGTTCCGTCTCGTGGTCGCATTCGCGCAACCGTACCGAACAGCGCTACCCGTTGATGAACTTAATTCCATCGCAGTGGAAGCAAGACGCCAGTGACGATACTAACAGTGGCGGGAGCAGCCAAGGCTTTGGCTATACCGCGCGGGCGATTGTGGAACGCCGAGTGACGTCCAACTGGTTTGTCGGGGCGGGCGTTGATATCCAGCAGGCCAAAGACTACACCCCAAGCCATGCGCTGCTGTATGTGCGCTACTCTGCCGCAGGCTGGCAGGGCGATCTCGATATCCCGCCGCGGCCGCTGACTCCGTACGCAGATTGGTAATTTAGAAGGCACCGTTATAGGTATTCGTCTTATATAACCCGGCATCGTGCCGGGTTATAATCTTAACTTCAGAGTCTGTTTTGACTTTACTACCAGCCTCGTTATTCTCATTGCCTGTGCAATACGTTCGTTTCAGTGGAGAGCTCTTTTGCGCGTCAGCCGTTCACTTACTATAAAACAGATGGCGATGGTAGCTGTTGTTACCATGTTGTTTTTATTTGTTTTTTGCTTCATTTTACTGTTCCACTTCGTACAGCAGGATCGCTATAACACCGCCGCGCAACTCGAAAGTATTGCGCGCTCTGTGCGCCAGCCGCTGTCAGCGGCCATTCTCAAAGCCGATATTCCCGAAGCTGAGTCTATCCTCGAACGAATTCAGCCTGCGGGAATTGTCAGTCGTGCGGACGTTGTGCTGCCAAATCAATTTCAAGCTCTGCGCATGAGCTTTATTCCGGAACGCCCTGTTCCGGTGAATATCACCCGTATTTTTGAGCTACCGGTACAAATATCGCTGCCCCTCTATTCCTTAGAACGCCCGGCAAACCCGCAGCCGTTGGCCTACTTAGTGCTGCAGGCAGACTCTTATCGCATGTATAAGTTTGTGATGAGTGCGCTAGCAACGATAGTGACCGCTTACTTTCTTTTGGTGCTGATTCTTACCGTGGCGCTGACCTGGTGCATCAACCGGCTGATTGTCAGGCCGCTGCGCCAGATTGCCTATGAGATTCACGATCTGCCGGGTGCGGACCGCATTGGGCACCAGCTAACGCTGCCACGCCTGCATCATGATGATGAGATTGGCACGCTGGTGCGCAGCTATAACCGTAACCAACAGGCATTATTACGCCAATACGACGAACTTAGCAGCCAATCGACCCGTTTTCCGGTGTCTGAACTGCCTAATAAGGCGTTCCTGCTTGGGTTACTTGAGCAGAGCATGGCGGGTAAAACACCGGTCTCCTTACTGACTATCGCCTGTGAAACCCTCCAGGATACCGCTGGCGTGCTAAAAGAAGAGCAGCGCGAGATATTACTGCTGACGCTGGCGGAGAAAGTGAAGCAGGTGATTTCGCCGCGCATGGTGCTGGCGCAGGTCAGCGGCTATGATTTCGCGATTCTGGCCTACGGCATCAAGGAGCCGTGGCATGCGATTACTCTAGGTCAGCAAGTACTCACTATTATTAATGAGCGACTACCGCTGCAGGGCATTCAGTTACGGCCTAGCGCGAGCATCGGTATTGCCATGTACAGCGAAGGGCTGACGGCGGAACAGTTCTATCGTCGCTCACTTTCCGCGGCCTTTACCGCGCGGCGCAAAGGCAAAAATCAGATTGAATTCTTCGATCCCGATCAAATGGTGAAGGCGCAAAAACGCCTGACCGAGGAGAGCGATATTCTGACGGCGTTAGATACCCAGCAGTTCACTATCTGGCTGCAGCCGCAGGTTGATACGTTGACGGGGAAAGTCTGTAGCGCTGAAGTGCTGCTACGGCAGCGCCAGCTTGATGGCAGTTGGGCATTGCCCAACGATCTTATCGATAATATAGAATCTTGCGGCTTGATGGTGACCGTGGGTCACTGGGTGCTGGAAGAGGCCTGTCGGCAGCTGGCGGTATGGCAGTCACATGGCATTATGATGCCGCTGTCGGTGAATATTTCCGCGCTACAGTTGCTACATCACGATATGGTTTCAGACATGCTGGCGCTGCTTAACCGCTACCATATTGCGCCGGATACGCTGGTGCTGGAAGTCACCGAGAGTCGCCGTATTGACGATCCGAAAGCCGCCGTGGCGATTCTGCGTCCGTTACGCAGCGCCGGGGTGCGTATTGCGCTGGATGATTTCGGTATGGGCTACGCCGGTTTGCGCCAGCTGCAACATATGAAGTCGGTGCCGGTCGATATCCTGAAAATCGACAAAATCTTTATTGATACGCTGCCGGAAGATGACAGCATGGTGGCGGCGATTATCCAGCTTGGGCGCGGGCTCAATCTGAAGATGGTCGCTGAGGGTGTTGAAAATAAAGAACAATATGAGTGGCTCAAGGCGGAGAAGGTGGATGTCCTACAGGGCTTCTTGTTTGCCCGGGCGGTGCCGGCAGAGATCTTCGAACTGGACTATTTAGGTCGAAATAAATCACTGCTGCCGGAGGATAATTAGTCCTGATTGTGCGTGTCAGCTCAAGGTTTTAACAATTAAGTATCAAATCCACGTACAAATATTTCGATTATGTTTCTTGGATGTTATTTTGTGCCCACAGGTGAAAATAATCCCTACTTTTCCTGTGGCTATAGCTTAAGGACATCCTATGAAAACCTCTTTCTTTAAAAGCCTCTATTTCCAAGTACTGACGGCGATAGTGGTCGGTGTATTAATCGGCCACTATTACCCGGAACTGGGCGCGCAAATGAAACCGCTCGGCGATGCCTTCGTCAAACTGATTAAAATGATTATCGCCCCGGTTATCTTCTGTACAGTCGTGACCGGGATCGCCGGCATGGAAAGCATGAAAGCGGTAGGCCGAACCGGTGCCGTCGCGTTGCTGTACTTTGAAGTGGTTAGCACCATCGCGCTGTTGATTGGCTTGGTGATTGTGAACGTTGTTCAGCCGGGCGCTGGCATGAACGTTGATCCGGCAACGCTGGACGCCAAAGCGGTCGCTATCTACGCCGAGCAGGCAAAAGACCAAGGGATTGTCGCCTTCTTGATGGATATTATCCCGTCGAGCGTTATCGGCGCCTTTGCCAGCGGCAACATCCTGCAGGTGCTGCTGTTTGCGGTGATGTTCGGCTTTGCGTTGCATCGTCTAGGCAATAAAGGCCAGCTTATCTTCAACGTCATTGAAAGCTTCTCGCAGGTCATTTTCGGCATTATCAATATGATCATGCGCCTAGCACCGATTGGGGCGTTCGGGGCGATGGCCTTCACCATTGGCAAATACGGCGTGGGCACCCTCGTACAGTTGGGGCAGCTCATTATTTGCTTCTACATCACCTGTATTCTGTTCGTGGTGGTGGTGCTGGGTTCGATTGCCCGAGCGACCGGCTTTAGCATTTTCAAATTTATCCGCTACATCAAAGAAGAACTGCTGATCGTACTGGGGACGTCTTCTTCCGAGTCTGCGCTGCCACGTATGCTCGATAAGATGGAAAAGCTGGGCTGTCGTAAATCCGTGGTGGGGCTGGTTATTCCAACCGGCTATTCATTTAACCTCGACGGGACATCCATCTACCTGACAATGGCGGCGGTGTTTATCGCTCAGGCGACCAATAGTCATATGGATATCTTCCATCAGATAACCCTGTTGGTGGTGCTGCTGCTTTCTTCTAAAGGGGCGGCGGGGGTTACTGGAAGTGGATTCATTGTGCTGGCGGCGACCATTTCTGCGGTCGGTCATTTACCGGTAGCGGGCCTGGCGCTGATTCTGGGGATTGACCGGTTTATGTCTGAAGCCCGTGCGCTGACTAACCTGATTGGTAATGGGGTCGCCACCATCGTGGTTGCGAAACGCGTGAAACAATTAGATGCAAAACAGTTAGATGATGTGCTCAATAACCGTCCGACCGTGAACAAATCGCACGAATTATCCTCTTAATCCTACCTCTTCAGCCCGTACTCCCTTGATGGAGTGCGGGCTCCTGCGCATAATTAGGCGGCGTTATTTGTTAGCCGTGATAGCCTACAACTATCGTATATTTTATTTTGCTTAGCCATGTGACGTTTTTACGATAGCGTGGTCTAACTGACGTATTTACTTCAAGATTTTAGGCTGTCGTCCGAGGACGGCTGTCTTTATACCCTTCATGGCGCGCAGGCCTACCTACGGCTCTGCGGACTTTGCTAGGAAGGGAGTCACCAGGAATGTTCATCAGGGGTTCACATGCAGGGCACAACAATTCGACTTTTAGCCGGTGGTTTGCTGATGATGGCAGCGGCCAGCTGTGTGCAGGCAGAAACGCTCCAGCCGGACCCGGCCTGGCAACAAGGCACGCTGCCAAACGGCTTTCAGTGGCAGGTTCTTGCCACACCGCAGCGCCCGAGTGACCGTGTAGAGATCCGGCTCTCGATTGATATTGGTTCGCTGAACGAAAGCGCTCAGCAAACCGGCTATAGCCACCTCATTCCGCGTATCGCTTTGACTCAAAGCGGCAGCATGCCTGCAGCGCAGGTGCGTTCGATGTGGCAACAGGGTATTGACCCAAAACGACCGCTGCCACCGGCGATTGTCTCTTATGATTACACCCGCTTTAATTTGAGCATGCCGAACAACCGCAACGACCTGCAAAAAGAGGCGTTGACCTGGCTTGCTAACTCGCTGGGCAAACCGGACATTACGTCGGAGACTATCAGCTACGCCCTGAGCGTACAGGATATGGTCGCGACCTGGCCGCAGGATACCAAAGAAGGCTGGTGGCGCTATCGCCTGAAAGGCTCAACCATGCTGGGACACGATCCCGCCGAGCCGCTGAAGCTTCCGGTTGACGCCAAGCAGCTGACCGAGTTTTATCACAAGTGGTACACCCCAGACGCCATGACGCTTATCGTGGTAGGGAACGTTGATAGCCGCGCGACAATCGAGCAAATTGGCAAGATCTTTGGTGAGCTGAAAGGCAAGCGTGAAACGCCAGCCGCGGTGCCAACCCTTTCACCGCTGCGCCCTGAAGCAGTAAGCATCATGACTCACGCGGTCCAGCAGGATCGTTTATCTATCATGTGGGACGATGCGTGGCAGCCAATCCGCGAGTCGGCAGCACTGCTGCGATACTGGCGCGCCGATCTGGCACGTGAGGCGTTGTTCTGGCACGTTCAGCAGAAGCTGAGTCGTACCAATATGAAAGATATCGGCTTAGGCTTTGACTGCCGTGTGCTCTATCTGCGCGCCCAGTGCGGCATTAATCTGGATTCGCCGGGTGACAAGATGGAAGGCAATCTGGGGCTCGTAGCGCGTGAACTGGCCGCCGTACGTGATAATGGTCTGCCGGAAGATGAGTTTAATGCGCTGGTTGCGCAGAAAAAACTCGAGCTGCAAAAGCTGTTTGCGACTTATGCCCGCATGGATACCGACGTACTGATTAATCAGCGGATTCGTTCGCTGCAAAATCAGGTGGTGGACATTGCCCCTGAGCAATATCAGAAGCTGCGCCAGAGTTTCCTTGATTCGCTGTCGCTGGATATGATTAACCAAGATCTACGCCAGCAGCTGTCGCAGGATATGGCGCTGATTCTGCAACAGCCTACTGGCGAGCCGGAGTTCAATATGAAGGACTTGCAGGATACCTGGAGCAAAATCATGCAGGCCACCAAGCCGGAAGCGGCTGCGGTTGTGGACGATAGCCATCAGGATGTGACGGATATTCCGCCGGCGCAGTAAGTGACGGTGATTGCCCCTCACCCTAACCCTCTCCCCAAAGGGGAGAGGGGACTGATTGTGCGGCATTCGGCGCTTGTTTTCTCCCTCGCCCCTCTGGGGAGAGGGCCGGGGTGAGTGGAATACCCCACTCCAGACGAAAAAAAACCTCTGCCGAACCGGAAGAGGTTTTTTTATGCCCGGCGTTTTACGCAGGCATTGCGTCACGCGGAATAATCGCTCCGCGGTGCTGAATCACGGTGCTCGCCGTCAGGTGACCGCGTTTTGCCGCCGCCTGCGCGTCGCCGCCGGTCAGACGAACCGACAGATAACCGGCGCTGAAGGAGTCACCCGCTGCGGTGGTGTCCACCACTTTCTCTTTAGGCAATTTCACCGCGGCAACGTCAACCAGCGCTTCACCGGCTACAGACACCAAGCAAGAGTCGGCGCCGCGTTTCACGACGACTTCGTTCACGCCAGCGGCGTGGGTGCGAGCGATAACCTCGTCCACCGGTTTTTCGCCCCACAGCGCGTCTTCGTCATCAAGCGTCAGGAAGGCGATATCGGTGCATTCCAACATCTGCTGGTAAACTTTCTGCGTCTCTTCTTTGCTGGTCCACAGGCGCGGGCGGTAGTTGTTGTCGAAGATGACTTTGCCGCCATTGGCGCGGCACTGCTTCAGCAACGACAGCAGCTTTTCACGGCTTGCTGGGCTTAAAATCGCCAAGCTAATCCCGCTCAGGTAGAGGTAGTCAAAACCGGCCAACTGCTCGCAGATAGCGGCAGATTGCTCGCTCTCCAGCCAGAATTTAGCGGCGGCTTCATTACGCCAGTAGTAGAACGTACGCTCGCCGGTATCATCGGTTTCGATGTAATACAGGCCCGGCATACGGTCGCTCATACGTTGAATCAGGTCAGTGTTCACGTTCTCTGCCTGCCAGGCGTCCATCATTTGCTGGCTGAAAGTGTCGGTGCCTAACGCGGTGACGTAATTGACGCTGAGTTCTGCAGATGAGACCTGGCGAGCGATATAGACAGACGTGTTTAAGGTGTCGCCGCCGAAGCCGCGGTTAACTTGTGCGCCCTTCTCGGACAGTTCAATCATGCATTCGCCAATCACGGCAATTTTTTTAGACATAGTCATCAACCTGAATCGGGAAATTTTTCGTAGTGTGCGCTGAGGCAAATTGCTGGTCAACTATATTAAAACATCGTTCCATTATTTTTTTTGAGCTAGCGCGTGTTACGACGTATTTGTCATCCATAATCAAAAATAAAATGGCTCGCCTTGGACATAAAGTTATCAAATACCCCGCCGATAACCTTATGACCAGACCCTCTGACCCTCTATTCACAGGAAGCTTAAATGACGTTAAAGCAGGTGAGCCAGCGGGCGAGAGTTCCTGATACGGAGCCAGATAGCCTACAGCAACTGCGTTATTGGCAAGAGTGTGAGCGCGTCTATACCTACCAGCCTATCTACACCACTCAGGGTCGCCTGATGGCGATAGAAGTGCTCACGATAGTGACCCATCCCTCTCAACCCCAAAAGCGTATTGCCCCGGATCGTTACTTCGCCGAAGTCTCCATTGGTCAGCGGATCCATGTCATCAAAGAACAGGTGGCGATGCTGGCAAAAAAGAAACATTTCTTCGTGCAGAACAAAGTGCTGGCATCGGTCAACGTTGATGCCTCTACGCTGCTGGAAATGCGTCAGGATAGGATCCTGAAAACGATGATTGAAACGCTGCCGTGGCTGCGCTTTGAGCTGGTGGAACACATGGCGCTGCCGAAAGATTCGACGGTGGCCTCGTTAGGCGAATTCGGCCCGCTGTGGCTGGATGATTTTGGTACCGGCATGGCCAACTTCTCAGCGCTTAATGAAGTGCGCTATGACTACATCAAAGTGGCGCGTGACCTGTTCATTATGCTGCGCAAAACCCCCGAAGGCCGCAAGCTGTTCATCCTGCTGTTACAGTTGATGAATCGCTACTGTGAAGGGGTGATTGTCGAAGGCGTTGAGACGCTGGAAGAGTGGCGCGAGGTGCAGCAGTCACCGGCTCATGCGGCGCAGGGCTATTTTCTTTCCCGACCGGTACCGATGTCGACGTTGGATAATTTGATGATTCATTTGGTGTAATAGACTGGCCCACGCGTGCGTAGGCCAGTGAAGAGAGACTTACAGTGATTCGTGACGCGTTTCGTGCGTCAGCAGCAGTGCAATGAGCGTCAGCGCCGCCATGACCGCCAGATACACACCCACGTAGAATAGACCGTAGTTGCTCTGCAGCCAGGCTGCAATGTACGGCGCAACAGAAGCCCCCAAAATTGACGCCACGTTATACGAGAATGATGCCCCGGTGTAACGCACTTCCGTTGGGAATAACTCTGGCAGCAGCGCCCCCATTGGTCCAAAGGTCAGACCCATCAGGCTTAAGCCTACCAGCAGATACAGCATAATCAGCGACGGATCTCCGGAGCCCAGCAGCGGCTGGAAGAAGAACAGGGCGAAGATGATAATCAGGCTGGTGATAACAATCATGCTCGGACGACGTCCGAAGCGGTCAGCCAGAAGGCCAGCAATCGGCACCATCACGCCAAAGCCAATCACCGCCAGCATCAGCATCCACAGCACTTCATTACGCGGCAACCCTAGGCCATTTGGTGCGGCGGCGGTGCTGTAGGTCATTGAATAGACGGTCATGATATAGAACAGCGTGTAGGTCGCCAGCATGATAAAGGTGCCGAGCACCGTCACGCGAACGTGTTTGCTGAGCAGCGTACCCATCGGCACTTTGACCTGTTTTTTCGCTGCAGCGATCTTCGCAAACACCGGTGTTTCATGCAGTGAAACGCGCACGTATAGGCCGATTATCACCAGCACCGCAGAGAAGATAAACGGAATACGCCAGCCCCAGGTCATGAACTGCTCTTCGCTGAGTAACCAAGAGAGCAGCAGGAAGGTGCCGTTCGCGAAGAAGAAGCCAATCGGCGCGCCCAACTGTGGGAAGGAACCGTAAAGCGCGCGCTTACGCGGCGGTGCATTCTCGGTCGCCAGGAGTGCTGCGCCCCCCCATTCGCCGCCAAGGCCCAGACCCTGACCAAAGCGCGCCAGCGCCAGCAGCATCGGTGCCAAGATACCAATCGACTCGTAGGTTGGCAGCAGGCCGATCAGAACGGTAGAGATCCCCATCGTCAGCAGTGAAGCAACCAGCGTCACCTTGCGTCCGACGCGGTCACCGAAGTGACCAAATAGCGCAGAGCCAATCGGCCGCGCGACAAAGGCGATAGCGAACGTCGCCAGCGATTGCAGCGTGGCGGCAGTTGGGTCGCCCTGTGGGAAGAAAATATGCGGGAACACAATGACCGCAGCGGTGGCGTAAATATAGAAGTCGAAGAATTCAATGGCTGTGCCAATGAGTGAAGCCACGACGACTTTATTACGCGAGTTAACCGGTGCCGTATTTTGTTCGTTATCGAGTGTTGTGCTGGTCATAGTCTTTTCTAATATTTATAGCGAACGAACGGTCATATTAGACATAGCAAAAGCGACATTTCAATCTGTAACAGGAATGTAAAATGGGGTCAAAATAGCGAAAAAGTGGATAATTTCTATACTGGCGGGTTATCAAACATGAAATGCTTCACATTTTTTATAGAATAGATGATAAATCTAGTTTTTGGTTAAATAAAAGTTACCAACTGGATTTATCTGCTGAAACGCTGCGTTGGGCTGAAATTTTTCGTTATCTCTCAGCCCAGCGGGGCGCTTAACGGTGGGTTTTTCCCGGCATTCTTGGGTCGTCTTTGTATTCGGCGGTGGCTATCCACGCTGCGCAGAACAGCGTCAGGCGCGCAAAGAAGTAGAAGAACGCCATCAGCCCGAGAACGGAACCAAATGCGGCACCGGAGGGGGATTTCACCAGCGTTGGCAGCGTCCAGGTCATGATGATTTTAATCACCTCAAAGCCGATAGCCGCAATAAACGTGCCGCGAATCAGTGCTTTTTTACGCGGGCGATGGCGCGGTAGCCGCCAGAAAATCCAGAAGAACAGCAGGTAGTTGGCGAAGATAGAAATAGCGAGGCCAATCAGCCGCCAAGCCGGTTTCAGCCATTCGATGCTGTCGAGATACAGTGCGGAGATAATTAGCTGCTGCGCGGAACCGGCCACCGAGGTGATGGACAGGGTGATAATCAGCGCCACGAGCAGGCCAATCAGCGACACGAAGTCACGTAGATACTTAACCCAGAGAGCTTCTTGATCCTGCGGCGTGCGTTCCCAAACGTCGCGCGATTGGGCGCGAATGGCCTCACGTAGGTTGCCCATCCAGTTGATCCCGGAATACAGCGCAATCCCAAGCCCCACCAAGCCGACGGTGGTACGTTGCTGTACGGCGGTGTTAATGGTGCTTTTGAGCGTAGCGGCCAGCGTTGGATCGCTGACATTGACGAGGATCTTATTGAAGATGTCCTGAAGCAGCGTGGGATGCGAGGCCAGAATGAACCCGGCGGCCGCGAACGACACCATCATGATGGGGATCATCGATAAGAATGAAAAGTAGGTGATCGCCGCGCCAAACTGGTTGCCCATTCTGTCGTTGAAGCGCTCTGCGGCGCGCAGTACGTGGGCGATAATCGGATTACGCTGGATTTTCTGTGCCGTTCCGGTGACGGTTTCCAGCGCTCGGCTGGCCTTTTGTTGTAGACGCTTCTCGTCATTTTCTGACGTCATCAGATTTCTTTTCCTTTTTTCTGGCCTTGGTTAAGTATAGACGTTGATCTGTTTATTATTCCCGGCGGTGCCATGCCGTTGCAGGCCGGATTAGACATTTCGTTGCTATCCGGCAAGGCGCCCATCGAACTCAATCCACGTAATCGTGTAACACCTCGGTTAACCACTCCATCAACAGATGTACCCGACGCGACAGATTGCGGCGGTGGGGATAAATCAGCGATACCGGCATTGGCTCGGCGCGGTACTGCGGCAGGATTTCCACCAGTTTGCCGCTATGCAATGCCTCACGGACGCCGACGCGCGGCACCTGAATAATCCCCAAACCTGCCAGACAGGCGGCGTGGTAAGTCTCTGTGCTATTCACCGTCAGCACGCCGCCGGTTTTTATCCACTGCGTGCCATTATCTCTCGCCACTTCAAAACCTTGCGGGCGCACGCCGAGGTTGACGGCATAGTGTACCAGCGCATGGGCGCTGAGGCTGTCTAATGAATCCGGATAGCCAAAACGTTCCAGATAAGCTGGGCTGGCGCAGTTGATAATGGTCAGTTTTCCCAGCGAACGGGCGATTAGACCGGAGTCTTTCAGCGTGCCAACACGCACCACGCAGTCGAAACCTTCACGAATAACGTCAACGAGGCGATCGCTGCTGCTGAGTTCAAGCTCAATCCCCGGATAGCGCTGCAAAAACTCCGGTAGGCGGGGAATGATGACATTTTTCGCAATACCCACCGGCATATCCACGCGCAGCCGTCCGCTGACGCTGCTGGGATCGCTTTGGAACATGCTGTCCAGCTCATCTAGGTTACTGAGCAGGTCTTTGGCGCGTTCGTAATAGACCATTCCATCCTGCGTCAGCAGTACGCGACGGGTCGTACGGTGCAGCAGACGACAGCCAAGATGGTTTTCCAGCGCTTGAATCTGGCGCGATACGCTACCTTTAGGAAGGCCTAACGTGTCTGCTGCGCGAGTAAAACTCTCGAGCTCCGCGACGCGAATGAACAGTTGCATTGCGTGAATTTTATCCATCTCGACACCCTATTGTTGTTGTAGATGAGACAGTGAAGCGCAATTGGCGGTATTTATTGTTATTTAATCACCTAATAAGCTTGTTCTCAACGTGCACACCATCTGAGATAGAGGTTTATATGAGTCAATGTATTGCATTAGTGACCGGCGGCAGCCGTGGGTTAGGTAAAAATGCGGTGCTGAAGCTGGCCGCGTCCGGAACGGATATCATCTTCACCTACAACAGCCAGCGTGATGCGGCACTGCAGGTCGTCGCTGAAATTGAACAAACAGGGGCGAAAGCAGTGGCATTGCAGCTGAACGTCAGCGATGTGGCAAGCTTCGGTGAGTTCGCAAAACAAGTGAAAGCGCAGCTTAGCCAAGTGTGGGGTCGTGAGTCTTTTGATTATTTAGTGAACAATGCGGGAATTGGCCTCTACGCGTCCTTTGCCGAAACCTCGGAAGCTCTGTTTGATGAGCTGATGAATATCCACTTCAAAGGCCCATTCTTCCTGACTCAGCAGCTGTTGCCACTGATGGCTGACGGCGGTCGTATCCTCAATGTATCGACGGGACTCGCGCGTTTCGCCCTACCGGGTTATGCCGCGTACGCGTCGATGAAAGGGGCGATGGAAGTGCTGACCCGTTATCAGGCCAAAGAGCTCGGGGCACGCGGAATTTCCGTCAATAGCATTGCTCCGGGGGCGATTGAGACCGACTTTGGCGGCGGGCACCTGCGAGATAACGAGGATCTGAACCGCTACGTGGCCTCGCAAACGGCCCTAGGCCGCACTGGTTTGCCGGATGATATCGGGGATGCTATTGCCGCATTGCTCAGCGATAATCTGCGCTGGATGAACGCGCAGCGTATTGAAGTGTCCGGCGGGATGTTCTTATAAAGCTTGGCATAAGTTTCAAACGTATTAAGCTGAAATAAGTCTGCATTGGGCTTATTTCAGTTCTCGCCGTTCATCGCTCCGCTATTTAATCCTTTTCTTAATTTATATGTGATGGTCTATGTGAATGCGTAATGACTGGCAGAGGCTTGTAAGCATTCATAAGCCTCGCATTTTCCTTATCGTTCATCTACGTATAATCCTCCCTGCTAATCATCTAATACTTTTTTATGGGGAGTTTGTATGCAGGTAGTCATATTTGACAGGCAGTCAATATTTATTCATGGAATGAAAATTAGCTTACAGGAATATATTCCGGGAATTGATATTTCGGCTGTCAGTCAGGTTGATGATCTGTGGCGATACCTTTTGCGTCACCCGGACGCATTGCTGATCCTTGATGGTGAATTGGGGCCCGATTTCTGTCGGTGGGTATTGCAGGAAAAATATCAGCAGTTTCCGGAGTCAAAGGGCATCCTTGTTGCGAATGAATACAGCCGGGCATGGCTGCACGAAATGATGACTTTCAACGTCCAAGCGATTATCCCGCGTGATGCCAACCTCGAGGTCTTTGTGCAAACCACCAAGAGCGTGATGCAGGGAGGAATCTGTCTGCCGGTGGAGTGGTAGATAGGGATAGATAACAAACGTCTGGGCTGAGTAACCTCAGCCAGCGGCACGACGTTATCTGATAACTGCACCGATATCCGGCCATGCGGTGGATATCGGTGCAGGTTAATACTCATGGCTAAGCAGACCGAAAAGCCAGTCGTTGTACCATTTTCCCGCAATCTGATAGCTCTCGCGCAGTTCTCCTTCCAGCCGAAAGCCGATTTTCTCCAGCGTCTTGCGCGAAGCTACATTCCCGACCGTGACCGTTGCAGTCAAACGACGAATACCTCCCTGTCTGAACGCATAATCGCAGATGGCTCGCAGCGATTCGCTACCGTAGCCCTTGCCCTGTGATTCCGGGGCAAACAAAAAACCGACTTCGGCGCAGTCGGCTTCCCGGTGAATATATCCAGTGATGCCCAAGGGGACATTTTGTGCATCGCGTACGACTAAGCATAGCCAGTGCGATGCGCCGGGTGACCAAGAGTTGAGCCGGGAATCAAACGCCTCGCGTATCTCTTCTTCGCTACGATTATCGGCGACATAGTGCATGACCTGCGGGTGCTGCTGCAGCATCAGGAAAAAAGGCCAGTCGGCCAAGGTTATCGGCGTACAGCGACAGCGTTCCGTGGTGAGCGCGATCATAAATTCACCTTTCAGATAGGAGGACAGGACTGTTAATTTGCCTGATTTGCTCTATGGTGTAACGACAAAAATAACAAAATAACAACATGTTAATCCTAAGGCTAAATTGCCTTGTTGTTGATTAAGGAAATTGATGATGCCGACCTCATCGCAGCAGATTGGCCAGCAATTCGAGCATTGCCTGAACGTCATTCGTCAGGCCTCCATTGAAATCCTCACATTACTCAAAATACACGTCACGGAAGGCAAGGATCCACGCTGGTTTCTTGAACAGCTCGATCAGGCTCGGCTGAATTTGGGCGGATGGGGAGCGGTTGCGCAGCGTCTGAAGGTAAACGACAGCCAACTGAGCGAATTTATGCTTCAGTTGCGTCATCTGCAGCAGGGAATTGCGGCGTACGAACATGGGATGCTAGCGACAGAGAATCAACTGATTGCCGCCGAGCGCTTTGTGGTCACGCTGGAAAAAATAAGACAACAGCAGCCGCTGCTGAAGTTTAATACCGGCTATTCGCTTGATGCCGACCAGCTTCAGGAACAGTCGGAGCGGCAAATACGGACCATCCAGCTTATGCTACGCGAGCTGGTGGAGCAGGTATGGCCGGATACGCCGCACTTGCACCATTATCTCAAATCTCAGTTTGGTGCGCAGGAGATTGCCCGGTGGCAGTCGCGTAGTCCGTCAGGGGAGATCCTCAGCGGCATGACCTTCGGCGAACTGGCTTTGCTGGTCGTCGATAAAAAAAACTTCTCCCGCCACTACTCATCACTGTTTAACTATGCGTCCTCGCTAACCTTTCTGGTCGAGCAGCGTCTGACGTTGCATGCATTTCTCGATGATATTCGCCGGATGCGCAACAAGCTGTTGGCTCACCACCCGCTCACCGAAATTGAATGTTTGCTGCTTGAGAACTACACGCAGCAAATTGCTGCTCCGGTTCAACGTGCCTATGAGCAGGGGCGCACGCGCGTCAACCCGGCTAGCCTGATGGCGTCGGATGGCAGCGAAGTGCAGCATTTTTGGGAACAGGCGGCTGATTATGCGAAGAACTGGGGCGTTGATGCCCTGCCCATTGCTGACAGCATTGAGCGCGTTCACCATGAAACGCGCGAGCATTCTGATACCCGTGAACGGGTCATCACCGCGCTTTTATGGGGTGCGGTGGGCGTATTGGTGCTGGGCATCACCCTCGGCGGTCTTGGCATGTTTTTTTCGCCACCTGAAGTTCTGCCGCCGGTCGAGCAGCGCTATACAAAGCATGTCATTGCCGAAGCCGTTGGACAGGCTCCCTCGGCGCGCGAAATCCTTTCGAGACGCGGCATTTTTTGGGATAACGGAGCCCTGCGGTCGGCTATCGATCGCAATGATGTCGAGGTGACAGAGCTTTTTTTACGCGGCGGTATGAACTGGCAACTTGCATGGACTGACCTCGCAATGTCCGCCCAACATGAGGCGGTGCTCAACCTATTGCTACGCTATCGCAGCCAGATGGACGAGCCTAAACCCTGCCGACGTTTTATTAATACGCTCACGCATGAGCTGTCGCGCGGCACGCGGCTGGATGCGATTCGCAAGTCCTACCTGCAAGCTTTTTGTACCACCCCGGCGGTTGTTAAACGGCAGCGGCTGGCAGTAGAAACGGCGCAGCAGCGCAACAAGGCGGCGCCGGATGCGCAAAGCAAGAAATGGCTGTTAATTCAACAGTCGGTCTACGAGGTCATTCAATAAGCGAGATGCGCGACGCAAAAATGGCTGAGAATGTCTGTGTATCTCAGCGTCTTTCACGTCACGCAATGAGGTCAGAGCAGGCGGTAATGCGCGTCTGGTTTTAGTTTCATCGGCACAACGCTTTCTTTGAGCATCTCGCGCAGGTCGATTTCGATGGCGTTGCAGATGGCGTTTAGCGGTAGATCGTTGTCTTCCGTGCCGAACGGATCTTCCAGCTCGGTGGCGATGGCATCCAGCGCTAGGAGGGCATAGGTTGTGAAGATGGAAAACAGCAGCGTCAGAAAACCAAAGTCGTGGATTAATAGCAGTGGATAGACCGCACAAAAGATGCCGACCGTCCGGTGGAGCAACAGCGAATAGGCATAGGGGATTGGCGTATTACTGATTCGCTCGCAGCCGCCCTGAATCGCGCTTATCTGGTTCAAATAGTGATTGAAATTACGATACACAAATTCGTTGGGGCGATGTAGGTATAGCCACTGACCAATGTTTTGCAGCAGGGCATTACAGGGCGTGGTCAAGCGCTGGTAGTCCAGCGCCCTGCACACCGGAACCGGCCCGTGACGCAGCTTCGCTTTAAGCGTCTCGCAGTAGGTGACCAGCAAATCCAAAACCACCTTTTTCTCCTGCGAGCTGGCTTGAGTGGTATTGATGATTTCGCGCATTAGCGAACGATTAACGATCAATAAATCGCCCCATAATTTGCGCGCCTCCCAGTAGCGTAGCCAAGCTGTATTATTACGAAAGCCGAGAAATACTGAGATAGAAATAGAGATACCGATGAAGTAAAACGAACTCTCTTTAGCGATAATTCCGTGTAGATGCAACAGCGGCAGCGTAAACAGATAGACGATATTGAGCAGGATAAAGAAGCACAGCTGCGGCGATATTTTTCTCATGATTGACCCGCGCCATGAGAACAGCTTTCTAAACCACGTTTGCTCCGGTCTGACTATCATGGTTAGGCCTTTTCCGGTGACAGCGCCAGAATTGCGTCGTAAACCACCTGAAGACGTTCCAGATAGTGGTCAAAAACCGCAGCTTTATCGTGAACCGGGATCTGGTGGTCAAGGTTGCCCTGTGCGTCAATGCTGGAGGGCTTGAGCGTCAGACCGCCAAGCTCCTCTGACTCAACGAGAAAATGGATACACACTTCGCCAAAAGCACGTGAGCGGACGATGTTGATATCCACGCAGCCGAACAGCGTTACGCTCAACCGACCTTTTTCGCTCGGCTGGATTTGATGGTTGTAGAGGCGTTCGGTAGCGGTAATTTGCGTTATCAACTCCATGGCGTACGTGTTCCAGTATTTATCCATTTTGTTTTTATGATTGAAGATTTGGATGGATTTATCTTCCAAGGAGATCGCGCTATTTATCATGGCTTTCTTATCCATAAGAGGGGTTAAAATATCCGATGTAATGGAACTAACGTGATAGGGCGCTATTGGCATTGCATCTACTGGTCGCGTAATTTGTCGCTGCGACAAAATACCATGATTTATATGCGATCGCCGCAGTAACTTCTTGTAAATAATAAGGTAGGTAGCGACTGCCTATTGATGGTTATTTTTATAACCCGTCGGTGGTAATCATAATTAATGTATTCACCGGTGCTGCGTAGTAAATAAATGAAAGGCGAGTGATTTTATTATTTTCGTTTAGTGAATGGCATCTGGATATTGGGCACGGTGTGGTTCCCGTGCCCTGCGTTGCGATGATGCGACGACGAGAATTAATCCAGTTTAATGCGCGCCACGCTATCCAACCCTTTGGTTGAATAATCTTTGTTGAAGTCCTGCTTGAGCGTCACGAACAGCGTTTTGCCATCGTCTGACAGCAGCAGGCTGTTCGGACGGCTAGTGAAGTCCCAGGTCTGTTTCACGGCATAGCTGGTGGCATCAAGGCGCAGCACTTTCTTCGATTCGCGTTGGCTAATGAAGATCTCATTGCGCTTCGCGTCGAATTTAATGCCCAGCGCGTCGCCATCAATGCGCTTAATCACCTTGCCAGTATGCTCATCGAACACCAGCGTGGTTTTGGCTTTTGAATCGTCGGTAACAAACAGGCGACCGGTTTTCGGGTCTTCCGCCATGTTCAGCAGCAGATATTCTTTGTCGTCGCCCGGCGTCCAGCGCTGCTCTATCTTGTAGTTCTGTGGATTGATAACCAGCACTTCACCCGCGCCGTTGGTGGCGTAAATGCGCTTAGTGAGCGGCGAATAGATGATGCCGGTAACCCATTTCCCAGCGTTATCAATGCGCCCTTTGAGGGTCATGGTTTTGGCATCTACGATGGAGATAAAGCCAGGCTCGGCGACGCGGCCGATAAACAGCAGACCGTCATGGAATAACACTTCACGTGCGCCGGTTGGGTCGCCGTCCTTGTCTTTTTTACCGTCCAGCACTAAACGTTGCAGCACCTTGCCGCTTTTCGCATCCACCTTGGAAACCGCACCGTCCAGCGAGTTGGTGGTGTAGAACACCTTGCCGTCGTCATCGATAGCCATACCAAAGTTTTTTAGATCGGTGTGGGTTGTGCCTTTGGTGGCGAGTGTCGCCGGATCGAGGCGATAAATCACGCCGCCGTTCACATCTTTAAAGCTCTGCGCGCTCGCGACAAACAGAGCATTTTCGGCCGACACATACGCCATTTCATACAGGCCATCGCCCAGCTCGCGCTGAGTGACGGAGGAAGCGGTTTTTAAGGCAGCGGCGTTCTCAGCAGGCTGTGCATTTTCGGCAGCAGCAGGCAGGGCGGTGAGGGCGAAAGCAGTAATCAAGGCGGCGGAGAGCGCCGTTTTACGCGGGCTGAATAACGATACCATTCGAAACTCCATCATTGGATAAGCAATTCCCGAGTGAGGCAAAACCGCGACGGGAGAGTTTTAATAAGAATGAGAATAATAATTATTTATAGAAAATGAGCAAACCCCATAATCACGTAGTGCCTAGCACAGTGTCTCTCTTGCCCCTCTCATGACGATATTTAGGCGGCTAAGACGGCATAAAATGTTACCAATTCATTGATATAAAACATGTATACATTTCCTTACATTTAACCAATAAAACAACCTGCGTTATTTAAAGCGAGTAATTATCATTATCGTTCTCATTCGTTGCCTATGTCGCTTTTATGCAGGTCAATCGCTTACGGAAAAGCGGGTTATTTCCTGACGCTGCGGGCGGAACGGCTTCACTCACAACAACAAGATCTAATGGGAATAATTATGCATTTTTATGGCAGGGAAATAGGCGGGAAATCGCTGACGGTTTCGCTGTTGGCGCTGGCCATTCATGGTTTCGTCCAGCAGGCGCACGCGGAAGAAAAAAGTCAGGATATGGTGGTGTATGGCAGCACGGATAGCTCGGCGGATGAACAGCAGGATTACGCCGTCAAAACGACCCATGCTGGCACCAAAATGAATTTGGCCCCGCGCGACATTCCTCAGTCCGTCAGCGTGGTGACACGGCAGCGTATGCAAGATCAGGATCTGCAAACGGTGGATGATGTGTTGACCAACGCCACCGGCGTCTCCTCACAGCAGATAGACTCAGAGCGTTCTTACTACTACTCACGTGGTTTTGAAATCACCAGTTTTTCCTATGACGATATCCCCACCTCGATTGGCGATGCGTGGAACTACGGCGATGCTGCAGAAGATACCGCAATTTATGACCGGATTGAGATCGTTCGCGGCGCCAATGGCCTGATGACCGGCGCTGGCGACCCCGGCGCAACGGTTAATATGGTGCGTAAACGTGCAGATAGCAAAACGGCGACCGGCAATATTAGCGCCAGCTATGGTAGCTGGAATAACCAGCGTTACGTGGCCGATCTCTCCACGCCGTTAAACTCCGATGGCAGCCTGCGTGGGCGCATCGTCACGGGTTATCAAGATCAGGACAGCTGGCTTGACCGTTACCATAAAACCAAAAAATTCCTCTACGGTGTGGTCGATGCGGATCTCACGGACCACACCACCGTGTCGTTGGGCTGGGACTACCAAAAGTCCAACACCGGCAACCCGACCTGGGGCGGTCTGCCAAGTCTCTATAGCAACGGCACTCGCACGCATTATGACCGGAGCACCAACACGGCGGCCGACTGGACGCGCTACCAGGTTGAATCGCGTAAGGTCTTTGTCGACTTAACCCATGATTGGGATAACGGCTGGTCGTATCGCTTTAACGGAACCCACGGCGAGCAAACCTTCAATGATACCCTGCTGTATGTGATGGGGAATCCGGATGCGGATACCGGCGATGGTGCAAGCGGCTGGGGGAGCAAAGATAAAGGGAAGCGTACCGTCGACTCTTTCGATACCTACGCTAGCGGGCCGTTCAAGTTATTGGGGCGTCAGCACCAACTGATGGCGGGCGCGAGCTACAGCCGCCAGCATAACGCGACCTCAAGCCAAGATGGACCGATGGATGCCAGTCAGATTGGTATTTTCGATAATAATTGGAACGGAAGCGTGGCGCAGCCAACGTGGGGCGACTGGTATCAGAACGCCGATGATATCGTGCGGCAGAAATCTGCCTACACCGCGGCTCGTCTTTCCCTTGCCGATCCCCTGTCGTTGGTTATTGGTGCGCGATACACCCAGTACAGCACCGATGGCAGCAGCGGCGACATGCGTAAGTACAACATCACGCCATACGGTGGCTTGGTTTACGACCTGACAGAAAGCCTGTCGGCCTACGCCAGCTATACGTCGATTTTTGCGCCACAGACCAAGCGTTCTGCCAGCGGCACCTGGTTATCGCCAGTCACCGGTAAGAACTACGAAACCGGTCTGAAAGCGGATTGGATGGACGGGCGCTTGACCACTAACGTTGCCGTTTTCCGCATTGAGCAGGAGAATGTGGCCGAGGCGGTGAGCGGTGAATTCGTCAATGGCTCGAGCGAGCAGGCATACCGGGCAACTAGCGGTGCGGTGAGTAAAGGCGCCGAGTTTGAAGTCAACGGCGCGGTGACCGATAACCTGCAACTGACCTTCAGCGCCACACGCTATGTCGCCACGGACAGCGACGGTCGCTACAACAGTTTTGCGCCACAAACGCAGCTTAAACTGTTCACCCGTTACCGTGTACCGGTGATGCCTGAGCTGACCATCGGCGGCGGCGCTAACTGGCAAAACCGCGTTTATAAAGACGTGGCCGGGCCGGACGGCGAAACGCAGCGCCTTTACCAGAGCAGCTACCCGCTGGTCAGCCTGTTTGCCCAGTATCAGGTGACCAAACAGTTGGCGGTGCAGGCGAACATCAACAACCTGTTCGACCGCGAGTACTACTCCTACTTGGATGACTCAGCGGTGTACGGCGAACCGCGTAACCTGTCGGTTAGCTTGAATTATTCGTTCTAAACCGTGCCTTCCCCCGGCGTATGCCGGGGGCTAGGCCTGCGCAATCTGGCGGCGCATTTCACCCATTAGTGCATCAAGAATAAACTGCACACGCCACGGCTGATATTCACGCTTGCGATAGATAGCCACCAGATCCAACCACCATTCATACTGTTCGGCAAAGCAGGGGGCGAGTACGCCTGCTTCGATATCGGCCTGTACGCTGGTTTTAGGCGCAAAAATAATCCCTAGATCGTGACGCGCAAGCTCAAGCGCCGAGCGGGTGTTATCGCAAATGTAATTGCCGGTGACGCGAAAATCGCGGCTCTCTTGGCTTCCCGCTAGGCTGAAGCGCCAGATGTTGGCATCATCAATCATCATCGAGTCCATCAGAATACAAGAATGTTGTTCGAGTTCGTCCGGCGTGCTTATCGGATGTTGTGTCAGATACGCCGTGCTGGCGTAGGCACTGACCGCATATTTGGTAATAAAATTGGCAACCAGAGATTCATTTTTGGGCTGAACGCAGGTAATTAAAATATCGCAGTCATCAGGGAAGTCTGACCCTTCATGAAAGGATTTATGCTCAAGGTTAAATGTTTTGAGATACAGGTTAATATTACCAATATCCGTTATTTTGCTGACGACGTTTTTAGCTAAATAAGCGTTAATCATCGTTGGTGCGTAGACTGTGACTTTGCCATTTTTCTCATGCTTATAATCAGCGATGAAATTATTAAGCTGATTTTCTTTTTCCAGTAATTCGTTGACATAAGGCAGCAGCGTTTCCCCAAAGCGAGTGCAGGTGACCTTACGCGAGCTGCGTTCAAAAATCTTTAAACCAATTTTTGATTCAACATCAGCAAGATACTTACTGACATTGGCCTGTGCCATGCCTAGGATTGTAGCGGCATGGCTGATGTTTTCACTGGCAGCAACGACCGCGATTATTTTTAATTCCTGTGGTTTTATCTGAAGCTTTTTCATTACTCGACTCTATATAAGAATTGATATGGTTCTATATAAATATCGAGGTTGCAGCAATATTAATACGAACATTATCATATTCAGCATCAAAATGTGATAATAGATTGGGATATCTGCAATGTCAATTGAACGGAAGGCTATCTTCCTGCTGACGCTCTCTTTTATGGTCAATGCCACGGCGTCAGAATTATCGGTGGGTGCGGGTGCGGTATATAATGAATCCATTTATCGTGGATATAATGAAAATACCCACGCTGTTCCGATAATCAGTTATGAAGGTGATTCATTTTATATTCGCCAGACTACTTTAGGTTACGCCTTATTTAAAAATAAGCGTGATGAAATTAGTCTGACGGGATCATGGATGCCGTTGAAATTCGACCCGGCAGATAATGATGATAATGCCATGAAGCAATTGGATAAGCGTGAAGGCAGCGCAATGGCGGGCGCGGCGTGGTATCACCATGAAAACTGGGGCAGCCTGAAGGTCTCGGCGGCGGCAGATATTCTGGATAATAGCAGCGGTTGGGTGGGGGAGTTGTCCTATTTTCGCCCGCTAGCATTAGGCAAACTCTCGATAACGCCAGCCGTTGGTGTTTATTATTATGATGACGCTTTCAACCGCTATTACTACGGTGTTTCCAGCCATGAAGCTCGACGCAGTGGTTTATCGTCATGGTCGCCGGGTAGTAGCTGGATGCCGTATATGGGCCTGACGATGAAATACCCGCTGACCCGCAATTTGGTGCTGCTGGCTAACGCCACCTACAGCGTGTTGCCGGATGAGATTAAAAACAGCCCGATGGTCGACAGAGATGACAGCTTGACCCTACTGGCCGGCGTGAGCTGGCGCTTCTAATCGGCTGCCTATTAAGCGCAGCGCCCAATCGCGAGACATAAAAAAAGCCAGACGGTCGTCTGGCTTTTTATTATCCGTTTCACACGGCTTAGCGCATGGTAACAAACTCTTCCGCGGCTGTCGGGTGAATGGCGACGGTGTTGTCGAAGTCTTTCTTCGTCGCGCCCATCTTCAGCGCCACCGCGAAGCCCTGCAGCATTTCATCCATACCGAAGCCGATGCCGTGAATACCGACAATCTTCTCTTCTGGACCCACGCAAACCAGCTTCATACGGCATGGTTGACGGTGAGAGGTCACCGCCGTATACATTGCCGTGAACGACGATTTGTAGACCTTCACCGCGTCGTCACCGTATTGCTCGCGCGCCTGCGGCTCGGTTAAGCCGACGGTGCCGATTGGCGGGTGGCTAAAGACCACGGTCGGAATATTGCTGTAGTCCAGATGCTCGTCCGGCTTGTTGTTAAACAGGCGTTCGGACAGGCGGCGACCGGCGGCAACAGCGACCGGTGTCAGTTCAACGGCACCGGTGTTATCGCCCACGGCGTAAATCCCTGCCACGCTGGTGTTCTGGAACTTATCAACAACGATGTAGCCTTTCTCGTCGGTTTTCACGCCGGTTGCTGCCAGATTGAAGTCGTCGGTTGCCGGCTCACGACCGATCGCCCAAATCAGGCAATCCACGGTCTGGCTGCGGCCATCTTCAAGCTCCAAGGTCAGGCTACCATCGGCATTCTTCACCACGGCTTTCGGCACGGCGTTGGTGTGCAGATTTGGGCCTTCGGCGTTCATCACTTCAACCAGCGTTTCCACGATCAAAGGATCGAAGCTACGCAGTGGCGCGTGTTTACGTACGAACAGATGCGTTTCGGCACCTAGGCCGTTAATTACGCCCGCCAGTTCTACGGCGATGTAACCCGCGCCAACCACAGCAACGCGTTTTGGCAGCGCTGGCAGTTCGAAGAAACCGTTGGAGTCGATGCCGAATTCCACGCCCGGAATCGCCGGGTGGCTCGGACGACCGCCGGTGGCGATCAGAATATGATCGGCAGTGATCGTCTCACCGTTCACTTCGACCGTTTTCGCATCGATGAAGCGTGCAAAGCCTTTAATCACATCGACTTTATTCTTACCCAGTACGTTGTCATAGGAGGTGTGAATACGGTCGATGTAAGCGGTACGGCTGGCGATAAGACGGTCCCAATCGAAGTTATTGATGGTCGCGTCAAAGCCGTAATCCGGGCCATACAGGTGGATGGCTTCGCGAATTTGCGCGGCATGCCACATCACTTTCTTCGGCACGCAACCGACGTTGACGCAGGTACCGCCGAGGTCTTTAGCTTCAATCAACGCGCACTTTTGGCCATACATAGCTGCGCGGTTAATCGAGGCGATACCGCCGCTGCCGCCGCCGATGGCGATGTAGTCGTAATGTTTGGTCATGGCCGCTCCTCAAACGTTCAATGTCGGACGGGTGAGCGTCATACTCACCGTCAAAATACTCGCGATTGTATACCTGAAATCAATAGGTTCCACCGATGTCTGCGATTACTCTGGCACAATCCAGTTAACCAGCGTATGACCAATGCCGCTCGGAACCAATTTGCTGTGCAGCCACGGCAGCACTGCGTTCATCTGTGCTTCCAGCTTCCACGGCGGGTTGATAACAATCATGCCGGAAGCGGTCATGCCGCGCTGATCGCTGTCTGGACGCACGGCCAGTTCGATCTGCAAAATTTTACGGATGCCGGTAGCTTCCAAGTCTTTGATCATGCGCTTAATCTGCGAGCGCAGCACAACCGGATACCAAAGGGCGTAGGTCCCGGTCGCAAAACGCTTATAGCCATCGTGAATACCTGCGACCACCGCCTGATAATCAGATTTAATTTCGTACGGTGGGTCGATAAGGACTAGGCCGCGACGAGAGGCTGGCGGCAGCTTGGATTTCAACTGCTGGTAGCCATCGGCTTTTTCCACGCGCGCACGGTTATCTTTCTGGAATTCAGAACGCAGCAGGGGGAAATCGCTTGGGTGCAGTTCGGTCATCTGCAGACTGTCCTGCTCGCGCAGGAGCTGACGGGCAATCAGCGGGGAGCCTGGGTAGTAGCGCAACTGACCGCTGCGGTTGAAATGCTCCAGCACGGAGATGTAGGGCTTCAACTCTTCCGGCAAGTCGTCTTGCTGCCAGATGCGAGCAACCCCTTCTAAATATTCACCGGTTTTCTCGGCGTGCTCGCCGCTCAGCTGATAGCGGCCTGCACCGGCGTGGGTGTCCAGATAGAGAAACGGTTTTTCTTTCTCTTTGAGCGATTCAATGATCAGACTCTGAACGGTATGTTTGAGTACGTCGGCGTGGTTGCCAGCGTGGAAGCTGTGGCGATAACTGAGCATGGGTGCAGAGATTCCGGGAATTAAACAAGATAACCGACAGTTTACCGCAGATCGGCGTAGATTACCTGACCTGAATGTTTTCAACAGCGCCGGGTAAACCGGGGCATTAGGTTGGCGGCTGGCCCATTCCTACTCTCGCCCATCGACGGGCACATTCACCTAGCGTAGATAGATGAGCGAAGGCGGCAGCGGCTGCGGTATCGCCTTCACTAATCCGTGATAGAGCGTGTTGATGCTCGGCGCGCGCGGTGAGCCTTTCGGCCACACCAGCCAATAGCCTTCGCCCGTTGACACCGCTTCATTAAACGGCAGCGCCAGCAGCCCGCTAGCGATGGCATCGAGGCTCAACAGCAAATCACCCACCGATACACCGTGGCCCCCGATGGCCGCCAGATAACCGTGCTCAAGGGTATCGAACACCTTGCCACGAGCAATATTCAGGTGAGGATGTTGTTGCGTGCGTTTAAGCCAGCGTCGCCAATCCCGACGGTCAGGAGAGGGATGAATCAGCTCGCCGTCGGCAAGCTGGCGGCGTGCTGTTGCCACTAAAGCCGGTGAGCAGATTGGGATTAGCCATTCCTCGAACAGCAACCGACTTTCGGTGCCTGCGCCAAAATGGCCGTCGCCCAGCAAAATCGCACAGTCGTAGGGCTCTCGCTGGAAGTCCACGCTATCGGTATCCATCCAAACGCTAGCCAGCTCAACCGGCGGTATGGCGTGATTTTTCAGCGCCGCCAGCAGCCAGCGCAGGGTGAGCGTTGATGGGGCCTTTAAGCGTAATTCATGGCGTCGGCGACTAAAGGCCTCACAGGCGAGTTCAAGGCTTTGAAAACCATCGCTCAGCTGCGAGGCCAGCGCGCGACCGGCATCCGATATCTCAACGCGTGGTCCGTGACGGCGAAACAACTCGCACTCAAACCACTGCTCCAGCGTGCGGATATGACGGCTGATGGCACCGGGCGTGACGTTGAGTAATTCAGCGGCTTTGCTGAATGATCCTAGGCGAGCGGCAGCTTCAAAAGCGCGGAGAGCATACAGCGGCGGTAGCGGCATGGTGATCATCAATAGTGAGTTTAACTCACATTGAAGCGCAGTTTTTTACGTTTTTCAACGCCGGATGCCTCGCTAATAATGGCGGTGTTCTTCCTTGGCTTGTTCGGTATTGAAATGAATTATTCGCTGCTTGTCGCCTATATGCTGGCGATTCTGTTGTTGTTGATGACGCCCGGTCCGGTGGTGGCGCTGGTAACGGCTACCGCAGCTCGTGACGGTGCCCGACAGGCGTTCCTCACGCTGTTGGGCACGAATGCCGCTTCGCTGGTACTAATGGCGCTGGCAATACTGATGCTTATTGGCGTGGTCTCCGTATCGCCGTTTTTTTTAACACTATTGGGGCTGAGCGGTTCGCTATATATCGGCTGGAGCGCTATCGGTGGGCTGCGGCGCCTAGGTGAGTCCCGCGTCGTGACACCTTCGCGCGGCGGTGTAGTACAGGGTTTTCTTATTGGGATTTCTAATCCGAAAGATATCCTCTTCTTTAGTGCTTTTTTCCCACAGTTTGTCGCGGTCACCCACCATTTCACGCTCAGCATGCTGACACTCTCGCTGGTGTGGATGCTTTTCGACCTTGGTGTTTTGTCGCTGTATATCCTCACCGTGAGATGTTTGCCGCGCGGTCGATATAGCCGACGCCTGGAATGTCTGTCATCGCTCTTTTTACTGGGTGTGGCGTTGTTCGGTATTGCCTACAACCTAGGTGAAATGAGTGCCCACTATCATTGAAATTCCAACAACTATCCCCCATTCTAGATCTATCGCTAAGCGCCGCTAGGCGCTTCATTTCTTTCTTAGATCAGGACTGCGCATATGACCAATCCATTACTGACGCCCTTCGAGCTGCCACCGTTTTCCCAGATTCAACCCGAGCATGTCGTTCCTGCCGTTAACAAGGCGCTGAACGACTGCCGCGAAAATGTGGAACGTGTGGTTGCTAAAGGCGCGCCGTATAGCTGGGAAAACCTCTGCCAGCCGCTTGCTGAAGTGGACGATGTGCTGGGGCGTATCTTCTCGCCGGTTAGCCACCTGAACTCGGTAAAAAATAGTCCGGAGCTGCGCGAAGCCTACGAGCAAACGCTGCCGCTGCTGTCTGAATACAGCACTTGGGTAGGGCAGAATGAAGGTCTGTATAAAGCCTATCGTGACCTGCGCGACGGCGATAACTACGCGACGCTGAGCGTAGCGCAGAAGAAAGCGGTGGATAACGCGCTGCGTGATTTTGAACTGTCCGGTATTGGCTTGCCAAAAGAAAAGCAGCAGCGCTATGGCGAAATTGCGACTCGTTTGTCAGAACTCGGTAACCTCTACAGCAATAACGTGCTGGATGCCACCATGGGCTGGAGCAAGCTGGTGACCGATGAATCCGCGCTCTCCGGGATGCCGGAAAGTGCGCTGGCTGCCGCAAAAGCGCAGGCCGAAGCCAAAGAGCAGGACGGTTATCTCCTGACGCTGGATATCCCAAGCTATCTGCCGGTAATGACTTACTGTGACAACCAAGCGCTGCGTGAAGAACTGTACCGCGCGTACTCTACGCGTGCGTCGGACCAAGGGCCGAATGCCGGTAAATGGGATAACAGCCCGGTGATGGAAGAGATCCTCGCCCTGCGCCACGAGCTGGCGCAGCTACTGGGCTTTGAAAGCTACGCCTTTAAATCTCTGGCAACTAAAATGGCCGAGAATCCGCAGCAGGTACTCGAATTCCTGACCGACCTAGCAAAACGCGCCCGTCCACAGGGTGAAAAAGAGCTGGCCCAGTTGCGCGCCTTCGCTAAAGCAGAATTTGGCGTTGATGACCTGCAGCCGTGGGATATCGCCTACTACAGCGAAAAACAGAAACAGCATCTGTACAGCATTAGCGACGAGCAGTTGCGTCCGTACTTCCCGGAAAACAAAGCCGTTAACGGTCTATTCGAAGTGGTTAAGCGCATTTACGGCATCACGGCCAAAGAGCGTACCGACATCGATGTTTGGAACCCCGAAGTTCGTTTCTTCGAGCTTTACGATGAGCACAACGAACTGCGCGGCAGCTTCTACCTCGATCTCTACGCCCGCGAGCACAAACGTGGCGGCGCGTGGATGGACGATTGCGTGGGGCAGATGCGCAAAGCAGATGGCTCGCTGCAAAAACCGGTCGCCTACCTGACCTGTAACTTTAACCGCCCGGTTAGCGGCAAACCGGCGCTGTTTACCCATGACGAAGTGATCACCCTGTTCCACGAATTTGGTCACGGTCTGCACCATATGCTGACCCGCATCGAAACCCCGGGGGTTTCCGGTATCAGCGGTGTACCGTGGGATGCGGTCGAACTGCCAAGCCAGTTTATGGAAAACTGGTGCTGGGAGCCGGAAGCGCTGGCGTTTATCTCCGGCCACTATGAAACCGGTGAACCGCTGCCGAAGGAACTGCTGGATAAAATGCTGGCCGCGAAAAACTACCAGGCGGCGCTGTTTATTCTGCGTCAGTTGGAGTTTGGTCTGTTCGATTTCCGCCTGCATGCCGAATTTAACCCGCAGCAAGGGGCCAAAATTCTGGAGACGCTGGCCGAGATTAAGAAGCAGGTTGCCGTGGTTCCAGGCCCAACCTGGGGCCGCTTCCCGCATGCTTTCAGTCATATCTTCGCTGGCGGTTATGCGGCGGGATACTACAGCTATCTGTGGGCTGATGTGTTGGCGGCAGATGCCTTCTCCCGCTTTGAAGATGAAGGTATCTTCAACCGTGAAACCGGCCAATCGTTCCTCGATAACATCCTGACCCGCGGCGGTTCTGAAGCGCCGATGGCGCTGTTCAAACGCTTCCGTGGCCGTGAGCCACAGTTGGATGCGATGCTGGCGCATTACGGGATTAAAGGCTGATTACTCGAGTGAAAATTTGTTTACTTGATGAGACAGGCGCCGGAGACGGCGCCTTATCTGTTCTGGCCGCTCGCTGGGGGCTGGAGCACGATGCTGACAACCTGATGGCGCTGGTGATGACAGCAGAGCATCTAGAGCTGCGCAAGCGCGATGAACCAAAGCTCGGCGGTATCTTCGTGGATTTTGTCGGCGGCCCGATGGCGCACCGGCGTAAATTCGGCGGTGGTCGCGGTGAAGCCGTTGCCAAAGCCGTGGGTGTGAAAGGGGATTATTTACCCGATGTCGTGGACGCGACGGCGGGGCTGGGCCGCGATGCCTTTGTGCTGGCCTCGGTTGGTTGTCGCGTGCGGATGCTGGAACGTAATCCGGTGGTAGCGGCGTTGCTCGATGATGGCCTAGCGCGCGGTTATGCTGACCCGGAAATTGGTTCGTGGTTGCAGGTGCGTTTACAGCTGATCCACGCTTCAAGCCTGACGGCGCTAACCGATATCACCCCGCGTCCGCAGGTGGTGTACCTCGACCCGATGTTCCCTCACAAACAGAAAAGCGCGCTGGTGAAGAAAGAGATGCGCGTGTTTCAGTCGCTGGTGGGGCCCGATTTGGATGCCGATGGGCTACTGGAACCGGCGCGAAGCTTAGCCACCAAACGCGTGGTGGTGAAGCGCCCGGATTACGCTCCACCGCTGGCGGACGTGGCGACGCCGAATGCTGTGGTGACCAAAGGGCATCGGTTTGATATTTATGCGGGGACGGTGGCGTAGAGTCCCCTCACCCCGACCCTCTCCCCAAAGGGGCGAGGGAGAAAAGCAGAACGTGCAAACCGCTCATTCGGTTCCCTCTCCCTTAAGGGGAGAGGGTTAGGGTGAGGGGGGATGATTGCACGATATTAAACAAACGGCGCGTAAGGATCGGCCGTCTCAAATGCCACGGCGCGGTCGGCCTTCGGCGGGTAAATCAGCTCGCTAACAATCGACACTTTCAGCTTCTTCGCCTCTTCACGCGTGAGCTTCACCTGCTGATCCCAACCTTCAGAGTACACCGCGCCCCATGCGCCCAGATCCAGACAGGTCACATACATTTCCTGACGGTACGGCAGGGGGGCGACTTCTAGCAGGCTCGCCGCGGCGTTGTTACCGGCAAATTTACCCAGCAGGATAGCGTGCTGACAGGTCATCAGCGCGTGGTTACCTTTGTCGTCCGTCGCGGCGTAGGCCACATCACCGGTGGCGAAGATATCCTCATAGCCCTGCACCTGCAGATTGCTATTGACGTGCAAACGCCCTTGACGGTCGCGCGGCGCGTCAATCTGTGCGGTCAAGTCGCTCGCTTGGACTCCGACCGTCCAGATAACCGTCTGCGACGTGATAACCTGGCCATCTTTAAGCGTGACGCCAGAGGCATCAACGCTCTCGACTTCTGCATTCACCAGCCACTCCACGCCCAGCTCGGCGGAGGCATCGATAATCACATCGCGCAGTTCCTTGCTCCAGCGGCCGCCCGGCTCGGCGCCACGTTCAACTACGACCACTCTTGTCTTAGCATCGGCACCCAAAATATCGCGCAGACGACCTGGGAGTTCTAGCGCCATTTCAATCCCGGTGAAGCCGCCGCCGCAGACCACCACGGTATTACGTGCTTCGCTCGCGGGCTGCGTCGCCAGATCGTTGAGGTGCTGCTCCAGTACGGTAGCGCTTTCCAACTGATCGAGATCGAAAGCATGCTCTGCGGCACCTGCCACCATATTGCGATTAACGTGGCTGCCGCTGGCGAGAACCAAGCGGTCGTAGCGGCGCAGACGCACTTCGCCGTTTTCATCTTTCCAACTCACCTCTTTAGAGGCCGGAAGGATCTGTTCGACGGTGCCGCGCAGGAAGTTAACGCCAGTGACGTCAAACAGTGGTTGCAGCGGAGCAACCAGCGTCTGGACGGCGCTTTCATAGAAACGGGGACGCACGCGCAGCTCGGGCTGTGGCGCAATCACCGTAATATCAATGGACTGCTTATTAATATCCGCCAGACGCGCGGCGCTCAGGGCTGCCCACATACCGGCAAAGCCAGCACCGACGATCAGAATTTGTTTACGCATGGTTGTTTCTCACTGATGACTACGATTTATTTACTCGGATTTTATTGGTCGCAGTTAAAGATTGCAATGTGGATCTGCACACAATGACAAAATCACACGATGATATTTGTATATCTAACTGATATTTAATAAAATTAATTTTTAACTAAATACGGATTATCACGGCTGTATGGAATTCGTTCGCTGAAGAAGATACAATTAACTCAGATTAATTTTGGCTGAGATAAGAGCATGGCATTCTACAGTTCTGGGGTTGAGTACGGCATTCATAGCTTGATGTGTATGGTGGACAGCAAAGGTGATGCCCGCGATATGAGCGTGCGTGAAATTGCCGAGCTGCAAAGCGTGCCCTATGACTATCTGGCCAAAATCTTTACTCGCCTGTCAAAGGCAGGCCTTGTACGCAGCATCGAGGGCAAGGGCGGTGGCTTCCAACTGGCGAAACCGGCGGAGCACATAACGGTGCTGGACGTGGCCAACGCAATTGATGGCGATAAGCGTATTTTCGAATGCCGTGAAATTCGTCAGCGTTTAGCGGTGTTTGATGAGCAGCCGCCGGAATGGGCCTGTGAAGGAATTTGCGGCGTACGTTCGGTGATGGACATGGCGCAGCAACGTATGGAAGAGGCGCTAGGCCAGCATACAATCCTCGATCTGGCGCGCAAAATGTATCGTAAAGCGCCGGATACCTTCGTGGTGGAAGTGCAGGAGTGGATTGCCGGGCGTAAAGGGTAGTAATAAAAACGCCTGCATACGCAGGCGTTTCACGATGCTCGACGCGATTTATTCTTCTTCGTCGTCGCGCAGCGGAACAATCAGCATATCGACGTGGACGGTGTTGATCAGCTGACGTGCAGACGACATCAGTTTGCTCCAGAAATCTTGGTGATGACCGCAAACAACCAGATCCATATCGTATTTCTTAATCGCATCAACCAGTACCTGACCCAGATCGCCGCTGCCGCTTAAGGTCTCGGTAATAGGGTAGCCTGCACCAGTCGACAGCTCGCTCAGCGCGTGGTGCGTTTCTTCGGAGATACGTTTTTGCATATCGCCCAAGTTAACGTCAATCAGGCCGGTGTAGAGGTCGGAATAATTCACATCAACGTGAATCAGTGAGACTTTTGCATTGTAAGGGCGAGCCATAGATACTGCTTTTTCGACCAGTACCTTGCTTTCCGGTGAAAGGTCGACGGCAATTAGAATGTGTTTGTAAGCCATGGTGTTACTCCTTCCATAAAGTTGTCGATGACTGTTGGACCGGACAGCCCCTGCGCTGTCCCTTGCCCGCGTCCTGCGTGCTACATGCGCGGGGTTAACCAATAAAGACCTAATTGTAGTAGACATTTCTACCTTATCTTGGCCTTTAGGCGCCGTCAATGCATCCGGTTCGCCAATTAGTTAAACAAATTTTTCCGTGTTACGTATTGATAACGATTAACCTTGTGGTAAAAAATTTAACGGATCTCCTACACTATTAAATGAGCCGTTCGGATATTAAAACGCGAACTGGATCGACTTTTGTTCATTCTTTCACTGAATTGTCTTACAGGGCATTGGGATGCGGTAGTTCAGAAGCTTTGCTTTGTGGGCGGACGCCGGGGGGGATGTATGATTAGCACAATCGCATTGTTTTGGGCGTTATGCGTGGTTTGCATAGTGAACATGGCGCGTTACTACTCTTCATTACGCGCGCTATTAGTGGTGCTTCGTGGTTGCGATCCGTTGCTTTATCAGTATGTGGATGGAGGGGGTTTCTTCACTTCGCACGGACAGCCCAGCAAACAGATGCGCCTAGTAGGGTATATTTACTATCAGCGCTACCGCGATCATCACGACGAGGAATTTATCCGCCGTTGTGAAAGGCTCCGTCGCCAGTTTATTTTGACCAGCGCCCTGTGCGGTTTGGTCGTCATCAGTATGATTGGATTGATGATTTGGCACTGAGCAAAAAAAAACGGGCCAGTTTCCTGACCCGTTTCTCTTTATGTCTGATGCTTAGATAAGCTTCAGAGACAGCCAGTACAGCACACCAGACAACAGAATCGATGCCGGTAATGTGAAGACCCAGGCCATCAGGATGTTGGTCACGGTTTTTCTTTGCAGACCGCCGCCGTCAACCACCATGGTACCCGCCACGGAGGACGACAGTACGTGGGTAGTCGAGACCGGCATCCCGGTATAGCTTGCCAGACCGATGGAGACAGCAGAGGTCATCTGCGCTGCCATACCTTGCGCGTAGGTCATACCTTTCTTACCGATTTTCTCACCGATAGTGGTTGCCACGCGACGCCAGCCGATCATCGTACCAATGCCCAGCGCCAGTGCGACGGCCATGATAATCCAGACAGGCGCGTACTCAATGGTGCTCAGCATGTCGGTTTTCAGCTTCTTCAGCAGACGCTGGTCTTCAGCGTTCACTTCCGGCATCTTCGCCACTTTATCGGTAGTATCAGAGATGCACAGCATGATGCGACGTAGCTGGCCACGCTGCTCTACAGAGAGCTTATCGTAGCTTTCGATACCATTGAGCATGGCTTTTGTCCGGTCGAGCGCATTCATCGTGTTCGCCGGATGGCAATGGAACTCAACGGCAGCCATCGCTTCAGGGGTCAACTGCTCAGCATTGTTGGCCACTTTCTGCAGCAGCTCAGGGCGCTGTTGGAAGAAGGTTTCAACGTTGTTGACCGCATCACGGGTACGGGTAATTTCGTAACCGGAAGCGTTCATATTGACCACGAAACCTGCGGGCGCTACGCCAATCAGCACCAGCATTACCAGACCAATGCCTTTCTGACCGTCGTTTGCACCGTGGGAGAATGCCACGCCAATTGCAGAGAGGATCAGAGCAATACGGGTCCAGAATGGCGGCTTTTTCTTACCGTCTTTCTTTTCACGTTCAGCAGGGGTCAGGTGGATACGGGCGCGTTTCTTGGTACCGCTCCAGTAACGGCGCAGCAGGAAAATCAAGCCGCCAGCAACAACCAGACCCACAATTGGCGAGATGATCAACGAGGCGAAAATGTTAATCACTTTCGGAATGTTGAGCGCATCGACCACTGAAGTACCGGTCATCAGCGCATTGGTTAAACCAATACCGATGATTGCACCAATCAGCGTGTGGGAACTGGAGGCAGGCAGACCGAAGTACCAGGTGCCGAGGTTCCAGATGATAGCAGCCAGCAGCATGGAAAAGACCATGGCTAGGCCGTGCGCGGAGCCCATATTGAGCAGAAGATCCGTCGGCAACATATGCACAATGGCATAAGCTACACTCAGACCGCCCAACAGAACGCCGAGGAAGTTAAAGATTGCTGCCATTGCAACCGCAAGCTGCGAGCGCATGGCGCGAGTATAAATCACGGTGGCAACCGCATTAGCCGTATCGTGGAAGCCGTTAATAGCTTCGTAGAAAAGAACGAACACAAGTGCCAAAACTAACAACAGCCCGGTATGTAAATCCAGGCCAGCGAACAAATGTAACATAGGACGTTACGCCATTTTGAGGTCATGAACGCGCGGCATTATCAGGGACTTTGGCAGCGCGGGCAAAGTGAAATCTCTATTTTTTTTGATAATTATCTGCGCCTTGTCAGTGACTGCAAATAATTATTTCCATTGTATCAATCAGATAAGTCGGCTTTGTGGATATTTCACTGGTATGACATCCATGAAAAATTTACACTTCCCGACAATACCTATGTTGAGGATAGTGCGTGGAAAGGTTTGATGCCATTGTAGTGGGTGCTGGCGCGGCGGGAATGTTTTGTGCAGCCATGGCTGGACAGGCGGGACGTCGCGTTTTGCTGCTGGATAACGGTAAAAAGCCGGGACGTAAAATTTTGATGTCCGGCGGCGGTCGCTGCAATTTCACTAACCTTTATGTTGAACCCGCCGCTTATCTCAGCCAAAACCCGCATTTTTGCAAATCTGCTCTGGCGCGCTATACCCAGTGGGACTTTATCGACTTGGTCGGTAAGCACGGTATTGCTTGGCATGAAAAGACGCTCGGCCAGTTATTCTGCGATGACTCCGCCGAACAGATTGTCGCAATGCTGGTGGCTGAGTGTGAAAAGGGCAATGTGACGACCCGTTTGCGCAGCGAAATTCTCAGTGTGAGCCGGGACGACGAAGGGTACACCCTACAAGTGAATGGCGACGTGGTGGCTGCGGATAAGCTCGTCATTGCCAGCGGTGGCCTGTCGATGCCGGGCCTGGGTGCTTCACCATTCGGTTATAAAATTGCCGAACAGTTCGGTTTAAAGGTGCTGCCAACCCGCGCAGGTCTGGTGCCATTTACGCTGCATAAACCGATGCTTGAACAATTCCAGGTGTTGTCCGGCGTCTCCGTACCGTCGACCATCACCGCGCAGGACGGAACGACTTTCCGCGAAAACCTGCTTTTCACCCATCGCGGCCTTTCTGGGCCAGCAGTGCTGCAAATTTCAAGCTTCTGGCAAGCGGGTGAGTTTGTCAGCATTAACCTGCTGCCAGACGTTGATCTCGCCGACTTCCTCGACGTTCAGCGGGCCGAGCATCCTAACCAGAGCCTGAAAAATACCTTAGCAATGCAGCTACCAAAACGCTTGGTGGAATGTCTACAGCAGCTTGGACAGATCCCGGACGTGACGTTAAAGCAGCTCAATGTTCGCGAGCAGCAAACATTGGTAGAAACCCTGTCTAACTGGCGCGTACAGCCCAATGGCACCGAAGGCTATCGTACGGCGGAAGTGACCCTCGGCGGCGTTGATACCAACGAACTGTCATCGCGTACTATGGAAGCCAAAAAAGCGCCGGGGTTGTTCTTCATTGGCGAAGTCATGGACGTCACCGGCTGGCTCGGCGGATACAATTTCCAATGGGCTTGGGCTAGCGCCTGGGCCTGTGCGCAGGCACTGACAGAGTAAACGCACTATTTCTCTTGCTGACTAAACAACGCCAGCAGCATCTCAACCTGGTCGTCGAGCGGGGTTAAATCCTGTTTGACGATCAGATGCAGCGGCGTGGCGCGGCGAACGCCATGGCTCAGCGGCAAGGGCCTTAATATTCCCTGTGCCAGTTCCGTTTGAATGCGCTCCTCCGGCAGCCAGCCATATCCCACCTGATACATCACCGCATCGATCGCCGCATCAATGGTGGAAAACGTCCATGCGTCACGACCTGCCAACCGATCGTTGTCGCTGTCGGCAATACGGATAAGCGGCCAAGCGCGCAAAAGCTCATCATTGAGCGTCCCTTGATGGCTAAATAAAGGGTGATCGCGGTGAGCAACGGCGACAAAATCGATATTCATCAACCATTCTCCGCGCCCGGTGATGTCCTGACGGCGCGTTAATACCATCACATCCGCCTCGCTCTGCGCCACGTCATGACTATTGGCGTTCTCCAGCACTTCCGTTAAGCGAACGAGGGTTTGCGGATAGCGTTGCTGAAACTGGCGCAGGATGGCGAACAGTCGCTGGCGGGGAAAGATGCTGTCGACGACCAGATCGAGCCGGGTGCGCATTCCCTCACGCAGTGTCGCGGCGCGGCTTTCCACGCGAGTAAAGGCCTTCAGCAGCGGTTTTACCTGGCCCAGAAGCAACTCGCCTGCCGGCGTTAATACCGCGCGCCGTCCTTCCGGCACCAGTAGGGCAGCCCCCAGACGTTCCTGCAGCAGCGCCAGGTTATAGCTTACCGATGACTGACTACGGTTGGTTTGTTCGGCGGCTTTGGCAAAGCTGCCCAGCTCAACCACCTTCTCGAGCAAAGCCCATTGTTCCAGCGTCGTTTTGTGCATGATTGATTCAAAATTTAGATTAATTTCATTAAAACATAGCGTTATTCATTCGATTTATAAAGCAATAAGATCTCTGCATCGACACAAGGAGATTTCATTATGAGCAACTTTGATAAACATGATTTGAGCGGTTTTGTTGGCAAACATCTGGTCTATACCTACGATAACGGCTGGAACTACGAAATTTACGTCAAAAACGACACCACGCTGGATTACCGCATTCACAGCGGCATCGTGGCAAACCGCTGGGTGAAAGACCAGCAGGCGTACATCGTTCGCGTTGGCGAAAGCATCTACAAAATTTCTTGGACGGAACCTACCGGCACCGACGTGAGCCTTATCGTCAATCTCGGGGATAAACTGTTCCACGGCACGATCTTCTTCCCGCGTTGGGTGATGAATAACCCTGAAAAAACGGTCTGCTTCCAGAACGACCACATTCCGCTGATGAATGCTTACCGCGATGCCGGCCCGGCGTATCCGACGGAAGTGATTGATGAATTTGCCACCATTACCTTTGTGCGCGACTGTGGTGCCAATAACGATAGCGTTATTAACTGTGCGGCGAGTGAATTACCAAAAAATTTCCCCGCTAATTTGTAATAATTGTTAAGTGCAGCTACATACGTTTTTTATTACACTAATATGCAACGAAGATTAATTTTATCTTTAAATAAAATCTTCGTTGAGCTCGCGTTGAATAATGTGAACCCACGCCCAGTTAGCATGTAAACTGGGCTTTTTATTGCAACAAAAACAGCAAGCTGGCAGAGTAATAAACTATTGATTCTGTTTAGTAATTATTTATTGTCTCCTCTCCTCCTTCTTTCTTAATCTTATCCTAAGATAACGCTGTTACTTTAACCGTCATCGAATGTTGCCGGTTTAAATATCATGTCTATGTCACTCCTGATTTTAACAAAACAACTATCGTTAATATTTATTCACCCGTCAGGTGTGCTCATTTGAGAAATAGGGTAAGGAACGTTCATGAGTGATTTTCTGCCGTTTTCCCGTCCTTCTATGGGCGAAGCGGAGTTCGCAGCGCTCAAAGAAGTGCTGCAATCCGGTTGGATAACCACCGGGCCGAAGAATCAGGCGCTGGAAGAGGCCTTTTGCGCCTTAACCGGGAACCGTTTTGCTATTGCCGTCAGTTCTGCCACCGGTGGGATGCATGTGGCGTTGATGGCACTGGGCATTGGCCCCGGCGATGAAGTTATCACTCCCTCCCAGACTTGGGTTTCCACCCTCAACATGATCGTGTTGCTGGGCGCCACGCCGGTCATGATCGATGTTGATCGTGACAACCTGATGGTGACGCCAGAGGCCGTTGAAGCGGCCATTACGCCGCGAACCAAAGCGATTATCCCTGTGCATTATGCCGGCGCACCGGCCGATATCGATGGCATTCGTGGCGTCGCGGAACGTCATGGTATTGCGGTGATTGAAGATGCTGCCCATGCGGCAGGCACCTACTACAAAAACCGCCATGTTGGCTGGCAAGGTACGGCCATTTTCTCCTTCCATGCCATCAAGAATATGACCTGTGCCGAAGGGGGCCTGATTGTCACCGACGACGAACAGCTGGCGAATCGTATTCGCAGTCTGAAGTTCCACGGTCTCGGTGTTGATGCTTACGACCGCCAGACCCTTGGACGCGCGCCGCAGGCAGAGGTGATTAGCCCCGGCTTTAAATACAACCTTGCAGATATCAATGCGGCGCTAGCGCTCGTGCAACTGGGAAAACTGGGTCACGCCAATCAGCGCCGTAGCGAAATTGCCGAGCGCTATACCGAGGCATTGGCGGACACGCCGTTCCAGCCGCTGGCTGTACCGACTTGGTCGCACCTGCACGCTTGGCATCTGTTTATTATCCGCGTTGACGAGCAACGCTGCGGCATTAGCCGCGATGCGCTGATGGAACAGTTGAAGGCCAAAGGCATCGGCACCGGTCTGCATTTTCGCGCCGCGCATACGCAGAAATATTACCGCGAGCGTTTCCCGGAGCTGTCGCTACCAAATACCGAATGGAACAGCGCACGTATCTGCTCGATCCCTCTTTTCCCGGATATGACCGATGACGACGTCAATCGCGTGATGACGGCACTCCATCAGTTAGCAGGACGTTAATATGTTTGAATACCCGAAGGTCACCAAAGTCTCCGTCGTTATCCCGGTTTACAACGAGCAGGAGAGCCTGCCGGAGCTGATTCGTCGCACCGATGCAGCCTGTGCGCTGCTAAACCGCGACTACGAAATTCTGTTGGTCGATGACGGCAGCAGCGACGACTCCGCGCGTATGCTGGTAGAAGCCGCCGAAGCGCCCGACAGCCATGTCGTGGCGGTGCTTTTAAACCGTAACTACGGCCAGCACTCGGCGATTATGGCTGGCTTTAGCCACGTGACAGGCGACTTAATTATTACCCTTGATGCCGACTTGCAAAACCCACCGGAAGAAATCCCGCGTTTGGTAGAAAAAGCCGATGAAGGTTATGACGTAGTCGGTACCGTACGACAAAACCGCCAAGACAGCGTGTTCCGTAAAACCGCCTCAAAGATGATCAACCGACTGATTCAACGTACCACCGGTAAAGCGATGGGGGATTACGGCTGCATGCTTCGCGCCTATCGCCGTCACATCATCGACGCGATGCTCAACTGTCACGAGCGCAGCACCTTTATTCCTATCCTGGCGAACACCTTCGCTCGCCGCGCCGTGGAAATTCCGGTGCACCACGCCGAACGCGAATTCGGTGACTCGAAATACAGCTTTATGCGCCTGATTAACCTGATGTACGACCTGGTGACCTGTTTAACCACCACGCCGCTACGTCTGCTGAGCGTGGTCGGCAGCATCATCGCCGCCCTCGGTTTTGGCTTCTCCATCCTGCTGGTGGTGCTGCGTTTAGTCCTCGGCGCTGAATGGGCGGGGGACGGCGTGTTCATGCTTTTTGCCATTTTGTTCATGTTTATCGGCGCCCAGTTCATTGGCATGGGCCTGCTTGGGGAATATATCGGCCGCATCTATAACGATGTTCGCGCCCGTCCCCGCTACTTTATTCAACGTGTTGTACGCCAGGAAAGCCTGGTCTCTGAAGAGGAAAATCGTTAATGAAAGCTGTTGTATTTGCCTATCACGACATGGGTTGCACCGGTATTCAGGCATTGCTGGATGCCGGATACGACATCGAGGCGATTTTTACTCACCCGGATAACGCCGGTGAGAATAATTTCTTTGGCTCCGTCGCCCGTCTGGCTGCGGAGCAGGGGATCACCGTGTATGCACCGGAGGACGTTAACCACCCGCTGTGGGTTGACCGTATCCGCGCGATGTCACCGGAGGTGATTTTCTCCTTCTACTATCGCAATCTGCTGTGTGATGAAATCCTCAAGCTTGCGCCAAAAGGCGCGTTCAACCTGCACGGTTCGCTGCTGCCCGCTTATCGTGGCCGCGCGCCGCTGAACTGGGTGCTGGTGAACGGTGAGAAAGAAACCGGCGTCACGCTGCACCGTATGACCCATCGTGCCGATGCCGGGGACATTGTGGCCCAGCAGTCCGTAGCGATTGCGGATTCTGACGTTGCGCTGTCGCTGCATCGTAAGCTCTGTTCTGCATCCCAAATGCTGTTGGGCGATGCGTTGCCGAAAATCCGCAGCGGTCAGACCCAAGAGCGGGCGCAGGACGATGCACAGGCTACTTACGTGGGCCGTCGCACGCCGGAAGATGGTCGTCTCATCTGGGAGCAATCCGCGCAGACCCTGCATAACCTAGTGCGCGCAGTGAGCGATCCGTGGCCGGGTGCGTTTGGCTACGTCGGCACGAATAAATTTATTGTCTGGAAGTCCCGCGTGCGTACCGATATGCCGGCGGCAAAACCAGGCACCGTACTTTCCGTCGCACCGCTGGTCGTGGCATGTGGTGAAGGCGCGCTGGAGATTATGACCGGTCAGAGCGCAAACGGCGTCTACATGCAGGGCGCACAGTTGGCCCCGGCGCTGGGACTGGTGGCGGGTGCGCTGCTTTCCAGCCGTCCATTTACCGCCGTGAAACGCCGCACTCGCGTACTGATCCTCGGCGTGAACGGCTTTATCGGTAACCACCTGACCGAGCGTCTGCTGGCTGACGATAACTACGAAATCTATGGCCTGGATATTGGCTCAGATGCCATCAGCCGTTTCCTCGACTGCCCGCGCTTCCACTTTGTGGAAGGGGACATCAGCATTCACTCTGAGTGGATTGAATACCACATTAAGAAATGCGACGTGGTGCTGCCGCTGGTGGCGATTGCCACGCCAATTGAGTACACCCGTAACCCGCTGCGCGTGTTCGAGCTGGACTTTGAAGAAAACCTGAAGATTATTCGCGACTGCGTGAAGTACAACAAGCGCATCATCTTCCCGTCTACGTCTGAAGTTTACGGCATGTGTACTGATGCCAACTTCGACGAAGACACCTCGAACCTGGTCGTTGGGCCAATCAACAAGCAGCGCTGGATCTACTCAGTGTCCAAACAGCTGTTGGACCGCGTGATTTGGGCCTACGGCGATAAAACCGGTCTCAAGTTTACCCTGTTCCGTCCGTTTAACTGGATGGGGCCACGCCTTGATAACCTGAACGCTGCGCGCATTGGCAGTTCTCGCGCTATCACTCAGCTGATCCTTAACTTGGTGGAAGGTTCGCCAATCAAGCTGATTGAAGGTGGCAAGCAAAAACGCTGCTTCACCGACATTAGCGACGGTATCGAAGCGCTGTTCCGCATCATCGAAAACAAAGATGGCCAGTGTGACGGGCAGATTATCAACATCGGTAATCCTGACAACGAAGCGAGCATCAAAGAGCTGGCGGAAATGTTGCTCGATTGCTTCGAACGTCACCCGCTGCGCGATCGTTTCCCACCGTTTGCCGGTTTCCGCGAAGTGGAAAGCAGCGACTATTATGGTAAGGGTTATCAGGACGTTGAGCACCGTAAGCCGAGCATTCGTAACGCCAAACGTTGCCTCGACTGGCAGCCAACGGTTGAAATGCAGCAGACGGTGGAAGAGACGCTGGACTTCTTCCTGCGTACGGTTGAACTGACGGACGAAAAGGCATCATGAAAAAAGTCGGTTTGCGCGTTGATGTGGACACTTTTCGCGGCACGCGTGAAGGCGTGCCACGGCTGATGTCGGTGCTGAAAAAGCACCGTGTCCAGGCCAGTTTTTTCTTCAGCGTCGGGCCGGATAATATGGGGCGCCACCTGTGGCGCCTAGTAAAACCGAAGTTCTTGTGGAAGATGCTGCGCTCGCGCGCGGCATCGCTGTATGGCTGGGATATCTTGCTCGCCGGTACAGCTTGGCCGGGACGACGCATTGGGGCGGCCAACGCTGACATTATCCGCAGCGTGGCGCAGGTGCATGAAGTTGGACTGCATTCCTGGGATCACCATCGCTGGCAGCAGTGGAGCGGCGTGTGGAAGGAACAGCAACTGGTGGACGAAATCGGTCGTGGTCTGCACGAACTGGAAGCTATCCTAGGGCGCCCCGTCTCTTGTTCGGCGGTTGCCGGCTGGCGCGCCGATCAACGGGTGGTGAAGGCTAAGGAGTCCTTTGATTTTCACTACAACAGCGATTGTCGTGGCACGCAGCCGTTTCTCCCGCAGTTGAATAATGGCGAACTGGCAACGGTGCAAATCCCGGTGACGTTACCGACCTGGGACGAAGCGGTAGGTACCGTGGTGAGCGCAGAAGGTTTTAATCGCTGGCTGTTAGAGAAAATCCGTCTGGATACCGGCACGCCGGTTTATACCATCCATGCGGAGGTCGAAGGCGGCGTTTGTGCGGAACAGTTCGACTACCTGCTCACGCTGGCGACGCAGCAGAACATTCATTTTTGCCCATTAAGCCAGCTTCTTCCGGATGACTTCCGTCAGCTACCGGTTGGAAAAGTGGTGCGTGGAGATATTGCTGGCCGTGAAGGCTGGCTTGGTTGCCAACAACTTTTGAGCCCTGACGTATGAAATCCCTCCGCTACGGAATTTCTTTGGTGGCATTGTTCGTGCTGTACTACCTCGTTCCCCTTAATTTCCGGCTGCTGTGGCAGCCGGATGAAACCCGCTATGCGGAGATCAGCCGTGAAATGCTGGCGACGGGCGATTGGGTGGTGCCTCATTTCCTCGGGCTGCGCTATTTTGAAAAGCCGATTGCTGGCTACTGGATTAACAGCATCGGCCAGTGGCTATTTGGTCACAACAACTTTGCCGTCCGCTTTGGCGTAGTGTTCTCCATTACCGTTTCTGCATTGCTGGTGGTTTGGCTGGCGTGGAAAATCTGGCGCGACCGGAAGGTGGCGATCCTCTCAAGCGTTATCTTTTTAACCGCATTTTTGGTCTACGGAATTGGTACCTACGCGGTTCTCGATCCGATGATCACGCTGTGGATGACGCTGGCGATGTTTAGCTTCTGGCTGGCCTCGTCTGCAAAGACCACCGGTGAGCGGTTCTGGGGCTACGCGTTGCTGGGAATTGCCTGCGGAATGGGGGTGATGACCAAAGGTTTCCTCGCGCTGGCGGTGCCGGTGATTGGCGTTCTGCCGTGGGTTATTGCGCAAAAACGCTGGCGAGAAGTGCTGATTTGGGGCTGGCTGTCGGTGCTGGTCTGCGTGCTGACCGTGCTACCGTGGGGGCTGGCGATTGCTCAGCGTGAGGGCGATTTCTGGCGCTATTTCTTCTGGGTCGAACATATTCAGCGTTTTGCCCAGAGTGATGCCCAGCACAAAGCGCCGTTCTGGTATTACCTGCCATTCCTGATTGTCGGGAGCTTACCGTGGCTGGCGCTGCTGCCGGGCGGGCTCAAGCGCGGCTGGCGTGAGCGTGAAGGACAGGGTGGCGCGTTCTATCTGCTGGGTTGGGTGGTGATGCCGTTCCTGTTCTTCAGTATCGCCAAAGGCAAGCTGCCAACCTATATTTTGCCGTGCTTTGCGCCGCTGGCGATGTTGATGGCGCGCTATGCGGTAGAGGCGGCAAAAAACGGTGCTAAGGCGCTGCGGGTTAACGGTATTATCAATATCGTCTTCGGTGCCGTGGGCATCGTTGCGGTGGTGATTGTCTCGCCGTGGGGACCGATGAAGCATCCGGTGTGGATGCAAATCGAGCTGTATAAATGCGTGCTGGCTGCGGTGGCGTTCTTCGTTTGGGCGCTGATGGGGTGGCTGTCGATAAAACCCGGAACGCAGCGCTGGACGCTTGCCGCGCTCTGCCCGCTTGGGCTGGCGTTGCTGGTGGGCTTTGCGATCCCCGATCGCGTAACCGACAGCAAGCAGCCGCAGTTCTTGGTGGAGATCGTCAACGAATCGCTGGCGCCTAGCCGCTACGTGCTGAGCAACAGCGTTGGCGTGGCCGCAGGGTTGGCGTGGGAGCTTAAGCGCAGCGACGTGATGCTGTATGGTCAGCAGGGGGAGCTGAAATATGGCCTCTCGTATCCGGATGCCAAAGGGCGCTTTGTCAGCAGCGATGATTTCCCGCAGTGGCTGGAGACGCACCGCCAGGAAGGTCCTATCTCGCTGGTGTTGCTGCTATCCCGCAACGTGCAATTGGCAGATCTGCCTTTACCAAAACCTGATGAGGTGTATGCAATGGGCCGCACCGTGTTTGTGCAGTATCGCCCGCAATGATTGTTTGGGCTTGCCTGCTGCTCGCCAGCTTATTGAGCTGTGCCGGGCAACTGTGCCAGAAACAGGCGACGCGTCCGGCACCGCAGGGACGGCGCGGACGCCACCTGCTCACCTGGCTTGGACTGGCGCTGGCGCTGCTGGGGCTAGGGATGCTGCTGTGGCTGCTGGTGCTACAGCAGATCCCGGTCAGCGTCGCCTATCCAATGCTCAGCCTGAACTTTGTGTGGGTGACGCTGGCGGCGCGTATCATCTGGCGTGAACCGGTGAGCCGCCGTCACTGGGCGGGCGTGGCGTTAATTATCATTGGCATCATGCTATTAGGGAGTAGCGTCTGATGGGGCTGTTATGGGCATTACTGAGCGTGGCGCTGGTGAGTGCGGCGCAGTTGACGCTGCGCACGGCGATGACCACGTTACCATCGGCGAATGAGCCATGGGCGTTGGCGATGCATCTGCTGCACTTTGGCGACGGTACGCTCGCGCTGCTGCTGGGGCTCTTGGGCTATGTGGCATCGATGGCCTGCTGGTTCTTTGCCTTAAAGCGCCTGCCGCTGGCGAAGGCCTACGCCTTGTTGAGTTTGAGTTACATGGTGGTATGGCTGGCCGCTATTTTGCTGCCAGGCTGGCATGAACCGTTCTCTTGGCGCGGCTTGCTGGGTGTGGTGGTGATTGTCATGGGCGTCATTACCATTTTCTGGCCCAACAGACCCTCTCATGCCTCGTAGGCCGGATAAGGCTACGCCGCCATCCGGCAATCGGCGCCGTTCAGCCTGATGCACTTATCAGGCCTACCGTCCCTCCCCGACGACAAAATATGCAATAATGCCCTTTTCGTTGCGCTTATAAGGGATTACCTATGCCTGCGGCCGACGCAGAGGTGCAGCTTAGCGGCTTGCGGCTCAACTTGCGTATTGTCTCCGTCGTTATTTTTAACTTCGCCAGCTACCTGACGATTGGTCTGCCGTTGGCGGTATTGCCCGGCTATGTCCATGATGTCATGGGATATAGCGCCTTCTGGGCGGGGCTGGTCATCAGCCTGCAGTATTTCGCTACCCTGTTAAGCCGTCCTCATGCCGGACGCTATGCCGACCAGCTCGGGCCTAAAAAGATCGTCGTCTTTGGTTTATGCGGCTGTTTCCTTAGCGGTTTAGGTTATCTGCTGGCGTCATTAGGCAGCGGCTGGCCCCTGATGAGTCTTGCGCTGCTCTGCGTTGGTCGCATCATCCTCGGTATTGGTCAAAGCTTTGCTGGAACCGGCTCCACCCTCTGGGGCGTCGGCGTGGTTGGTGCTCCTCATATTGGTCGAGTCATTTCTTGGAACGGCATTGTGACCTACGGCGCGATGGCGATGGGCGCGCCGCTGGGCGTACTTTGCTATAGCTACATCGGCCTGCAGGGGCTGTCATTGGCTATCATGGCGGTTGCGGCGGTCGCGATTCTGGCGGCGCTTCCACGCGCTGAAGTGAAAGCCACGAAGGGCAAACCAATGTCATTTCGCGCCGTGTTGGGGCGAGTTTGGCCCTACGGGATGGCGCTGGCTATGGCTTCCGCCGGGTTTGGCGTCATCGCCACGTTTATCACTCTGTTCTACGATGCCAAGGGCTGGGACGGCGCAGCCTTTGCGCTTACGCTGTTCAGCTGCGCCTTTGTCGGCACGCGTTTACTGTTCCCCAACGGCATCAATCGGTTAGGTGGCCTGAACGTCGCAATGATCTGTTTTGCCGTGGAGATCGTTGGTTTGCTGCTGGTGGGCGTCGCTGATACGCCGCTGATGGCAAAAGTGGGAACTTTCCTTGCTGGGGCGGGCTTCTCGTTGGTCTTCCCGGCGCTTGGCGTAGTTGCCGTGAAGGCGGTGCCGCAGCATAACCAGGGCGCGGCGCTGGCGACCTATACCGTGTTTATGGATTTGTCGCTGGGTATTACTGGGCCGCTCGCCGGGCTGATGATGGCGTGGATGGGTGTGTCGACTATCTATATTGCGGCGGCGGGGCTGGTGATGCTGGCACTGCTGTTGGGCTGGAAGCTAAAAAAACGGCCTCTGGCGTAGCAACGCGAGAGGCCGTTTCATCAGCAAGCTGAATTAGTTGATGACCAGCGTATTAATGATTTTTTCCGCATCGGCCTGCGCCTGCTGCTGATTATCAGCCGGCAGGGTAACCTGCAGGGTCAGCAGCTTATTGTCGACTTTAGCCAGCACGACGGAGGAGTAGGCGGTCTGCCCTTTAGCTGAAATGATGCTATCGAGCTGTTGCAGGGTATGGCCCTTCAGGTCGATAGATTTATTGGTGACAACCTGCAGCTGTGGATCGCGGCTGCGTTGCTGCTCTTCGAGGCGTTTCGTCAATACCGCAAGGTCTTCAGAGGTGCCGTCGCCAATGATAACGATCACCGCTTTTTGGCCGGTGGCATCGGAATAAACGTGCATGTTGTTGCTTTGGGTGCCGAGCTTACCGCTCTGGTCGGTTATCCCGGCCGGCAGCGTAAAGCTGAGTTTACCGTCTAACAGGCTGATTGCCTGACCGGCGGCGTCACTTGCGGCAGCCGAACCCTGAGCAGGGGTGTTGGTATCGCTGTTGTCACAGGCAGCAAGACCCGCAACCAGCAGGCCAATACCAACATATTTCACCAATTTGCGCATTGACTTCTTCCTTTCGATAAACAGCCACTAACGGCTCATCTCGCTATCTTATCACAACCAATGTCATGAACTCTTAGCCGGGCTGTGCTGCGGACAAATCGGATTTATCTGCCAGCCTTTTCATCAGCATATTCAACAATACGCCGTACATCGGCAAGAAGAAGGCAATGCTAATCAGCACCTTAAATGTGTAGTCGACGAGCGCGATTTCCACCCAGTGGGCTGCCATAAAGGGATCGGTGCTGCGCCAGAAAGCGATGAAGAAGAACGCCAGCGTGTCGCTGATATTGCCAAACAGGGTAGACGCTGTTGGAGCCAGCCACCAATGGCGGCTTTGACGCAGGCGGTTGAACACGTGGACGTCGAGGATCTGCCCCAGCGCGTAGGCCATAAAGCTCGCCGCGGCGATACGGGCAACGAACAGGTTGAAGTGTGCCAGCGCGCCGAAACCCTGCCATTCGCCCATATAAAACAGAGCTGAAATCACGTAGGAAATCATCAGCGCTGGGATCATCACCGCAAACACAATGCGACGGGCCAGCGGTGCGCCGAAAATCCGCACGGTGAGGTCGGTTGCTAAGAAGATAAACGGAAAGCTAAACGCGCCCCACGTGGTGTGGAAGCCGAAAATGGAAACCGGCAATTGCACCAAGTAGTTACTGGAGGTGATCACCAGTAAATGAAATAGCGATAGCCAAACCAGCGCATGACGGCGCTGTACTGAAGTAAAGGGAGTCATATTGTACCTTTTTAGTGGTTGGGGTGAGGGAACCCAATAAACTGCAAATCAATTGCAGGGGCGGAATGATACTGCTTTCCCATGCCATTGCAATGGTTGTTTTTCACGCAATCGTTAACCTTGTTGCGTTGCGAGAGGGTCGGCGTAAACTAATGCCGTTTTTACACATGATGAGATGATAATGACCGATTTGTTCTCCAGCCCAGACCACACTTTAGACGCGCAGGGACTCCGTTGCCCGGAGCCGGTAATGATGGTGCGCAAAACCGTGCGTACGATGCCGGTGGGCGAAACGCTGCTGATTATTGCCGATGATCCTGCAACAACGCGTGATATTCCCGGTTTTTGCCGTTTTATGGAACATGAGCTGATTGCCGAACAGACCGAATCACTGCCGTATCAATATCTGCTGCGTAAAAGTCATTAATGCAAATGGCGGCTGCGGCGTACTTAATGAGCATGCTTATTATAATATCTTGATTTTATTAGTCAGATGGACGCAGCCACCTTCTCCTTTCCCCGTTCTGGATTGCCCGTGGCTAATCTTGAGCTATCTCTCAGTTTCAATGTCTAACCTGTAAAGCTGCTAGCCAATTTATTGATGTGAATCGCATAATTTCCCCTCCTTCCCTTCCGGCACATCAAATAAAAATGAAAAAATCCATTCTTGCGCTTTTGCTTTGCTTGGGTACCTCTGCGGCGATGGCTGAACCCGTCAATATCACTATCCTCGGCACCTCCGATCTCCACGGCACGTTTGTCCCGTGGGACTACTCGACGGATACCGAAAATCTGGCGGGCAGCCTGAGCCAGATTGCGACCCAGGTGCGGCAGGTCCGAAAAGAACAGCCCAACGTTATTCTGGTCGACGCAGGCGATACCATTCAGGGCAACTTTGTCGAAACCTTCAAAAACGACAAAACCAGCCCGATGATCCTCGGTTTTAATGCTCTGGATTATGACGTCTGGGTTATGGGCAACCACGAATTCGACTTCGGCTTGAAATCGCTATCGACCTCGCTCAATCAGTTTAAAGGCACGGCGCTGGCCGGCAATATTCTGTGGGACAGCGGGAAGCCCTATTTGCCCGCGTTTAAAATTATCGAACGGCAAGGGGTGAAAATCGGCATTATCGGCATGGATACGCCGATGACCGCTGAGTTTGCTAAAGGAACGGATCGCGTCAAAGGGCTGAACTTTACCGATCCGGTTGGCGCGGTGAAGCAGACCATCCAGCAAATCCAGGGGCAGGTGGATGCCATTGTGCTGGTGGCGCATATGGGCATCGATAACGAAAACCAGCGGCCGGGTACCGGCGTCGGCGATATCGCGCGCGCCAACCCTGAACTGGCAGCGATTGTGGCCGGGCATATGCACGTCAAGGTCGATAAAGAGGTGATAAACGGCGTGATTGTCACCGAACCGGACAAGTATGGCCGCGCGCTGTCACGCATCGATCTGCAGTTTGAGCAGCACAACGGCAAGTATGTGTTAATCAATAAAGACAGCTACACCTATTCGATTAAAGGTATGGCTTCAGATAAGAAGCTCGAAGAAGTGTATCAGCCGTATCACAAGATTTTACGCGCTAACGCCAACCGCCCGATTGCGCAGCTCAGTGGTCAGGATTTGGTTCCGCCAGATGCGGTGAAGGGCATTCCACAGGTACATATTCAGGATACCGGCATCAGTAAACTGTATCAGGAAGCGAGCCGTCACTACGCGCCGAAAGCGCAGGTCATCGCTCTGCAAATCGATAACGACCGTCCTAAATTAAACGTCGGCACCATTACGGCGAAAGATATCGCTTTCAACTATCAGTATGCGGGCGGTGAGATCACCGTCTATCAGTTGACCGGCAAAGAGTTGAAAAAGTACATGGAGTGGTCTGCAGGCTATTTCAATCAGCTGCATGACGGTGACGTGACCTACAGTTTTAACCCTCAGCGCCGGGCTTCCAAATATTCAACCAATGACTTCTTCGACGGCGTGACCTACAAAATCGACCTGCGTCAGCCGACTGGGCAGCGCATTCGCGATCTGAAAATGATCGATGGGACGCCGGTCACCGACAGTACGCCGATTCGCCTTGGGATGAATAGCTACCGCATGGGACACCTGACGCAAAAAGGCGGTGCGCTGGAAGGGATGCAGTTCCCGGTGCTGTCGGACAGCAAGGCGGAATATGGCGAAGAGGCGGGGACGATTCGCAACCTGACTATTCGTTATCTGACGGAAGTGAAAAAAGGCCAGTATCAAGGGCAGGCTGTGCAACGCTGGCAACTGGTAGGGCTGGAAGGCTACGATCGTGAGCGTAAAATCGTCGAAAAACTGCTGAATGAAGGCAAAATCAGCGTTCCGACTAGCGAAGATGGGCGCTACAGCAACGTGGCGTCGTTCAATGTGAAGGGGTTGATGTTTAAAGACCCGCAGGCAAAACAGCAAAAACAAGCAGCGCTACAGGCGGAGCTGGCTGCTGCTTCGCCAGCGGCGAAAAAATGGGTGAGTGACCAACTGGTGATTCTCGAGGCGATTAATCAGGCTTGAGCGAAACCGACTGCCTGATGGCGCTGCGCTTATTAGGCCTACGGGACTGTCATGCGTCGACATGCTCCGTAGGCCGGGTAAGGCGCAGCCGCCACCCGGCACAAGGGTTGAACGACTATTTCCGCAGCAGCCGTAGCGCGTTGAGCGTCACCAACACCGTTGCACCAGTATCCGCTAGCACCGCCAGCCACAATCCGGTCATCCCCAGCAGGGTCGTAACAAGGAAAATCCCCTTCAATCCCAGCGCGATAGCGATGTTCTGTCGGACGTTGGCGTGCGTGGCGCGCGCTAGGCGGATTATTTGTACCAGCCCGGTTAGGCGGTTGTGGGTGAGCGCCGCATCGGCGGTTTCCAGCGCCACATCGGTGCCGCTGCCCATCGCAATCCCCATTGCCGCCGCTTTCATGGCTGGGGCATCGTTGATACCGTCACCGACCATGGCCAGCGGCCCTTGCGCGTTCAGCGCGGTGACCTCTTTCACCTTATCAGCGGGCAACAGGCCTGCGCGGAACGCCATGCCTAGCTCGTCGGCAATGGCGGCAGCGGCGCGAGGGTTATCGCCGGTCAAAATAATGCCCTGAATGCCCAGTTCACGCAGGCCATCAACCGCTTGACGCGCCTCCTGACGCACCGTATCGCGTAGCGCGAGAATCCCCAGCAGCGTTTCATCACGAGTGACGAGTACCACGGTATTTCCCTGATTTTCCAGCTGTTGGATTTGTGCCTGCTGCGCTTCGGCCGGGAATTTACCCGCCGCACAGATAACGATGCGCTGGCCGTCGACGCTCGCCTCAATGCCCGAACCAACCAGCGTACGCTGCGCCTGAGCCTGAGGAATCGTGAGGTTGCGCTGTTGTGCTTCGCGAACCACCGCCTGTGCCAACGGGTGAGTTGAACCTTGCTCAACGGCGGCGGCCATTGCCAGCAATGTTGCTTCATCGAGCTCGGCTGTAGGGATAACTGCCGTCACCTGAGGTTTACCTAGCGTCAAGGTGCCGGTTTTATCAAAGGCCATCTGCGTGATACGTCCCAGCTGTTCCAGCGCCGCGCCGCCTTTAATCAACGCGCCGTGGCGCGCCGCGGTGGCAAGCCCTGAGGTGATCGCCGCGGGTGTGGAAATCACTAGCGCACATGGGCAGCCAATGAGCAGCAGCGTCAGCCCTTTGTAGATCCACTCTTCCCAGGATGCCGACAGCAGCAGCGGTGGCAACAGCGCGACCAGCAGCGCAACCGCCATAATCACCGGTGTGTAAATGCGGCTGAAGCGGTCGATAAAGCGCTCGATAGGCGCACGACGTTCTTCGGCTTCTTCTATCAGGCGTAAAATCCGGTCGATGGCGCTGTCGCCCGCTTGAGATATCACGCTTAATTGCACTAAGCGGTCGGCGCTGGTCGCACCGGCCGGAACGCTTTCACCCGCATTGCGCTCAACGGGAATCGACTCGCCGGTTAACGCGCTTTCATCGAAGCTGGCGAACGCTGTAATCAGCTTACCATCGGCTGGCAGACGCCCACCGGCGGCGACTTCTATGACATCACCGGGCTGCAGATCTTTTTGCGCCACGGTTTCACGCTGACCGTCTCGAACCCGCACGGCGGTATCAGGCTTCAGCGCCATCAGCGCGCTTACGCCCTGACGCGCGCGATTGGCGGCCCAGCCTTCGAGTCGTTCGCCGATTAAAAACAGCAGCAACACCATCGCCGCTTCTGCGGTGGCGCCGATAAACAGCGCGCCGATGGCGGCCACGCTCATCAGCGTTTCAATGGCAAACCAGCTGCCGTTCTTTATCAGGCGCAGCGACTGGCGAGCCACGGGGAACAGCCCCACGAGTGTGGTGACAATAAATGCCAAATTGCCGAATGGATGGTTGAACTGCTCCAGCCCCCAACTGATGACCATCATCACGACAAGCGCAATTAACGGCAGGTTCTCGCGTAGGCGAGAGGCGTCGGCTTCTGGAGCGGCGTGGTTCTCGTCGCGCAGCTGATAGCCGGCGGCGCTGACCGCTTTTTCAATGGCTGCGCGCACGTCATCGTCGGCATCAACCAGCAATTTTTCCGTGGCGAAGAGGACTTTAGCCTGCTTCACGCCAGCGACCTGGCGTGCCGCATTTTCCACTTTACGGGCGCAGGCAGCGCAGTCCATGCCGCTAACCACCCAGCTGTAGCGTGCTTCAAGCGTGCTTTCTACCGGTGCTTGAACGGTGGCGCACTGGCTATCGCAGCAGCAATCGTCCTGCGCTTGCACAGCCGGAGCGAGCTTGAATGAGGAGAATTGAGGGGCTTTTTTGTCATGCGTCTCTGGAGTCGACATCGTATCCTCCGGTTAATGATCGTTGATTCATTAAGCGCAGCATACACTCTGGAGTCGACTCCAGAGTCAAGCGAGAAATTACAAATAAAGGGCGCGAACGATAAAGAAGTGCCCGGCAAAGTAACAGGCCGCGTAAATGGCGGTGTCGGCGCGGAAACGGCGGCGATAATGACTACCCAACCACACGATGTTGCCGAGCAGCAGCAGCGCAGCGCCGAAGAAACCGGACATCGCGGTATCGGTCGGGCGCAGGAACCACAGTTCGCCCGCCACCCAAACCATCACCAGCGTCATGCCAACAAACGCCAGCACCGGCAGGCGCAGTTCTTCTAAACGCGTCCAGATGACCGCCAGCAGCAGCGCGCCAATCACCAGTAATATCACCGGCAGCGGCCAGAAGAAGGTGAAGGTTAGCTGTCCGGCAAACCAGATGGTATAGAGCAGGTGTGAGAGGAAGAATGCGCCAACGGCGTACAGCGTACGTTCACGCGGCAACAGAGTTAACGCATCGCCGACCAGCGAAGCGCAAAGGCCAGCCAGCACTAAATAGCTGATGGCGTTAAACATTGGCGCCTGCCAAGCGAGCAGCAACAGTAAGATTAAGGTAATAGGCTTGAACACCCAGCGTTGCCAAGTGGGGCCACGGTAGGAGGCATCAACATAAAGCCACCCGGAGAATACAACAGCGATAAACGACCAAAGCATATTAAGTCCCTGTATCTGTTATCTTAATAGGTGCTGTATTACCAGCCCTGAATGTCCAGTGTAGTAGTGTGGACGACCAGATGACAATGGTTGGATGCGTCGTTTACTATGATTTGCGTAAATTCTTATGAGAACCTGAAATGAGCAAGATGCCTCTGTTTTTCGTGGTTGTGGTGGCCATTATCGTTATTGCCGCGTCGTTTCGCTACGTTCAGCAGCGCCGGGAAAAAATGGATAACGACGCCGCGCCGTTGATGCAAAAGCGGGCGGTGGTCAGCAATAAGCGTGAAAAAGTCCTCAACGACCGCCGTTCACGTCAGCAGACTGTTACGCCCGCGGGCAGCGAGATGCGCTATGACGTGAGCTTTAAGCCTGAGCAGGGCGGGCTGGAGGTGAGCTTCCGCGTGGAAGCCGAGCAGTATCATCAGTTGACGGTAGGAGATAAGGGGATGCTGAGTTACAAAGGCTCGCGTTTTGTCGATTTTAAGGCTGAGTAGCGAAGGATGGCCTGGCAAGAAAACCAGGCCGGAATAATTACTTCTTCTTTTTCAGGGCGGCGGCCGTTTTCTTTTGCCACACCAAGAGCTCAAACACACCAAAGAGGAAGATACGCACCTTTTCACCGAAGCTCATCTGCGGGCCATCTTTTGGCATCGTGGATTGCAACAGCGCCATCTGCATTCCGTGCATCAGCACCATAAAGACCAGCGCAACATTGACGAAGATATTGAGCGGACGCGGGAACGGCTGGATAAGATTCAGCACTAAAAAAACCCATACGCCGAGCATCAACAAACGACCCAGATTAATCAGCATCCTTTTCTCCCTGCACTTCACGATGATAGAGGCGATAAGCCACCTGGCCGGCGATTTTTTCCCGGTACAGATCCCAACTGGCAGGCACTGGTGGCAGGCCATTTTCCACTTCGCTTTCGACGTAGATAAGCGCGCTATCCGCCAGCCAGCCGTTCACTTCCAGTAGATTTAACGTCTCTTCCAGCAGCCCTTTACGAAATGGCGGATCAACAAACACCACATCGTGCGGCGTACCTCCTTGGTTAAGGTAGGTCAGGGTGTTGGTATTCACCACCTTGCCGTGTGGCGCTTTTAGCGTGGCGAGGTTTTTTTGCAACTGTTGGGCGACATGGCGCTCCATTTCCAAAAGCGTCGCGCTGGCGGCGTAGCGAGAAAGCGCTTCCAGCCCTAACGCCCCGCTTCCGGCGAAGCAGTCCAAGCAGCGAGCATCGACCATGGTCGGCGCCAGCCAGTTAAAAAGGGTTTCACGCACGCGGTCGGTGGTGGGGCGAAGCCCTGGGCTGTCGGGGACAGGAAGTTTACGGCCGCGCCACTGTCCGCCAATAATACGGATCTGGCCACTGCCGCCGGAGGTTGGTTTTTTCATTTTCTCGCTCTGATCGCTCTTTCAGCCTGCTATTCTAGCGATCTGCTCTGCCGGGTGAAAGCGGTGAAGCCAGGGAAGTTAAGTGGTAGACTAAGCAACTAATTTCATCATTATTTTAGCCTTCGCGTCGATTGTGGCGAAGTGGCGCCATCAATTATCAGCGGGGAGTGTGGTCGCAAATGGCAAAAGAGAAAAAACGTGGTTTTTTTTCCTGGCTGGGCTTTGGTCAAAAAGAACAGGATCAGGTTGTTGAATCAGAAGAAAAAATTGAACAGCAGTCGGCAGTAGAAGAGCCGATTGTTACACCTGAAACGCCGGTCGAACAAACCGTTGTTGAAGAAGACGCGTCCGCTCCGCACTCCGTTGAAGAGAGTGAAGTTTTTGCCGCTGATGTGGTTGAGGTCAGCGAACAGGTTGCTGAAAGTGAGAAAGCGCAGCCGGTTGCGGAAGATGTTGCCCCAGTTGTGGTTGATGAACTGCCGGTCGCTGAAGACAGCGCCCCTGTCGCTGTTGAAGAGCCAGCGATTGCCGAAGAGACAGCGCCAGTGCTGGTGGAAGATCTGCCAGTGGTTGAAGACAACATCCCTGACGCCGTTGAAGAATCGGTGGTTGCCGAAGAAGTTGTACCAGTGCTGGTGGAAGATCTGCCAGTGGTTGAAGACAACGCCCCTGAATTCGTTGAAGAGCCAGCGGTTGCGGAAGAAATTGCGCCAGTGTTGGTGGAAGAGCTGCCGGTTGTTGAGGTGATTTCGCCTGCCGTTGAAGAGATTGCCGACGCAGAAGCAGAGCCTGCCAAAGCTGACGACGCTGAAGCCGAGCTGACCGACGAAGAGTTAGAGGCTCTGGCGCTCGCGCAGGAGCCGCAGGACGAAGAGCCTGTTGCCGAAGACACGGTGGATGAAGAACCCGTCGCGCAGCAAGAGCAGGAAAAACCGACGAAAGAAGGTTTCTTTGCGCGCTTAAAGCGCAGCCTGTTAAAAACTAAAGAAAACCTCGGTTCCGGATTTATCAGTCTGTTCCGTGGCAAGAAAATCGACGATGATCTGTTTGAAGAGCTGGAAGAGCAGCTGCTGATTGCCGACGTTGGCGTGGAGACCACCCGTAAAATTATCACCAGCCTGACCGATACAGCCAGCCGTAAACAGCTTAAAGATGCTGAAGCGCTGTATGGTTTGCTGAAAGATGAAATGGGTGAAATCCTCGCAAAAGTGGACGAGCCGCTTAATGTTGAAGGCAAAACTCCCTTCGTTATTCTGATGGTCGGCGTGAACGGTGTGGGTAAAACCACCACCATCGGCAAGCTGGCGCGTCAGTTCGAGCAGCAGGGTAAAACGGTCATGCTGGCGGCGGGAGATACCTTCCGTGCGGCGGCGGTTGAGCAGCTTCAAGTTTGGGGGGAACGCAACAATATTCCGGTGATTGCCCAGCACACCGGCGCGGACTCCGCTTCGGTAATTTTTGATGCCATTCAGGCGGCAAAAGCGCGCAACGTTGATGTGCTGATTGCCGATACCGCCGGGCGCTTGCAGAACAAGTCGCACTTGATGGAAGAGCTGAAGAAAATCGTCCGTGTGATGAAGAAGCTTGACGTTGACGCGCCGCATGAAGTGATGCTGACGATTGACGCCAGCACCGGGCAAAATGCCATCAGCCAGGCCAAACTGTTCCATGAAGCGGTGGGCCTGACCGGCATCACGCTGACCAAACTCGACGGAACTGCCAAAGGCGGGGTGATTTTCTCCGTGGCAGATCAGTTCGGCATCCCGATTCGTTATATCGGCGTCGGCGAACGTATTGAGGACTTACGTCCGTTTAAAGCGGGCGATTTTATTGAGGCACTTTTTGCCCGAGAGGATTAATCATGATTCGCTTTGAACACGTCAGCAAGGCCTATCTCGGCGGGAGACAAGCGCTGCAGGGGGTGACTTTTCACCTGCAGCCAGGCGAGATGGCATTCCTGACCGGCCATTCTGGTGCAGGGAAAAGTACCTTGCTGAAGCTTATCTGCGGGATTGAGCGGCCAAGTGCCGGGAAAATTTTATTCAGCGGCCACGATATCAGCCGTCTGAAGAACCGTGAGGTGCCGTTCCTGCGTCGCCAGATCGGTATGATTTTTCAGGATCACCATTTGCTGATGGACCGCACCGTGTTTGATAACGTGGCTATTCCGCTGATCATCGCGGGGGCGAGCTACGACGATATTCGCCGTCGTGTCTCTGCGGCGCTGGATAAAGTAGGCCTGCTCGATAAAGCGAAAAATCTGCCGATTCAGCTCTCCGGCGGTGAACAGCAGCGCGTGGGGATTGCCCGTGCGGTGGTGAATAAACCCGCTGTGCTGTTGGCGGATGAACCGACCGGTAACCTCGATGATGCGCTGTCTGAAGGCATTCTGCGCCTGTTCGAAGAGTTTAACCGTGTGGGCGTCACGGTGCTGATGGCGACTCACGATATCAATCTCATCTCTCGTCGTTCATACCGCATGCTGACGCTGAGCGACGGTCACTTGCATGGAGGCTTGACGGGTGAATAAGCGTGATGCAATGAATCAAATTCGCCAGTTTGGCGGTCGCCTCGATCGTTTCCGCAAGTCGGTCTCAGCGTCTGGCGACGCTGGGCGTAATGCGCCGAAACGGGGTAAACCGGCACCGAAGCCGAACTCGCGTAAAACCAACGTGTTTAATGAACAGGTTCGTTACGCTTGGCAGGGTGCGGTGCAGGATCTAAAAAGTAAACCTCTGGCAACTTTTCTGACGGTGATGGTTATTGCTATCTCCCTGACGCTGCCGAGCGTTTGCTATATGGTCTATAAAAACGTCAATACGGCGGCGTCGCAGTACTATCCATCGCCGCAAATCACCGTCTATCTGGAAAAAACGCTGGATGACGATGCCGCTGCGAAGGTGGTTGGGCAACTGCAAGCCGAGCAGGGCGTGGATAAGGTGAACTACCTTTCCCGTGATGAAGCGTTGGGCGAGTTCCGCAACTGGTCGGGCTTTGGCGGCGCGCTGGATATGCTGGAAGAGAACCCGCTGCCCGCCGTAGCGGTGGTGATCCCCAAAATCGACTTCCAGACCACCGATGCTTTAAACACGCTGCGAGACCGCGTGGCGCAGATTCAGGGCGTGAATGAAGTGCGCATGGATGACAGCTGGTTCTCCCGCTTGGCCTCCATTACCGGGCTGGTTGGGCGCGTGTCGGCGATGATTGGCGTGCTGATGGTAGCCGCGGTGTTCTTGGTGATCGGTAACAGCGTACGTCTGAGCATCTTCGCCCGTCGCGATACCATTAACGTGCAGAAACTGATTGGTGCCACCGATGGCTTTATCCTGCGTCCGTTCCTTTACGGCGGTGCCTTGCTCGGTTTCTCTGGGGCATTTTTGTCGCTGATATTGTCGGAAATTCTGGTGATGCGTCTGTCCTCGGCGGTCACGGAAGTCGCGCAGGTGTTCGGTACGCAGTTTAATCTCAGCGGACTGTCGTTTGATGAGTGCCTGCTGTTGCTGCTGGTGTGCTCGATGATTGGCTGGGTGGCAGCTTGGCTTGCCACGGTCCAACATTTACGCCACTTTACCCCCGACTGATAAAGTTCTGTTATACTCTCCCCCTGCGACGACTCACGTCCGCAGGGGATGCGTTTTTAAACCCCATCTTTCTGCCCTCGCGGCTATCGTATGTCACATTTTGTGCGTAATTTATTCACTCTGTTGCAGTGAACTTGTGGATAAACTCACTGTCTGATAAAAGAGCGGATGTTATTCTCGTTGCTCATAGAGCCTGGCATGTTTGTTGCGTATAGCGGCAAGCCTTCGTCAGTATGAAGTGAATTGAGAGGATTTGAATGATCAAAGAAATGCGAAATTTAGCGTTAGCCCCTGTCGGTAACCTGGAATCTTATATCCGGGCTGCGAACACATGGCCGATGTTGACGGCTGATGAAGAAAAGGCGCTTGCTGAACGACTGCATTATGAGGGCGATCTGGAAGCGGCGAAAACGCTGATCCTGTCACACCTGCGCTTTGTTGTTCATATTGCTCGTAATTATTCGGGCTATGGCCTACCGCAGGCGGACCTGATTCAGGAAGGCAACATTGGCCTGATGAAAGCGGTGCGTCGTTTTAACCCTGAAGTGGGCGTTCGTCTGGTGTCCTTTGCGGTGCATTGGATCAAAGCGGAAATCCACGAGTACGTGTTGCGTAACTGGCGTATCGTCAAAGTGGCGACCACCAAAGCACAGCGTAAACTGTTCTTTAACCTGCGTAAAAACAAGCAGCGTCTGGGCTGGTTTAATCAGGACGAAGTTGAAATGGTTGCGCGTGAGCTGGGCGTGTCTAGCAAAGACGTTCGCGAGATGGAATCACGTATGTCGGCTCAGGATATGGCATTCGACATGTCTTCTGACGATGATTCAGAAAGCCATGCCGTTGCACCGGTGCTTTATCTGCAGGATAAATCGTCCAACTTTGCCGACGGCATTGAAGACGACAACTGGGAAGAGCAGGCGGCGAACAAACTGACCGACGCGATGCAGGGTCTGGACGAACGTAGCCAAGACATCATTCGCGCCCGCTGGTTGGATGAAGACAACAAGTCTACGCTGCAAGAACTGGCCGACCGCTATGGCGTTTCCGCCGAGCGTGTGCGTCAGCTTGAAAAGAACGCGATGAAAAAATTGCGTGCGGCTATCGAAGCCTGATTTTTTGCTAAGAGCCTAATAAACCCTCGAATGTGAATTCGGGGGTTTTTGTTTTGTAGGCCGGATAAGGCGTAGCCGTCATCCGGCAATCTGCGCCGGACTGCCCGATGGCGCTGCGCTTATCGGGCCTACGGCTGTTAGCATTAGTAAGTTCGTTCCCACCGTCATCACGCTTTCCTCTACTTATTTCTCATTTGTCGCTGGCGTTAATTCAGACGATGGCAAAAACTCAATATGCGCTATGAATTTTTCCGTCTTTTATCGGCAGGGGGTTTACCGTGAGTAACGAGTCACTGAATCATCGGCGTTTACAGGCGACGCCGCGCGGCGTTGGCGTGATGTGTGGTTTCTACGCTGAACGCGCGGAAAACGCCACTCTGTGGGATATTGAGGGCAATGAATACATTGATTTTGCCGCCGGGATCGCGGTGCTGAACACCGGTCATCGCCACCCGCAGGTGATCGCCGCCGTGGAGAATCAACTGAAGGCTTTCACCCACACCGCCTATCAAATCGTGCCCTATGAAAGCTATGTATCATTAGCAGAACGTATCAATGCCGCAGCACCGATTGCCGGAAATGCGAAGACCGCATTCTTCAGCACCGGCGCGGAAGCGGTGGAAAATGCGGTGAAGATTGCTCGCGCCTACACCAAACGTCCGGGACTTATTACCTTCGGCGGCGGCTTCCACGGTCGCACCTTTATGACCATGGCACTGACCGGCAAAGTTGCGCCGTACAAAATCGGCTTCGGTCCGTTCCCCGGTTCTGTCTATCATGGTGTCTATCCGAATGCCGCTCACGGCGTTACCACGGAAATGGCGCTAAAGAGCCTGACCCATATTTTTAAAGCCGATATCGCCCCCGATCAGGTAGCAGCGATTATCCTTGAGCCAGTGCAGGGTGAAGGCGGCTTTAACGTCGCTCCTGCTGACTTTATGCAAGGACTGCGTGCGCTGTGTGATAGCCACGGTATTTTGCTGATTGCCGACGAAGTGCAGACCGGTTTTGCCCGCACCGGTAAGCTGTTCGCGATGGACTACCATAGCGTCAAACCCGATCTGATTACCATGGCGAAAAGTCTTGCGGGGGGCTTCCCGCTTTCCGGCGTTGTCGGACGCGCCGACGTGATGGACGCCCCGGCCCCAGGCGGTCTGGGGGGCACCTATGCTGGCAACCCGCTGGCTGTTGCAGCAGCACATGCGGTGCTGGATGTCATTGAAGAAGAGGCGCTGTGCACGCGAGCTAATCATCTGGGACAACATCTGATAGAAGTGCTGAATAAGGCGCGCGAGAGCTGTCCGGCGATTGCCGATGTACGCGGTTTAGGCTCTATGGTGGCGGTTGAATTTGTTGATCCGCAAACCGGTGAGCCGTCTCCCGAGTTCACCAAACTGGTTCAGGAACGTGCGCTGGCCGAAGGCGTGCTGCTGTTGAGCTGTGGCGTGTATGGCAACGTTATCCGTTTCCTTTACCCGCTGACCATCCCGGAAAAACAGTTCCAGCAGGCGCTGGAAGTGATCCGCCGGGCGCTGACTGAATAGTTTGAGCCTTCCTCAGGGGGCAGCGGCAGCCTTGGCGATATTGCCGGCTACCGCCGACCACCGAGGATGCATCCAAGCTCTAGGCCACTCCGATGAGTGGCTTTTTTTTGTCATTTTTACGTTACAAATCCGTCAAATTTCGCGTTTCAAATCCATAAAAATGGGGTATGTTCTAGCAGAGTATGCTGCAAAAGCACGAGCAGTGTCCCTTAATATTAATATCTTATACTTAGCTGAGGCTATATATAAGAATAATGTGCTAAATAACAACATCACAACAAATGCAATAACCATAACAATGGGGAACCTCAGGATGAATATGAAGGGCAAAGCGTTACTGGCAGGATGTATTGCACTGGCATTCAGCAATATGGCATTAGCAGAAAATATTAAAATTGCTGTTGTGGGTGCGATGTCTGGCCCGGTTGCGCAGTATGGTGATCAGGAGTTCAGCGGTGCAGAACAAGCGGTTTCTGATATTAACGCCAAGGGCGGCATCAAGGGTAATAAGCTGGAAATCGTGAAGTATGATGATGCTTGTGACCCGAAACAGGCGGTCGCCGTTGCTAACAAAGTGGTGAATGATGGCATCAAGTACGTTATCGGTCACCTGTGCTCTTCCTCCACGCAGCCAGCGTCTGATATCTACGAAGACGAAGGCATTCTGATGATCACCCCAGCGGCAACGGCGCCAGAGCTGACTGCACGTGGTTATAAACTGATCCTGCGTACCACCGGCCTCGACTCTGACCAAGGCCCAACGGCGGCAAAATACATTATCGAGAAAGTGAAGCCACAGCGCATCGCTATCGTCCATGACAAGCAGCAGTATGGCGAAGGTCTGGCGCGCTCGGTGCAGGACGGTCTGAAGAAAGGCGGCGCTAACGTCGTCTTCTTTGACGGTATCACCGCCGGTGAAAAAGACTTCTCCACCTTGGTGGCACGCTTGAAGAAAGAGAATATCGACTTCGTTTACTTCGGCGGCTATCACCCGGAAATGGGGCAGATTCTGCGCCAAGCCCGTGCGGCTGGTCTGAAAACTCAGTTCATGGGGCCGGAAGGCGTGGCGAACGTGTCGCTGTCTAACATCGCGGGTGAATCTGCAGAAGGTTTACTGGTGACCAAACCGAAGAACTACGACCAGGTTCCAGCTAACAAACCGATTGTGGATGCTATCAAAGCCAAGAAACAAGACCCGAGCGGCGCATTTGTGTGGACCACCTACGCGGCACTGCAGTCTCTGCAAGCAGGTTTGAACCACTCATCCGATCCGGCTGAGATTGCCACCTTCCTGAAAGCGAGCACCGTTGATACGGTGATGGGACCGCTGTCATGGGATGCGAAAGGCGACCTGAAAGGCTTCGAGTTCGGTATCTTTAACTGGCACGCTAACGGCACGGCGACCGACGCGAAGTAAAAAACTAATGTAGGCCGGATAAGGCATACGCCGTCATCCGGCAATCTGCTCCGCACCGCCTAATGGCGCTGCGCTTATCAGGCCTACAGCGTATAGCCCGGACGAGGCGGTTATGCCGACTCCGGGAAATACGTTACCCGCGAACCCAGCCTTCGGTCTGCGAGGCAAAGCCCAGCGCTTTGGCGAAGGCCGCCATCTCTAGGCTTTCTTCTACGCCAGATTTGCTGAGCGTCCAGCGGGCGATTTGCGGATTATCACGCATCACTTCTTCTACCAAGTACTGACCCACGCCGCGGCGACGGGTAATTTCGCGTACACATAAATCGTCCAGCGTCCCCTGATTGCCGTCCAGCGTAATGCGCACGGCGGCGAGCAGACGCTCGTTGAAACGGGCGGCATACAGGCGATGTGCTTCATCAAGTCGCAGATCGGAGGCAACAACAGACGGCCAGATCTTTCCGAGGCAGATACGATCCTGGGCGCTAAAAGTCTCTAAACGAATAATGGTTAGCTTCATCGGTGGTTTGCTCAACGATCAAAAATTGCGGTCAGTGTACTCAATTTATTCGGCCAGATGCTTGCTCTTTTTGGCTCATTCAACAGGTGATTAATTTTTCGATATCTGAACAGGCAGTTTGAAACATCATGGATCGAAAAATAACCAGGATTTTAACCTGAAATCCAGCGTTTTATTCGGCTCATTATGTCGTTATTTTATGCTGTAAAGTGGACTTTTTTTTGTTTATCTATAGCGAAAATCAGAATATTATCTCTTCTTAATAGACTGAAAAATAGAGAATTTAGTCTGTTTTTGATTAAAAAGCTGCGCTAACCCATTAAAGATAATGGCAAAAGTAGCGTTGTATATTAAAAGTACAGAATGCTTTTTAACCGCTGAATTACAAAATATATACACGCAACGACGTGTAAACACGACATCACGAATGGGGTCCCGAAGTATGAAAAGGAATACAAAAACAGTTATTGCAGGGATGGTCGCACTGGCTATGTCACAGGCAGCGATGGCTGCCGATATTAAAGTTGCGGTGGTTGGGGCGATGTCCGGCCCGGTCGCGCAGTGGGGTGACATGGAGTTCAACGGCGCACGCCAGGCCATTAAAGACATTAATGCCAAAGGCGGTATTAAAGGTGACAAGCTGGTCGGCGTAGAGTACGACGACGCTTGTGATCCAAAACAGGCGGTAGCGGTTGCCAACAAAATTGTTAACGACGGCATTAAATACGTTATCGGCCACCTGTGCTCTTCTTCCACACAGCCCGCTTCTGACATCTATGAAGATGAAGGCATCCTGATGATCTCTCCGGGGGCCACTAACCCGGAGCTGACCCAGCGCGGCTATCAATACATCATGCGCACCGCAGGCCTCGACTCCTCTCAGGGGCCGACGGCGGCGAACTATATTCTGAATAAGGTGAAACCGCAGCGTATCGCCATTATTCACGACAAGCAGCAGTACGGTGAAGGGCTGGCACGTTCGGTTCAGGAAAGCCTGAAAGCGGCGAAGGCAAACATCGTCTTCTTCGACGGTATTACTGCCGGTGAAAAAGATTTCTCAGCGCTGCTGGCGCGTCTGCAAAAAGAGAATATCGACTTTGTTTACTACGGCGGCTATTACCCAGAAATGGGCCAGATGCTGCGTCAGGCGCGCGCGGTCGGCCTGAAAACCCAGTTTATGGGGCCAGAGGGCGTCGGCAACGCCTCGCTGTCGAACATTGCGGGTGATGCCGGTGAAGGCATGCTGGTTACTATGCCAAAACGCTATGACCAGGACCCGGCAAACGGCGCTATCGTGAATGCCCTGAAAGCGCAGAAGAAAGATCCAAGCGGTCCGTACGTGTGGATCACCTATGCTGCCGTTCAGTCCCTGGCGACCTCGCTGGAACGCACCGGTAGCGATGAGCCACTAGCGCTGATTAAAGATTTGAAAGCCCACGGGGCTAAAACCGTGATTGGGCCGCTTTCCTGGGATGAAAGGGGCGATCTGAAAGGATTTGAATTCGGGGTCTTCCAGTGGCACGCCGACGGCTCGTCAACGGTCGCGAAGTAACCTTCATTTCCCACCCGACGGGCGTAGATCCGCGGGGGTAGCAAAAGGCTAATTTATGTCAGAGCAGCTTCTCTACTTTGTGCAGCAGATGTTTAACGGCGTTACGCTGGGAAGCACCTACGCACTGATCGCCATCGGTTACACCATGGTGTATGGGATTATCGGCATGATCAACTTCGCCCACGGCGAGGTGTACATGATCGGTAGTTATGTCTCCTTTATGATCATCGCCGCGCTGATGATGATGGGCATCGACACTGGCTGGCTGCTGGTGGCCGCAGGGTTCGTCGGGGCGATCGTCATTGCCAGCGCCTACGGCTGGAGTATCGAACGGGTGGCCTACCGCCCGGTGCGTAACTCCAAACGTCTGATTGCGCTGATTTCCGCCATCGGTATGTCTATCTTCCTGCAAAACTACGTCAGCCTGACCGAAGGTTCCCGTGACGTGGCGCTGCCGAGCCTGTTCAACGGCCAGTGGATTGTTGGTTCGAGCGAGAATTTCTCCGCCTCTATCACCACCATGCAGCTGGTTATCTGGATTGTGACCTTCGCCGCCATGCTGGCGCTGACGCTGTTTATCCGCTACTCGCGGATGGGCCGCGCCTGTCGCGCCTGCGCGGAAGACCTGAAAATGGCCAGCTTGCTGGGCATCAACACCGACCGCGTTATCGCCCTGACTTTTGTCATCGGTGCGGCAATGGCGGCGGTGGCTGGCGTACTGCTGGGCCAGTTCTACGGTGTGATTAACCCGTACATCGGTTTTATGGCCGGGATGAAAGCCTTTACCGCTGCCGTGCTTGGCGGGATCGGCAGTATTCCGGGGGCGATGATTGGCGGGCTGATCCTCGGTATCGCAGAAGCGCTGTCGTCGGCGTATTTGAGTACTGAATACAAAGACGTGGTGTCGTTTGCGCTGCTGATCGTGGTGCTGCTGGTGATGCCAACAGGCATCCTGGGTCGCCCGGAGGTAGAGAAAGTATGAAACCGATGCAATTTGCGATGGCGCTGCTGTCGGCGGCGATGTTCTTTGTGTTGGCGGGCGTCTTTATGGGCGTTCAGCTGCAGCTTGATGGTACCAAACTGGTTGTTGGCAACGCAGCGGATATCCGCTGGCAGTGGATCTATATCGGCACTGCGGTGGTGTTTCTCTTCCAGATGCTGCGCCCGCTGTTCCTGAAAGGGTTGAAAAGCGTCTCCGGGCCGAAGTTTATTCTGCCGGCCATTGATGGCTCAACCGTTAAACAGAAGCTGTTCTTGATAGCACTGCTGGTTATCGCTGTAGCGTGGCCGTTCATGGTCTCGCGCGGGACGGTAGATATCGCCACGCTGACCATGATTTACATCATCCTAGGTCTGGGTCTGAACGTCGTGGTCGGGCTGTCTGGCCTGCTGGTGCTGGGTTACGGTGGCTTCTATGCAATTGGCGCCTACACCTTCGCGTTGCTGAACCACTACTACGGCTTAGGCTTCTGGACCTGCCTGCCGTTGGCGGGGCTGGTTTCGGCGGCGGCGGGCTTCCTGCTTGGCTTCCCGGTGCTGAGATTGCGCGGTGACTACCTGGCGATTGTGACCTTAGGTTTTGGTGAAATTGTCCGTATTTTGCTGCTGAACAACACCGAAGTGACCGGTGGCCCGAACGGTATTAGCCAGATCCCGAAACCGACCTTCTTTGGGTTGGAGTTCAGCCGTAGCGCACGTGAAGGCGGCTGGGATACCTTCAGCAACTTCTTCGGCGTCAAATATGACCCTTCTGACCGGGTGATTTTCCTCTATCTAGTGGCGCTGCTGCTGGTAGTGCTGAGCCTGTTCGTGATTAACCGCCTGCTGCGTATGCCACTGGGCCGCGCGTGGGAAGCGCTGCGTGAAGATGAAATCGCTTGCCGTTCGCTGGGCTTAAGCCCAACGCGGATCAAGCTGACTGCCTTCACCATCAGTGCCGCGTTTGCCGGATTCGCCGGTACGCTGTTCGCCGCCCGTCAGGGCTTCGTCAGCCCGGAATCGTTCACTTTTGCCGAGTCGGCATTTGTGCTGGCGATTGTGGTGCTGGGCGGTATGGGGTCGCAGTTTGCGGTGATCTTGGCGGCTATCCTGCTGGTGGTGTCGCGTGAGCTGATGCGTGATTTCAACGAGTACAGCATGTTGATGCTCGGTGGTTTGATGGTGCTGATGATGATCTGGCGCCCGCAGGGGCTTCTGCCGATGACCCGTCCACAGCTGAAGATGAAAAGCGGGAAAGCGAAAGAAGGAGAGCAGGCATGAGTCAGCCATTATTATCCGTTAACGGCCTGATGATGCGTTTTGGTGGCCTACTGGCGGTCAATAACGTCGATCTAGAACTGCATCCTCAGGAAATTGTTTCGCTAATTGGCCCGAACGGAGCCGGCAAAACCACGGTCTTTAACTGCCTGACCGGTTTCTACAAACCGACTGGCGGCACCATTATGCTGCGTGACCAGCATCTGGAAGGGCTGCCGGGTCAGCAGATTGCCCGCATGGGCGTGGTGCGTACTTTCCAGCACGTGCGCTTGTTTCGCGAGATGACGGTGATTGAAAACCTGCTGGTCGCACAGCATCTGCAGCTAAAAACCGGCGTTTTTTCCGGACTGCTGAAAACGCCAGCGTTCAAGCGTGCACAGAGCGAAGCGCTGGATCGTGCTGCCACTTGGCTTGAGCGCATCGGCCTACTGGAACACGCCAACCGTCAGGCCAGTAACCTGGCTTACGGTGACCAGCGTCGTCTGGAAATCGCCCGCTGCATGGTGACACAGCCGGAAATCCTAATGCTTGATGAACCGGCGGCAGGTCTCAACCCGAAAGAGACTAAGGAGCTCGATGAGTTGATTGCCGAGCTGCGTAATCATCACAACACCACCATTTTGCTGATTGAGCACGATATGAAGTTGGTGATGGGGATTTCCGATCGCATTTATGTGGTGAATCAGGGCACACCGTTGGCCAACGGCACACCGGAAGAGATCCGCAACAACCCGGACGTTATTCGCGCTTATCTGGGTGAGGCATAAAATGGATAAAGTGATGTTATCGTTTGATAAAGTCAGCGCCCACTATGGCAAAATTCAGGCGCTGCATGATGTGAGTCTGCATATCAATCAGGGGGAAATCGTCACCCTGATTGGGGCGAACGGGGCGGGTAAAACCACGCTGCTCGGCACGCTGTGCGGCGATCCACGCGCGACCAGTGGGCGTATTGTCTTTGATGATAAAGACATTACCGACTGGCAGACGGCGAAGATCATGCGTGAAGCGGTGGCGATCGTGCCAGAAGGACGCCGCGTCTTTTCGCGCATGACGGTGGAAGAGAACTTGGCGATGGGCGGCTTTTTTGCCGAACGCGACCAGTTCCAGGAACGTATTAAGTGGGTTTATGACTTGTTCCCGCGTCTGCATGAACGTCGTTTGCAACGGGCGGGCACCATGTCCGGTGGCGAACAGCAGATGCTGGCCATTGGCCGTGCGCTGATGAGCGAGCCGCGACTGCTGCTGCTGGACGAGCCTTCACTGGGGCTGGCGCCGATTATCATTCAGCAAATCTTTGACACCATCGAGCAACTGCGTGAGCAGGGCATGACCATCTTCCTCGTCGAGCAGAACGCCAACCAGGCGCTGAAGCTCGCTGACCGTGGCTACGTGCTGGAAAACGGTCACGTCGTGCTGGAAGACACCGGTGATGCGTTGCTGGCCAACGAAGCGGTGCGCAGCGCGTACCTCGGCGGATAACCCTTTGCCACCCGGCATATCGTCGGCGTAAACGACTTATCTGGCCTACACATTCCCGTAGGCCGGATAAGATGCATGAGCATCGCCATCCGGCGGACCATCTGTATCGTATATATCCGTGCCTTAGCTCCCACTTTCCCTTCTTACAGCCGTCACCGCCTTGCCATCCCTTTGTCGCCTTACTATCTTTTTTTTGTAATAAAAAAGTTATTTTTCTGTCATTCGAGCATGTCATGTTACCCCCGCGAACATAAAACGCGTGATATCGCGCATCCCGGCACAAAAAGAGAGATAACCGATGATATCGTTACGACATACAGCTTTAGGATTGGCAATGAGTTTGGCATTCGCAGGCCAGGCTATGGCAGTCACCACCATTCCATTCTGGCATTCAATGGAAGGGGAATTGGGTAAAGAGGTCGATTCTCTGGCGCAGCGCTTTAACGCCGCCAACCCGGATTACAAGATTCAGCCGGTATACAAAGGCAACTACGAACAGAGCCTCAGCGCAGGTATCGCCGCGTTCCGTACCGGCAACGCACCGGCGCTGTTACAGGTGTATGAAGTCGGCACCGCGACGATGATGGCCTCGAAGGCGATTAAGCCGGTCTATCAGGTGTTTAGCGATGCCGGGATCAAGTTCGACGAATCTCAGTTTGTGCCGACGGTTTCCGGTTACTACACCGATTCCAAAACTGGACATCTGCTCTCCCAGCCGTTTAACAGCTCCACGCCGGTGTTGTACTACAACAAAGACGCCTTCAAAAAAGCCGGTTTAGATCCGAATCAGCCGCCAAAAACCTGGCAGGATCTGGCGGAGTACACCGCTAAGCTGAAAGCTGCGGGAATGAAGTGCGGCTACGCCAGCGGCTGGCAGGGTTGGATCCAGATTGAAAACTTCAGCGCCTGGCACGGCCTGCCTGTCGCCACTAAAAATAACGGCTTCGACGGCACCGACGCGGTACTGGAGTTCAACAAGCCGGAACAGGTGAAACACATCGCGCTGCTGGAAGAGCTGAATAAGAAGGGCGATTTCAGCTACTTTGGCCGTAAAGATGAGTCCACCGAGAAGTTCTACAACGGCGACTGCGCCATTACCACCGCCTCTTCCGGCTCGCTGGCAGACATTCGCCAGTACGCCAAATTCAACTACGGCGTGGGCATGATGCCTTACGATGCCGACGTGAAGGGCGCACCGCAGAACGCCATTATCGGCGGGGCAAGCCTGTGGGTAATGCAGGGTAAAGACAAAGAGACCTACACCGGTGTAGCGAAATTCCTCGAGTTCTTGGCCAAACCGGAAATTGCTGCCGAATGGCACCAGAAAACCGGCTACCTGCCAATCACTACCGCAGCCTACGATCTGACGCGTCAGCAGGGTTTCTATGACAAGAACCCAGGTGCAGATATTGCCACTCGTCAGATGCTGAACAAGCCACCGTTGCCGTTCACCAAAGGGCTGCGTCTGGGCAACATGCCGCAGATCCGTACCATCGTTGATGAAGAGCTGGAAAGCGTGTGGACCGGGAAGAAAACGCCTCAGCAGGCGCTGGATTCTGCGGTTGAGCGCGGGAATCAGTTGCTGCGCCGCTTCGAGCAATCGACCAAGTCTTAATGTGAAATGCCGGGTGGTGGCTTCGCCTTACCCGGCCTACGTGTTCATGTAGGCCGGATAAGCGTAGCGCCATCCGGCACTGCTCAGGAATAAAACCTTCATGTCATCATCCCGTCCGGTGTTTAAATCCCGCTGGCTGCCCTATGCATTGGTTGCCCCGCAGCTGATTATCACCGTTATCTTCTTTATCTGGCCCGCTGGCGAAGCGCTGTGGTATTCGCTGCAAAGCGTTGACCCCTTTGGTCTATCCAGCCAGTTTGTCGGCCTAGATAACTTCGTCACGCTGTTCCACGACAGCTACTACCTCGATTCCTTCTGGACGACTATCAAATTCAGCGCCATGGTAACGATTAGCGGCCTGTTGGTGTCGCTGTTCTTTGCCGCGCTGGTGGATTACGTGGTGCGCGGCAGCCGTCTGTATCAGACGCTGATGTTGCTGCCTTACGCCGTCGCGCATGCCGTCGCTGCCGTGCTGTGGATCTTCTTATTTAACCCCGGACGCGGGTTGATTACCCATTTCCTCGGTGAATTCGGCTATGACTGGAACCACGCGCAAAACAGTGGACAGGCGATGTTCTTGGTGGTCTTTGCTTCAGTGTGGAAGCAGATAAGTTACAACTTCCTGTTCTTCTTCGCCGCGCTGCAATCCATACCTCGCTCGCTGGTGGAAGCCGCCGCGATTGACGGTGCTGGCCCCATTCGCCGCTTCTTCAAGCTGGCGCTGCCGCTGATTGCGCCGGTGAGCTTCTTCCTGCTGGTGGTGAACCTTGTGTACGCCTTCTTCGACACCTTCCCGGTGATTGACGCCGCGACCGCCGGCGGGCCGGTGCAGGCCACTACCACGCTTATCTACAAGATTTACCGCGAAGGCTTTGCCGGGCTGGATCTCTCGGCCTCCGCCGCGCAGTCGGTAGTGCTGATGTTCCTCGTCATCATCCTGACCGTGGTGCAGTTCCGCTACGTGGAAAGAAAGGTGCGCTACCAATGATTGAGAACCGTCGCGGGCTGACGATATTCAGCCACACCATGTTGATCCTCGGGATTGTGGTGATTTTATTCCCGCTGTACGTCGCGTTTACCGCGGCGACGCTGGATAACAAAGCGGTGTTTGAAACACCGATGACGCTGATCCCCGGCGGCCATCTGTTTGAAAATATGAAAGCGATTTGGGTCAACGGCGTGGGGGCCAACAGCGCGCCGTTCTGGTTGATGATGCTCAACAGCTTCATCATGGCCTTTGCCATTACCGTCGGCAAAATCGCGGTGTCGATGCTCTCGGCTTTCGCCATTGTCTGGTTCCGCTTCCCGCTGCGTAATCTGTTCTTCTGGATGATCTTTATCACCCTGATGCTGCCGGTTGAGGTGCGCATCTTCCCGACGGTGGAAGTGATTGCCAACCTGAAGATGCTCGACAGTTACGCTGGCCTGACGCTACCGCTGATGGCGTCCGCTACCGCCACCTTCCTGTTCCGTCAGTTCTTTATGACCCTGCCGGACGAGCTGATTGAAGCGGCGCGCATTGATGGTGCGTCACCGATGCGCTTTTTCCGCGACATCGTGCTGCCGCTGTCGAAAACCAATCTGGCGGCGCTGTTCGTGATTACCTTTATCTACGGCTGGAACCAGTATCTGTGGCCGCTGTTAATTATCACCGACGTGAACCTCGGCACCGCCGTGGCGGGCATCAAAGGGATGATCGCTACCGGTGAAGGCACCACGCAATGGAACCAGGTGATGGCAGCGATGCTGCTGACGCTTATCCCTCCGGTTGTCATCGTTTTAGCCATGCAGCGCGCGTTTGTGCGTGGCCTGGTCGATAGTGAGAAATAAAAATGGCTGGTTTAAAACTACAGGCAGTAACCAAAAGCTGGGACGGCAAAACCCAGGTTATCCAACCGCTGACGCTGGACGTGGCGGATGGGGAATTCATTGTGATGGTCGGCCCGTCGGGCTGCGGTAAATCAACCCTGCTGCGAATGGTAGCCGGGCTGGAGCGTGTGACCAGCGGCGACATCTGGATTGACCGCAAGCGCGTCACCGAAATGGAGCCGAAAGATCGCGGTATTGCGATGGTGTTTCAGAACTACGCACTCTACCCGCACATGAGCGTGGAAGAGAACATGGCCTGGGGGCTGAAAATTCGCGGCATGGGCAAGGCGCACATTGCCGAGAAGGTGCAGGAAGCAGCGCGGATTCTTGAGCTAGATGGCCTGCTAAAACGCCGCCCGCGGGAGCTATCCGGCGGCCAGCGTCAGCGCGTGGCGATGGGGCGCGCCATCGTCCGTGATCCGGCGGTGTTCCTGTTTGATGAACCGCTGTCGAACCTCGATGCCAAGCTGCGCGTGCAGATGCGCCTCGAACTGCAACATCTTCACCGCCGCCTGAAAACCACCTCGCTGTACGTTACCCACGATCAGGTCGAGGCGATGACCCTTGCCCAGCGGGTGATGGTGATGAACAAAGGGATTGCCGAGCAGATAGGAACCCCGGTGGAAGTGTATGAAAAGCCAGCCAGCCGCTTTGTGGCAAGCTTTATCGGTAGCCCGGCGATGAACCTGCTGGATGGGCAAATGGATGATTCTGGCTCCCGCTTTGTGCTGGCGAACGGTATGCAACTGCCTCTGCCGCAGGCGCGTCGTGAATTTGCCGGACGTCGCATGACGCTGGGTTTGCGCCCGGAACATATTGCGCTAAGCTCGCAGGCGGAAAACGGCGTGCCGATGGTGGTCGATACGCTGGAAATTTTAGGTGCTGATAACCTAGCGCACGGACGTTTTGGTGAGCAGAAAATGGTGGTTCGTCTGCCGCACCAGCTACGCCCCAATGCAGGCACCACGCTGTGGCTGCATCTGCCGGATGAACACCTGCATCTCTTTGAAGGTGAAACAGGACTACGCGTATGAATAACTGGCCTTATCCCCACATCGTCGCCCACCGTGGCGGCGGTAAACTGGCACCGGAAAATACCCTCGCGGCGATTGATGCTGGCGCGCACTACGGTCATACGATGATCGAGTTTGACGCTAAGCTATCGAAAGATGGGCAGATTTTTTTGCTGCATGATGACAACCTCGAACGCACCAGCAATGGCTGGGGCGTGGCCGGGGAATTGAGCTGGCAGGATCTGCTGCGGGTAGATGCGGGAAGCTGGTTTAGCAGCGGCTTTAAGGGCGAACCGTTACCGCTGCTCTCTCAGGTGGCGGAACGCTGCCGCCAGCACGGCATGATGGCAAATATTGAAATTAAACCGACCACCGGCACCGGGCCGCTGACCGGCAAAGTGGTGGCGTTGGCCGCCCGTGAACTGTGGGCCGACATGACGCCGCCGCTATTATCATCATTTGAAATTGATGCGCTAGAAGCCGCCCAACTTGCCGCACCGGAGCTGCCGCGTGGTTTACTGCTCGATGAGTGGCGCGATGATTGGCGCGAGTTGACGACACGTTTGGGCTGCGTGTCTATTCACCTTAATCACCGCCTGCTGGATGAAGCGCGAGTCAATGCGCTGCACGAGGCCGGGCTGAAGATTCTGGTGTATACGGTGAATAATCCCCAGCGCGCAGCAGAGCTTTTACGCTGGGGCGTTAACAGCATCTGTACCGATGCGATTGATGTGATTGGCCCGAACTTCCAGCCCTAATACTGCTTCAGCATGTCGCCGTTGCGAGGGGCAACAGGCTTCGTGCTCGGCGTGTTCAGCATGCCAGGCTGCGTTTGCTGAATACGCTGTTGGTTGTTGTTCATCTGATTTTGCAGATGCTGCTGCTGTTGCTGCGTCTGCACCTTAAGCTGTTGATTCAGCATTCCTTTATTTTGCTGCTGTTGGTTTAGCATTCGCGACTGCATCCGCTGCTGGCTGGGGATCTCATAACCCGGCTGGTTTGGGTTATTGTCGACATTAAGCGGCGCGGCAAGCGCGGTGAACGGCAGCAGTGCCGCGAGAATCAATAGTCGTTTCATCGTCTTTCCTCCTTTTAGGGGATTCCTTAAGTTTACTCCTTTCCAGCCATAACGAGGATTATTTCAGCATTATGAACCAGGCTTAATGCGGGGCTTCCCCCAATACTCTGGAGAATTATGCTGATGATAAAGCCGTCATTTTTATGCCGGGTGGCGCTTGCTGCCCTGCTCGCAGGAAGCTGTTTTAGCGCCATTTCCGCACCGCCGCCGGTTTCTTATGGCGTAGAAGAAGATGTCTTCCATCCGGTTCGCGCCCGTCAGGGCATGGTGGCCTCGGTCGATGGGTTGGCGACGCAGGTGGGGGTCGATATTCTGCGTCAGGGCGGCAATGCCGTCGATGCGGCGGTAGCCGTTGGCTATGCGCTGGCGGTTACGCATCCGCAAGCGGGAAATCTTGGCGGCGGTGGTTTTATGATGCTGCGCACCAAAGACGGCAAAACGACAGCGATAGACTTCCGCGAAATGGCGCCTGAGCAGGCAAGCCGCGATATGTTCCTAGACGATCAGGGGAATCCGGATAGCAAAAAATCGCTGACCTCACATCTCGCCTCCGGCACGCCGGGCACCGTCGCGGGCTTTTCACTGGCGCTGGAAAAGTACGGCACGCTGCCGCTAAATACCGTTATTCAGCCCGCAATTAAGCTGGCGCAGGACGGTTTTGTGGTTAACGATGCGCTGGCCGACGATCTGAAAACCTATGGCAGTGAAGTGCTGCCAAACCACGCCAACAGCAAAGCCATTTTCTGGAAAGACGGCGAACCGCTGGAGAAGGGCGATAAACTGGTACAGGCAAATTTGGCAAAAAGCCTGACCTTAATTGCGCAGAGCGGGCCGGATGCATTCTATAAAGGGGAAATCGCCGCTCAGATTGCCGACGAGATGCACAATAACGGCGGCCTGATGAGCAAAGCCGATCTGGCAAACTACAAGGCGGTTGAACGTACGCCTATTGGCGGGAAATACCGTGGTTATGAGGTGTTTTCCATGCCGCCACCGTCTTCCGGCGGCATTCATATCGTGCAAATCCTCAATATCCTTGAAAATTTTGACCTGCATAAATACGGCTTCGGCAGCGCCGACGCCATGCAGGTGATGGCGGAAGCGGAGAAACACGCCTACGCCGACCGCTCGGAATATCTCGGCGACCCGGATTTTGTGAAGGTGCCGTGGCAGGCGCTGACCAGCAAAGCCTACGCCAAATCGATTGCCGGAGAGATTGATCTCAATAAGGCCAAACCGTCTAGCGAGATTAAGCCCGGCAAGCTGGCGCCGTATGAGAGCAACCAGACCACGCATTTCTCCGTGGTGGATAAGGACGGCAATGCGGTCGCGGTGACCTATACGCTGAATACCGTTTTCGGCACCGGCATTGTGGCGGGGAATACGGGCATTCTGATGAACAATGAAATGGATGACTTCTCGGCCAAGCCTGGCGTGCCGAATGTCTATGGGCTGGTCGGCGGTGATGCCAACGCGGTGGGGCCGAAAAAACGTCCGCTGTCATCGATGTCGCCAACGATTGTGGTCAAAGACGGCAAAACCTGGCTGGTGACCGGTAGCCCTGGTGGCAGCCGTATCATCACGACAGTGCTGCAAATGGTGGTGAATACCGTCGACTTTGGGATGAACGTGGCGGAAGCCACTAACGCGCCGCGTTTCCACCATCAGTGGCTGCCGGACGAGCTGAGGGTGGAGAAGGGCTTTAGCCCGGATACCATAAAGCTGCTGGAAGAAAAGGGGCAGAAAGTGGTGCTGAAAGAGGCGATGGGCAGCACGCAAAGCATTATGGTGGGGCCGGACGGCACGCTGTATGGCGCATCTGACCCGCGTTCACCTGGAGATTTAACGGCGGGGTTTTAGTTTACCATCACCCTAACCCTCTCTCTGAAAGGGAGAGGGGACCGTTAAGTGCGGTGGGTGAGATTGTCTTCCCCCTCTCCCTTCTAGGGAGAGGGCCGGGGTGAGGGTCACCCCTTCACTCGTGCCATAAAGTACGCATCCACATACTCGCCGTTGCGCAGGCCATACTTGCGGCCCGTGCCTTCAATCTCAAATCCATGTTTCTGATACACCGCCACTGCGGGGGCGTTATCCACAAACACGGTCAATTCGATGCGATCGACGCGCAGCCAGTTATCGCACATGTCTATCATGGTGCGAATCAGTGCGCTGGCGACGCCGCGATTTTGCCAGCGGGAATCAACGGAAATACCAAAATCGGCGACGTGGCTGCGGCGCGGGCGTTGGGCAACGTCGATGGTAAGATGTCCCACAACCTGCCCGTCAATGCAGGCTACCAGTTGTTTAACGCCAGGACGGTCGGCTAGACGTTCTTCCCACATATGGCTTGAAGGATGAGGAACCTGTAGCGTGTTGTGGTACACCTCCGGCTGGGCGTGGATTTGACGGATTGCGTCGTAATCGCTGGCTTCGGCATGGCGGATCGCTATGTCACTCATTCTTCATTTCCTTTTGCGGTTAAAAGTCCTCTTTAACATTATTGATTTCGAAACGTGCGTCAATTAGCTTTTTTTGCAAAAAATGATGGACAAGTGCGAATGAGAATGATTATTATTGTCCTGCATTCAGGGCGTCCTTGCGGAGCTTCTGAAAGCACGACATTGCTCACATTGCTTCCAGTATTACTTTAGCCAGCTTAACGCTGGCTTTTTTTTGTCTGCAGTTACGCTATGGTGTTCAGCAACCATTTCAAAAGGACTGAACCATGACCCTACACTGTGCCTTCATTGGCTTTGGCAAAAGCGCCACGCGTTACCACCTTCCGTATGTTTTGCACCGTAAAGCCGATTGGCATGTGGCGCACATCTATCGCCGTAGCCCAAAAGCGGACGAACAGCTCCCGCAGTACGCCCATATCCACTTCACCAGTGAGTTGGACGACATTCTGCAAGACCCGCAGGTGAAGCTGGTGGTGGTGTGCACCCATGCTGATAGCCACTTTGAATATGCAAAACAGGCGCTGGAAGCGGGTAAGAACGTGCTAGTCGAAAAGCCATTCACCCCGACGCTTGCCGAGGCAAAAGCCTTGTTTGCGTTGGCAAAAAGCAAAGGGTTAACCATTTCTCCGTACCAGAACCGCCGCTTTGACTCTTGCTTCCTGACGGTTAAAAAGGTTATCGAGAGCGGTAAGCTGGGGCAGATTGTGGAAATTGAAAACCACTTCGACAGCTACCGTCCGGTCGATGGCGGCAAGCCGGGTCTGCCGCAGGATGGTGTGTTCTACGGTCTTGGTGTACATACGATGGATCAAATCATCTCGCTGTTTGGCCGCCCTCAGCAGGTGTCTTACGATATTCGCCATCTACGCAACAAGGCCAATCCGGATGATACCTTTGAGGCGCAGCTGTTCTACGGCGACCTAAAAGCGATCGTCAAAAGCAGCCATTTGGTGAAGCTTGAATATCCGAAATTCATCGTTCACGGCCATAAGGGCTCATTTATCAAATACGGTATCGACCAGCAGGAAACCAGTCTGAAGGCCTATATCATGCCGGGCGACCCGGGTTTTGGTGCCGATAGCAGCGTTGGCCTGTTGGAATACGTCGATAACGAAGGGAATACCATCCGTGAAGAGATTGCCGTCGAAACCGGTGACTACGGACGGGTGTACGATGCGCTGTACGACACCATCGTCAACGGCTGCGAAAACTTCGTCAGTGAAACTGATGCTCTGACCAACATGGAGATCCTTGAACGCGGCTTTGCCCAGCCATCTCCAGCCACCGTGACCCTCTAAAGTCGACACTATTTGCGCCTCTCGTCTTGTTCATATTTTTTGACTAGAGGCGTCAATTTTCACCCACTATCATCCCAAGCCGTTTACGTCCAAACTTGTTTCATCGAAAACATGAGGGGGTAGCAAATGATTTTCTTACGTAAAGCAAACGAACGTGGTCACGCAAATCATGGTTGGCTGGATTCTTGGCATACCTTCTCTTTTGCTGACTATTACGACCCGAATTTTATGGGATTCTCCGCGCTGCGCGTCATTAACGATGACGTGATTGATGCTGGTCAGGGCTTCGGCACTCACCCGCACAAAGACATGGAAATCCTGACTTATGTTCTGGAAGGCGCCGTGGAGCACCAGGACAGCATGGGTAACAAAGAGCAGGTTCCGGCGGGTGAGTTCCAGATTATGAGTGCCGGCACCGGCGTACGTCACTCCGAGTACAACCCAAGCGCCACCGACAAACTGCATCTGTACCAGATCTGGATCATTCCAGAAACAACGGGCATCACGCCGCGCTATGAACAGCGTCGCTTTGACGCCGAGCAGGGCAAACAGCTGGTGCTGTCACCGGACGCGCGTGACGGTTCGCTGAAGGTGTATCAGGATATGGAGCTGTACCGTTGGGCGCTGGCAAAAGGCGAACAGTCGGTTCACCAGATCTCCGCCGACCGCCGCGTCTGGATCCAGGTGGTGAAAGGTGAAGTGAGCATCAATGGTACGAAAGCGACCACCAGCGATGGCTTGGCTATCTGGGATGAGCAGGCAATTTCGGTGCATGCGGACAGCGAAAGTGAAATTTTGCTCTTCGATCTGCCTCCAGTTTGATCCGCCTTAAATAAATAGTACAACCTCCCCAATCTGGCGGGGAGGTTGCGTCATCTCCGTGGTAAACTTCAGCAATATTTCACTTTTGTTTGCCTCTGGACGATGAAAAAGAAAAGACCCGTACTTCAGGATGTCGCGGATCGCGTTGGCGTGACCAAAATGACGGTAAGCCGTTTTTTACGCAACCCGGAACAGGTTTCCGAGGCGCTGCGCGGAAAAATTGCGGTGGCTCTTGATGATCTGGGTTACATCCCTAACCGCGCTCCCGACATCCTTTCCAACTCCACCAGTCGCGCAATTGGCGTGCTGCTGCCGTCATTAACCAACCAGGTCTTCGCAGAAGTGCTGCGTGGCGTGGAAAGCGTAACCGATGCTTATGGCTACCAGACCATGTTGGCGCACTACGGCTATAAGCCGGAGATGGAGCAGGAACGTCTGGAGTCCATGCTTTCATGGAATATCGACGGCCTTATTCTCACCGAACGTACCCATACTCCTCGCACCCTGAAGATGATTGAAGTCGCCGGGATCCCCGTGGTGGAGCTGATGGACAGTCAATCCCCGTGTCTGGATATTGCCGTGGGCTTTGACAACTTCGAGGCGGCGCGCCAGATGACGGCGGCGATTATCGCCCGCGGCCATCGTCACATTGCCTATTTAGGGGCGCGTCTTGATGAACGTACTATCATCAAACAGAAAGGCTACGAACAGGCGATGCTCGACGCTGGCCTCACGCCGTACAGCGTGATGGTGGAGCAGTCCTCTTCTTATACCTCCGGTATTGAACTGATGCGTCAGGCGCGACGCGAATTCTCCCAACTGGATGGCATCTTTTGTACCAACGATGACCTAGCGGTTGGCGCGGCGTTTGAGTGCCAGCGCCTGGGGCTGAAAATTCCCGACGATATTGCGATTGCCGGTTTCCACGGCCATGACATTGGCCAGGTTATGGAACCGCGTCTTGCCAGCGTGCTGACCCCGCGTGAACGTATGGGGCGCATTGGCGCAGAGCGGCTGCTCGCGCGCATTCGCGGTGAATCAGTTACGCCGAAAATGTTAGATTTAGGTTTCACTTTGTCACCGGGCGGTTCTATTTAGCCCTAACAAATTTGAACTAGATCACACATATTCACTTCGAATTCACTTCCGGCACGAATGGTTATTGCTTATCCACTTGTGCGGCCGGACAATGTTACCGATAACAGTTACCCGTAACAATTTGGTGCCCAACAGGAGGACGCCTTGAGCACGACTAACCACGATCACCACGTCTATGTACTGATGGGCGTATCCGGCAGCGGTAAATCTGCCGTTGCTAGCGAAGTCGCGCATCGCCTGAATGCGGCATTTCTTGATGGCGATTTCCTGCACCCGCGCAGCAATATCGTCAAGATGTCTTCCGGCGAGCCGCTGAACGATGATGACCGCAAACCATGGCTTCAAGCGTTGAATGACGCAGCATTTGCCATGCAACGTACCAATAAAGTGTCGCTGATTGTCTGCTCTGCGCTGAAAAAAGCGTACCGCGACATTCTGCGTGAAGGTAACCCGAATCTTTCTTTCGTCTATCTGAAAGGTGATTTTGAAGTGATTGAAAGCCGCCTGAAGGCGCGTAAAGGTCATTTCTTCAAAACGCAGATGCTAGTTACCCAGTTTGAAACGCTGCAAGAGCCGGGCGCTGAAGAGCGTGACGTGCTGGTGGTTGATATCGATCAGCCGCTGGATGGTGTTATCGACAGCACGATTGATGTAATTAACAAAGGCCGTAACGCGTGACAACTTTATCGTTAGTTTTAACGGCAGTGGGCTCCGTTGTCCTGCTGCTGTTTTTAGTCATGAAGGCGCGTATGCACGCCTTCTTGGCTTTGATGGTGGTTTCTATTGGTGCCGGTCTTTTCTCCGGTATGCCGCTGATTAAAATCGCGGAAACCATGGAAAAAGGCATGGGTGGTACGCTGGGATTCCTGGCGATTGTGGTCGCGCTTGGCGCGATGTTCGGCAAGATTTTGCATGAAACCGGCGCGGTCGATCAGATTGCCGTCAAAATGCTGAAATCGTTCGGCAACAGCCGTGCGCACTACGCGATCGGTATTGCCGGTCTTATCTGTGCGCTGCCGCTGTTCTTCGAAGTGGCTATCGTACTGCTGATTAGCGTTGCGTTCTCGATGGCACGCCACACCGGGACTAACCTGGTGAAGCTCGTGATCCCTCTGTTTGCGGGCGTCGCTGCGGCGGCGGCATTCCTGCTGCCAGGGCCTGCACCGATGCTGCTGGCTTCCCAAATGCACGCAGATTTCGGCTGGATGATTCTGATTGGCCTGTGCGCGGCAATCCCGGGGATGATTATTGCCGGACCGCTGTGGGGCAACTTTATCAGCCGTTACGTTGAACTGAATATTCCTGACGACATCACCGAGCCACATCTCGGCGAAGGCAAAATGCCATCGTTCGGCTTCAGCCTGTCACTGATCCTGCTGCCGCTGGTGCTGGTGGGTCTGAAAACAGTTGCTGCGCGCTTTGTGCCGGTGGATTCAGAAACCTATCAGTGGTTTGAATTTATTGGTCACCCGTTCACCGCGATTCTGGTTGCCTGTCTGGTGGCGATTTATGGTCTGGCGTTCCGTCAGGGCATGGCAAAAGACAAAGTGATGGAAATCTGCGGCCACGCGCTGCAGCCTGCGGGTATCATTCTGCTGGTGATTGGTGCTGGCGGTGTGTTCAAACAGGTTTTGGTTGATTCCGGTGTTGGTCCTGCGTTGGGTGAAGCATTAACCGGGATGGGCCTGCCTATCGCGCTGACCTGCTTCATTCTGGCCGCTGCGGTACGTATCATTCAGGGTTCTGCGACGGTTGCTTGCTTGACCGCGGTAGGTCTGGTGATGCCGGTGATTGAACAACTGCATTACAACGGTGCGCAACTGGCGGCACTGTCTATTTGTATCGGCGGCGGTTCTATCGTGGTGAGCCACGTGAACGATGCTGGCTTCTGGCTGTTCGGTAAATTTACCGGCGCGACCGAAGCGCAGACGCTGAAAACCTGGACCATGATGGAAACCATCTTGGGCACGGTAGGCGCGATTGTCGGTATGATTGCCTTCACGCTATTAAGCTGATGCACCGTCTACATTGCCGGATGGCGGCGTAAACGCCTTATCCGGCCTACCGATGATATTTGGCCGGGCAATTGCCCGGCCAAATTGTTTTTATCCCTTCATCCACATCCGAATGCCGTCCAGGAACATCTGGGTCGCCATCATGACCAGAATCAATCCCATCAGACGCTCTAACGCGTTAACACCTTTCTCCCCCAGCAGACGTAGGAACAACGACGACTGCAGCAAAATCACCACCGTACCGCCCCAGGCAATCAGCAGCGCAATCACCAGATGCGACAGATTATTAGGATACTGATGCGACAGCAGCATCAGCGTTGCCAAAAGCGTCGGTCCGGCGACCAGCGGGATCGCTAGCGGCACAATAAATGGTTCTTCGCCCGCAGGCAGGCCAGAGCTGTTGCCGGTGGCGCTGGGGAAAATCATCTTAATGGCAATCAGGAACAAAATAATGCCGCCGGAGATGGAAACCGTCTCGGCCCTCAGGTTTAAAAACGCGAGAATCTTTTCCCCGGCGAAGAGGAAAATGAGCATCAGTAGAAGTGCGATTAAAAGCTCACGTATCATGATCGCCTTGCGGCGCTTGGGTTCCGTGTGTTTTAGCACTGACATAAAAATGGGCAAATTTCCCAGTGGATCCATAATCAGGATCAATAAAACAGCGGCGGAAAAGATATCACTCATTACTCAAATTCCCTGATAATCGTTAATGACTTTCTGCTTTACGCATCACCCTTATCACGGATTATGACAAGGGCAAATGTGCCCCCAGAGACGGGGGAATAAGTTGCATTTCTGATTGCGACGCAATCATTGATTAATTTCACTTGCGACTTTAGCTGCTTTTTGTAATGTGAAGGGATGTCAGTGGGACTGGCAAGCATAAACAGCACACATATCTGCAGGAAAATACGCTATGAAAAATGTTGGTTTTATCGGCTGGCGCGGAATGGTCGGCTCTGTACTCATGCAGCGCATGGTAGAAGAGCGCGATTTTGACGCCATTCGCCCAGTTTTCTTCTCTACTTCCCAGCTTGGACAAGCTGCGCCAGCATTCGGCGGCTCCACGGGAGGTACGCTTCAGGATGCTTTCGATCTTGAAGCGCTGAAGGCGCTCGACATTATTGTCACCTGTCAGGGCGGCGATTATACCAACGAAATCTATCCAAAGCTTCGTGAAAGCGGTTGGCAGGGTTATTGGATTGATGCGGCCTCCTCACTGCGTATGAAAGATGACGCCATTATTATTCTCGACCCGGTGAACCAACAGGTGATCACCGACGGTCTCAACTCCGGTATTAAAACCTTCGTTGGCGGCAACTGTACCGTCAGCCTGATGCTGATGTCGCTCGGCGGCCTGTTTGCTAACGACCTCGTCGAGTGGGCGTCCGTTGCCACCTATCAGGCAGCCTCCGGCGGCGGCGCACGCCATATGCGTGAACTGTTGACCCAGATGGGCCAGCTGCATCATCACGTTGCCAGCGAACTGGCTGACCCGGCATCTGCCATTCTTGATATCGAACGTAAAGTCACCACGCTGACTCGCAGCGGTGACCTGGCGGTGGACAACTTTGGTGTTCCGCTGGCAGGTAGCCTGATCCCGTGGATCGACAAACAGCTTGATAACGGCCAGAGCCGTGAAGAGTGGAAAGGCCAGGCCGAGACCAACAAAATTCTCGCCACCTCATCGGTGATTCCGGTGGATGGTCTGTGCGTGCGCGTCGGTGCGCTGCGCTGCCACAGCCAGGCGTTCACCCTGAAATTGAAAAAAGATATTTCCCTTACAACCGTTGAGGAATTGCTGGCAGCGCACAACCCGTGGGCGAAAGTGGTACCAAACGATCGTGAAATCACCATGCGTGAATTAACGCCAGCAGCGGTGACCGGCACTCTAACCACGCCGGTTGGCCGTCTGCGTAAGCTGAATATGGGGCCAGAGTATCTGTCCGCATTCACCGTAGGTGACCAGCTTTTATGGGGCGCTGCGGAGCCGCTGCGCCGGATGTTACGCCAGTTGGCGTAAACATTTGTTCATTGATAAGGGGTGGTGGACCACTCCTTTTTTTTGCGTAATACAAGGAGTAAGCGCAGTTATGTTTAATTTTCTCTCAGGAGTCAGGTAAAGCGTTGGCTATGCTTTAATCAAGGTCTATTACCTTGACTGAAGGTTGAGCGGGGTCGAGAGAGCACTCTACTTTGTGCCGCACCGTTCGGGTCACAAATGTCGCCATTTACAGTGGATTGGGGCGATACAAAAACTAAGGATGATGAAGCATGTCCGATCGTATTGATAGAGACGTGATTAACGCGCTGATTGCAGGCCATTTTGCGGATCCTTTTTCCGTACTGGGGATGCACCGAACGGACTCAGGACTGGAGGTCCGGGCGTTACTGCCCGACGCGACCGACGTTTGGGTTATTGAGCCGAAAACCGGGCGTAAAATCGGCAAGCTGGAGTGCGTTGACGCTCGCGGTTTCTTTTGCGGTATTCTGCCGCGTCGTAAAAATTTCTTCCGTTATCAGTTGGCTGTTGTCTGGCATGGGCAACAGAATCTGATTGACGATCCCTATAGTTTTGGCCCGCTGCTCCAAGAAATGGACGCATGGCTGCTGTCTGAAGGTACCCATTTACGCCCTTACGAAACGCTGGGCGCGCATGCGGATACGATGGACGGCGTCACCGGCACACGCTTTGCCGTCTGGGCACCGAACGCGCATCGCGTCTCAGTTGTCGGTCAATTCAACTACTGGGACGGCCGTCGCCATCCCATGCGTCTGCGCCGTGAGTCGGGGATTTGGGAGCTGTTTATTCCCGGCGCGCATAACGGTCAGCTCTACAAGTTTGAGATGATCGATGCAAACGGGACGCTGCGGGTGAAGGCCGATCCTTACGCCTTTGAAGCACAGATGCGTCCCGATACTGCCTCGCTCATTTGCGGTCTTCCCGCAAAAGTAGAGCAGAGCGAAGCGCGCAAAAAAGCCAACCAATTTGACGCACCTATCTCCATTTATGAAGTCCACCTCGGCTCCTGGCGACGCCATACCGACAACAACTTCTGGCTGAGCTACCGCGAGCTGGCGGATGAGCTGGTGCCATACGCCAAGTGGATGGGCTTCACCCACCTTGAACTGCTGCCGATTAATGAGCATCCATTTGACGGTAGCTGGGGCTATCAGCCGACCGGGCTGTACGCGCCGACTCGCCGCTTCGGTACTCGCGAAGACTTCCGCTACTTTATCAACGCTGCGCATGCCGCTGGCCTGAGCGTCATTCTTGACTGGGTGCCAGGGCATTTCCCATCGGATGACTTCGCGCTGGCGGAATTTGACGGCACCAACCTGTACGAGCATAGCGATCCGCGCGAAGGCTATCATCAGGACTGGAATACCCTGATTTACAACTACGGCCGCCGTGAAGTGAGCAATTTCCTCGTCGGTAACGCGCTGTACTGGGTAGAGCGTTTCGGTATCGATGCCCTGCGCGTGGATGCGGTGGCGTCAATGATTTACCGCGACTACTCTCGTAAAGACGGAGAGTGGATCCCCAATGAATTCGGCGGCCGTGAAAACCTCGAAGCCATCGAGTTCCTGCGCAGCACCAACCGCGTGTTGGGCGAACAGGTGCCGGGTGCGGTCACCATGGCGGAAGAGTCGACCGACTTTGCCGGCGTGTCTCGCCCGACCGATATGGGTGGCCTAGGGTTTTGGTACAAGTGGAACATGGGCTGGATGCACGACACCCTAGACTATATGAAGCTTGATCCGATTCACCGCCAGTATCACCACGACAAAATGACCTTCGGCATGCTGTACAACTACACGGAAAACTTCGTGTTGCCTCTTTCGCATGATGAAGTGGTTCACGGTAAAAAATCGATTCTCGACCGTATGCCGGGCGATGCGTGGCAGAAATTTGCCAACCTTCGCGCCTACTACGGCTGGATGTTCGCGTTCCCGGGTAAAAAGCTGTTGTTTATGGGCGGGGAGTTTGCTCAGGGCCGTGAATGGAACTTTGACGGTAGTCTCGACTGGCACCTGCTGGAAGGCGAAGACAATTGGCACAACGGTGTGCAGCGCCTGGTGCGCGACCTCAACCATACCTATCGCCACCACAGAGCGATGCACGAACTGGACTTTGACCCGTACGGCTTCGAATGGCTAGTGGTTGATGACAGCGCGCGCTCGGTGTTTGCCTTTGTTCGTCGCGACAAAGCGGGCAACGAGATTATTGTGGTCAGCAACTTTACGCCGGTGGCGCGTCACGATTATCGCTTCGGCATCAATCAGCCGGGCCGCTGGCGTGAAGTGCTAAATACCGACTCCGGTCACTACCACGGCAGCAACGCCGGAAACGGTGGGACGGTACACAGCGATGAGATTGCTAGCCACGGTCGCGCCCAGTCGCTCAACCTGACGCTGCCGCCGCTGTCGACTATCTGGCTGGTGCGGGAAGGGGATTAAGCATGGTTGAACTCGCAGTAGGCAAACCCGCGCCGCTGGGCGCCAGCTTTGACGGCGAGGGAGTGAACTTCACGCTCTTTTCCGCCCATGCGCAGCGGGTTGAACTCTGCGTGTTTGACGCGCAGGGCAACGAGTCGCGCTATGACTTACCGGCCCGCAGCGGCGACGTCTGGCACGGCTATTTGCCGCAAGCACAGCCGGGTTTACGTTACGGCTACCGGGTTCACGGCCCGTGGGAGCCGTGGCAGGGCCACCGCTTTAACCCAGCGAAGCTGCTGCTAGATCCGTGCTGCATGCGCGCCGAAGGTGAACCGATTGACGACCCGCGTTTTCATGATGGCTATGACTCGCCGGACGACCGCGACACTGCGGATATTGCGCCAAAATCGGTGGTGGTTGATTTGGCGTATGACTGGCAAGACGACGTGGCACCTCGCACCGCGTGGGGCAAAACCGTTATCTATGAAGCGCACGTTAAAGGGCTGACCTGGCGTCATCCTGGCCTGCCGGAAGAGATTCGCGGCACCTACAAGGCGCTAAGCCATCCGGTGATCATCGATTATCTCAAGCGGCTTGGCATTAGCGCGCTGGAGCTGCTGCCGGTGGCGCATTTCGCTCATGAACCCCGGCTCCAGCAGATGGGGCTGAGAAACTATTGGGGCTACAACCCGCTGGTGATATTTGCGCTGGCACCGTGTTATGCCAGCCAGCCGGAGCGTGCGCTGGACGAATTTCGTGACGCGGTGAAGGCGCTGCATCAGGCCGGTATCGAAGTCATCCTCGATGTGGTGCTAAACCACAGCGCCGAGCTGGATCTGCACTGCCAGACCCTCTCGCTGCGAGGAATCGACAATCGTAGCTACTATTGGTTAAGGGATGACGGCGATTACCACAACTGGACCGGCTGCGGCAACACGCTGAATCTCAGCCATCCGGGCGTGGTGGAATATGCCCGTCAGTGCCTGCGCTTCTGGGTTGATGTCTGCCATGTCGACGGTTTTCGCTTTGACCTCGCGTCGGTGATTGGCCGTACGCCGGGCTATCGCCAAGATGCGCCGCTGTTTAACGCCATTCACGCCGACCCGGTACTCTCGACGGTGAAGCTGATTGCCGAACCGTGGGACATCGGAGAAGGCGGCTATCAGGTTGGGAACTTCCCGCCTGCGTTTATGGAGTGGAACGACCACTTCCGCGATGCCATTCGTCGCTTCTGGCTTGAAGAATCATTATCACTGGGTGAGTTTGCCCAGCGTTTTGCCGCTTCCAGCGATGTTTTCCAGCATCAGGAGCGCCGTCCTCGCGCTGCCGTCAACTTGGTGACCGCGCACGACGGTTTTACTCTGCGTGACTGCGTCAGCTTTAATCAAAAGCACAACGAAGCCAACGGCGAGGAAAACCGCGACGGCACCAGCAATAACCATAGCAATAATCATGGTATAGAAGGATTAGACGCGACGCCTGAAGTGATGGCGCGACGGAAAGCGAGCGTTCAGGCGCTGCTAACCACGCTGCTGCTCTCGCAGGGGACGCCGATGCTGTTGGCCGGTGATGAACACGGCCACAGCCAGCAGGGCAACAACAACGCCTATTGCCAGGACAACGCGTTGACTTGGCTTGATTGGGAAAACGCAGATGATGCGCTGACCGATTTCACCGCCGCCCTGATCCATCTGCGCCAGCAGATCCCCGCGCTAACGGACGATCGCTGGTGGCAGGAGGGCGATGGTTACGTCCAATGGCTGAATCAGCAGGCGCAACCGCTTGTTGCCGAAGAATGGCAGCACGGCGCGCGGCGAATGCAGATTCTGCTTTCTCACGATTGGCTCATCACGCTTAACGCAACGCAGGATGAGGCCAGTTTTAATTTACCCGCGGGGGAATGGCGCGCTGTTTCCCCATTCACCGGGAATGATAGCCCGGTGAGCATGGATGTCTGGCATGGGCCCGCGCACGGAGTGTGCGTATTTCAAAGGTCATAGTCTCTGAATTACCCGGAACCCTGCGGTGACGCGGGGCAACCTAATAACCCGGAAGGACGAGCATCAAAAGGAGTTAATCATGGTTAGGCTTGAAAAAAACGATCCCTTAATGCTGGCTCGCCAGTTACCTATCAAATCTGTCGCCCTGATTCTGGCCGGCGGACGCGGCACGCGACTTAAGGATCTGACCAATAAGCGGGCAAAACCTGCGGTCCATTTCGGCGGTAAATTCCGCATCATCGATTTTGCGCTATCGAACTGCCTGAACTCCGGGATCCGTCGAATTGGCGTGATTACGCAGTATCAATCGCACACGCTGGTGCAGCACATTCAACGCGGCTGGTCTTTATTCAGCGAAGAGATGAATGAATTTGTCGATCTGCTGCCCGCTCAGCAGCGAATGCATGGCGAAAACTGGTATCGCGGCACCGCCGATGCGGTGACCCAAAACCTCGATATCATCCGCCGCTATAAAGCGGAATATGTGGTGATCCTCGCCGGTGACCATATCTACAAACAAGATTACTCGCGCATGCTTATCGACCATGTCGAAAAAGGCGCGCGTTGCACCGTGGCGTGTATTCCGGTGCCCATTGAAGAGGCAACGGCGTTCGGCGTGATGGCGGTTGACGAGAACGACAAGATTATTGAATTCGTCGAAAAACCAGCGAACCCACCGGCTATGCCGGGCGACCCGAGTCAGTCTCTTGCCAGCATGGGTATCTATGTCTTTGATGCTGATTATCTTTATGAACTGCTTGAGCAAGACGACTGCGACGAAAATTCTAGCCACGACTTCGGCAAAGATTTAATTCCTAAAATCACCAAAGCTGGCGCGGCTTATGCACATCCTTTCCCATTGTCTTGCGTACAGTCCGATCCGCATGCAGAACCTTACTGGCGCGATGTAGGGACGCTGGAAGCGTACTGGAAAGCCAACCTCGACTTGGCATCGGTAACGCCTGAGCTGGATATGTATGATCAGAACTGGCCGATTCGCACTCATATGGAATCGTTGCCGCCGGCGAAATTTGTCCAAGACCGCTCCGGCAGTCACGGTATGACGCTGAACTCGCTGGTCTCCGGTGGCTGCATTATTTCAGGTTCGGTGGTGGTGCAGTCGGTACTGTTCCCGCACGTGCGCGTGAATTCATTTTGTAACATTGATTCGGCAGTCTTACTGCCAGACGTTTGGGTGGGCCGTTCCTCGCGTCTGCGTCGCTGCGTTATCGACAGGGCCTGTGTGATCCCAGAAGGCATGGTGATTGGTGAAGATGCGGAAGAAGATGCGCGTCGTTTCCACCGTTCAGAAGAAGGGATTGTACTGGTTACACGCGAAATGCTGCGCCAGTTGGGATACAAACAGGAGCGATGATGCAGGTTTTACATGTTTGTTCAGAGATGTTCCCGTTATTAAAAACGGGTGGCCTTGCAGATGTGATTGGCGCTCTGCCGGCGGCACAGATTGCTGAAGGTACCGACGCACGCGTCCTGTTACCGGCGTTCCCCGACATCCGTCGCGGAATTCCGGATGCCAAAGTGGTGGCCCGTCGCGAGACTTTTGCCGGGCGTATGACGCTGCTGTTCGGCCACTATAACGGCGTGGGTATTTACCTGATTGATGCGCCGCATCTCTACGATCGCCCAGGGAGTCCGTATCACGACACTCACCAAAACGCCTATCCTGACAACGTGAAGCGTTTTGCGCTGCTGGGCTGGGTCGGAAGTGAAATGGCCTGCGGACTAGATCCGTTCTGGCGTCCGGACGTGGTACACGCGCACGACTGGCATGCAGGACTGGCTCCGGCGTACTTGGCGGCACGCGGTCGCCCGGCGAAGTCGGTATTTACCGTCCACAACCTGGCGTATCAGGGGCTGTTTTACGGCCACCACATGGACGAAATCCAGCTGCCAGCCGAGTTCTTTGACATGCACGGGCTGGAGTTCCACGGACAAATCTCGTTCCTGAAAGCGGGCTTGTATTACGCGGACCACATCACCGCCGTCAGCCCAACCTACGCGCGGGAAATTACCGAGCCGCAGTTTGCCTACGGTATGGAAGGTTTGCTGCGCCAGCGTCATCGTGAAGGGCGTCTGTCGGGAATTTTGAACGGGGTGGATGAGAAGGTCTGGAGCCCGGAAAAAGATCTGCTGTTGCCAGCGAGCTACAGCCGCGACACGCTGGAGAAGAAGGCGGAAAACAAACGCCAGCTCCAGGTGGCGATGGGGCTGAAGGTTGACGCGACTGCGCCGCTGTTCGCCGTCGTCAGCCGTTTGACCAGCCAGAAAGGGTTGGACTTGGTACTGGAAGCGCTGCCGGGCTTGTTAGAGCAGGGCGGTCAACTCGCGCTGCTGGGCGCGGGCGATCCGGTCTTGCAGGAAGGTTTCCTCGCCGCCGCCGCTGAACATCCGGGTCAGGTTGGCGTACAGATTGGTTATCACGAAGCATTCTCGCACCGCATCATTGGCGGTGCCGACGTTATCTTGGTTCCGAGCCGCTTTGAGCCGTGCGGTTTAACGCAGCTGTATGGTTTGAAATACGGCACGCTGCCACTGGTTCGCCGCACCGGTGGGCTGGCTGATACCGTGGCGGATAGCTCGCTGGAAAACCTTGCCGATGGTATCGCGAGTGGCTTTGTTTTCGAAGACAGCAACGCCTGGTCCCTGCTGCGCGCTATTCGTCGTGCTTTCGTATTATGGTCTCGTCCTTCGCTCTGGCGCTACGTTCAGCGTCAGGCGATGAACATGGATTTTAGCTGGCAGGTTGCTGCGCACTCTTATCGTGAGCTTTATCAACGCCTCACCTAACTATGGGGATCTTAGTTATGAATGCACCTTTTTCGTATGCATCACCGACCCTCAGCGTCGAGGCACTAAAGCACTCTATTGCCTATAAGCTGATGTTTATCATTGGGAAAGATCCCGCCATTGCCAACAAGCACGAATGGCTGAACGCCACCTTGTTTGCCGTGCGCGATCGCCTAGTCGAGCGCTGGCTGCGCTCGAACCGCGCTCAGCTATCCCAAGAAACACGGCAGGTTTACTACCTGTCGATGGAGTTTTTGATTGGCCGCACGCTTTCCAATGCGCTGTTATCTTTAGGGCTGTATGAAGATGTTAAAGACGCACTGGAAGGGATGGGGTTAGACCTTGAAGAACTGATTGACGAAGAGAATGACCCAGGGCTTGGCAACGGCGGCTTAGGCCGTCTGGCGGCCTGTTTCCTTGATTCTCTGGCGACGCTGGCGCTGCCGGGGCGTGGATACGGTATCCGATATGACTACGGCATGTTCAAACAGAATATCGTCGATGGTCGCCAAAAGGAGTCGCCGGACTACTGGCTGGAATACGGTAATCCGTGGGAATTCCCGCGCCACAACACGCGCTATAAAGTTCGCTTTGGCGGACGCGTGCAAATGGAAGGGAAAACCAGCCGCTGGCTGGAGACGGAAGAGATCCTCGCCGTTGCCTACGATCAGATAATCCCCGGCTACGATACTGACGCGACCAACACGCTGCGTCTGTGGAACGCGCAGGCCAGTAGCGAAATCAACCTCGGTAAATTTAACCAGGGTGACTATTTCGCCGCGGTGGAAGATAAAAACCACTCGGAAAACGTATCGCGCGTTCTTTATCCGGACGACTCGACCTATTCCGGGCGCGAGCTGCGTTTACGTCAGGAGTATTTCTTGGTGTCGGCGACGGTGCAGGACATTTTAAGCCGCCACTACATGTTGCATAAAACCTATGCCAACTTGGCCGATAAAATTGCTATCCACCTCAACGACACCCATCCGGTGTTGTCGATTCCTGAGCTGATGCGTCTGCTGATTGATGAGCACAAGTTCAGCTGGGATGAGGCCTTCTCGGTGGCCTGCCAGGTCTTCTCCTACACCAACCACACGTTGATGAGTGAGGCGCTGGAAACCTGGCCGGTAGATATGTTGGGCAAAATCCTGCCGCGTCACCTGCAGATTATCTTTGAGATTAATGATTACTTCCTCAAAACGCTGCAAGAACAGTATCCGAACGATACTGGGCTGCTGAGCCGCACGTCTATTATCGACGAATCTAACGGCCGTCGTGTACGCATGGCGTGGCTGGCGGTGGTGGTGAGCAAGAAGGTGAACGGTGTTTCCGAGCTGCACTCGAATCTAATGGTGCAGTCGCTGTTTGCCGATTTTGCCGCTATCTTCCCGATGCGCTTTACCAACGTTACCAACGGCGTGACGCCGCGGCGTTGGCTGGCGCTGGCGAACCCGGCGCTCTCCGATGTGCTTGATGAGAATATCGGCCAGACTTGGCGATCCGACCTCAGCCAGCTCAAGGAGTTGGAGCAGCATATTGATTATCCGAAGGTTAACCAGGCGGTGCATCACGCCAAGTTGGCTAATAAAAAGCGTCTTGCCGCCTTTATTGCCCAGAATTTGAACGTGGTGGTGAATCCGCATGCGCTGTTTGATGTGCAGATTAAGCGTATTCACGAGTACAAGCGTCAGCTGATGAACGTGCTGCACGTTATCGCGCGCTATAACCGTATCAAGGCTGATCCTGAGGCAGATTGGGTGCCACGGGTGAATATCTTTGCTGGTAAGGCGGCTTCGGCCTATTACATGGCGAAGCACATTATTCACCTGATCAACGACGTAGCCGATGTGATCAACAACGATCCGCAGATTGGCGACAAGTTGAAAGTGGTCTTTATCCCGAACTACAGCGTGAGCTTGGCGCAGATGATAATTCCGGCGGCGGATCTTTCTGAACAGATCTCGCTGGCGGGCACCGAGGCTTCCGGTACCAGTAATATGAAGTTTGCGCTCAACGGTGCGTTAACGATTGGCACGCTGGACGGTGCTAACGTTGAGATGCAAGAGCACGTGGGGGCGGATAACTTCTTTATCTTCGGCAACACCGCCGAGGAAGTGGAAGCGCTGCGTAGTAAGGGTTACAGCCCGCGTGACTACTACGAGCAGGACGCAGAGCTGCGTCAGGTGCTCACGCAAATCGCCACCGGCGTGTTCAGCTCAACCGACCCGGGACGCTACCGCGATCTGGTGGATTCGTTGATTAACTTTGGTGACCATTACCAGGTGTTGGCGGACTTCCGCAGCTATGTAGACTGCCAAGATAGGGTTGACGAACTGTACCGCGAACCGGAGCAGTGGACCAACAAAGCGATGCTCAACATCGCCAATATGGGCTACTTCTCCTCTGACCGGACTATTCAAGAGTATGCCGAGAATATTTGGCATATTGAGCCGGTGAAATTGTAAAAAGTAAACGGGGCCGATTGGCCCCGTTTTTTTTCCGGCGTCACATTACCTCACGACGCCAGCGACAGCTCAGGCTTTCCCAGCGTTTTCACCAGCCATGCGCTAATCCGCGACTGCTGCTCCGCGTCCAGCCACATTCCCTGTTTGGTGCGACGCCAGATAGCATCATCAAGACGGCGTACCCATTCGTGTTCCACCAAGTAACGCAGCTCGGCTTCATAAAACTCATGACCGAAATCCTCTCCCAGACCGGCAATGTCGCGCGCCTCACCGATAATCAACTCGCTGTTACTGCCGTAAGTGCGGGCGTAGTGACGGGCCAACGACTCGGTGATAAACGGATAGCGGCGACGCAGTTTTGCTGCGTAATCGTCGCGATCGCCGCCGATATCACCGCCGGGCAGTACGGCGCCTTTGGTCCACGCCGCACCGATTCCCTGATAGTACGGCGTCAGTTTTTCCAGCGCGTGTTCTGCCAGCTTACGGTAAGTGGTGAGCTTGCCGCCAAAGACCGACAGCAGCGGCGCTTTGCCGTGGTCATCATGAATATCCAGCGTATAGTCGCGGGTGATGGCCTGCGGTGAGTCGGATTCGTCATCGCACAGTGGACGCACGCCGGAATAGGTCCAGACGATATCTTCACGTGCGAGCTGTTTCTTGAAGTGCCCGTTGTAGACCTTCAACAGATAGTTGATTTCGCTCTCGTCGATTTCGACGTTTTTCGGGTCACCCTGATACTCCACATCGGTGGTGCCGATTATCGAGAACTCATCCATCCACGGGATGACAAACACGATGCGTTTATCTTCGTTTTGCAGAATGTAGGCCTGTTTTTGCGTGTGCACGCGCGGCACCACAATATGGCTACCTTTAATCAGGCGGATACCGTACGGTGACGGCAGGTGCATGCCATCATCAAAGAATTGTTTCACCCACGGGCCAGTGGCGTTAACCAAGCCGCGAGCCTGCCAGCTGAAGCGCTCACCGCTGTCGATATCTTCCGCTTCAACAATCCACAGGCCGTTTTCGCGTTTTGCAGAGATGGCGCGGGTGCGGGTACGGACATCACCGCCTTTCTGCACCACCATTTGCGCATTCGCTAAAACCAGACGGGCATCGTCAACCCAGCAGTCGGAATATTCGAAACCGCGCACGATTTCTGGTTTTAGTACCGATTCTGCGCCAAAACGCACACCCTTTGAGGCAGGCAAACTGGTGCGTTTACCCAGATGATCGTACATAAACAGACCGGTGCGGATCATCCATGCTGGGCGCAGGTGCGGGCGGTGAGGCAGTCGAAAACGCATGGGAATGGCGATATGTGGCGCCATTTTTAGCAGCACTTCACGCTCGGCCAGCGCTTCGCTGACTAGGCGGAACTCATAGTGTTCAAGGTAGCGTAGACCGCCGTGGATAAGCTTGGAGCTGGCGCTGGATGTGGCACAGGCCAGATCTCTGGCTTCCAGCATCAGGACGGATAAACCGCGCCCCGCGGCGTCCGCCGCAATACCTGCGCCGTTGATCCCGCCGCCTATCACAATCAGATCTTTGGTTTCCATCATTGCCACCTCAAGGACTTTCGTTATAGCTCATTAATGCTCGATATCGCTCATAATAGCAAGTAAACGCGCTATTGGTAACATAGAAAAAACATTTTAGAGTGATGTGCATAACATATTGGCGTTTACGTGGCGTGAAGACGTACACTTGGCAGTAAAATAGCGTCAGCACGACACCTGCAATAATGATAAGAGAACACCATGGATCAGTTTGAATGTATTAACGTAGAACAGGCGCACCAGAAGCTGCAGCAAAACGCCGCCGTATTGGTGGATATTCGTGACCCGCAGAGCTATGCCGTGGGGCATACGCCGGGTGCGTTTCATCTGACTAACGACACGCTAGGCGCGTTTATGCGCGATAACGATTTTGAAACACCAGTGATGGTGATGTGTTATCACGGTAACAGCAGCAAAGGTGCTGCGCAGTATCTGTTGCAGCAGGGCTATGACCAGGTTTACAGCGTCGACGGCGGCTTTGACGCGTGGCATCGCCATTTCCCGGCAGAGGTTGAACACGCCGCTTTTTAAGCCTAATGCGGTATACTGTCCTCTTTTGTGTGGAATAGAAGCGACCTGCTGAATGTTGATGATCACCTCTTTTACCAACCCTCGCGTGGCCCAGGCCTTTGTGGACTATATGGCGACGCAGGGCGTTATTCTGACTATCCAGCAGCATGAGCGCAGCGATGTCTGGCTTTCCGATGCCTCGCAGGAGGCGCGTGTTCGCACGGAGTTGGAACACTTCCTTGCCAATCCGGCCGACCCACGTTATTTGGCGGCGAGCTGGCAGTCCGGGCAGACCAATAGCGGCCTGCATTATCGCCGCTTTCCCTTCTTAGCTACGCTAAAGGCCGGGGCCGGCCCGGTGACGATGGGCATCATGGTGGCCTGTATACTGGTTTTTATTTTGATGAGCGTTGTGGGCGATCAGGCGGTGATGCTGATGCTGGCGTGGCCATACGACGATTCGCTGAAATTTGAGGTCTGGCGCTACTTTACCCATGCTCTCATGCATTTCTCCTTCGTCCATATCCTCTTCAACCTGTTATGGTGGTGGTATCTCGGCGGTGCAGTAGAAAAGCGCATTGGCAGCGGCAAGCTGGTGGTGATCACGCTAATCAGCGCCCTGCTGAGCGGGTTCATACAGCATCAGTTCAACGGCCCGTGGTTTGGCGGGCTGTCCGGCGTGGTTTATGCCTTAATGGGCTATGCCTGGTTACGCGGTGAGCGTGACCCACAAAGCGGTATTTTCCTGCCACGCGGACTGATGATGTTTTCTCTGATTTGGCTGGTGGCCGGATGGTTTAATGTTTTTGGGATGTCGATTGCGAACGGCGCACATATCACCGGGCTGGTGATTGGGCTGGCAATGGCCTTCGTCGATACGCTGAATGTGCGAAAACGAGCATAATTTCCAGGGATTCATCATGAAACAAACACAACGTCATGACGCGATAATCGAGCTGGTCAAACTACAGGGTTACGTCAGCACGGAAGAGCTGGTGGAGCATTTTTCCGTCAGCCCGCAAACAATTCGCCGTGATTTAAACGACCTTGCGGAGCAGAAAAGGATCCTGCGTCATCATGGTGGCGCCGCGCTGCCATCAAGCTCGGTGAACACGCCTTGGCATGACCGTAAAGCGACACAAACTGCGGAAAAAGAGCGGATTGCGCACCGGGTCGCCAGCCAGATCCCTAACGGTTCTGCGCTGTTTATTGATATCGGCACTACGCCGGAAGCGGTGGCTCATGCGCTTTTGAATCACAGCGATCTGCGCATTGTGACTAATAACCTCAACGTGGCCAACACGCTGATGGTCAAAGAAGATTTTCGCATTATTCTGGCGGGCGGAGAGCTGCGTAGCCGAGATGGCGGCATTATTGGTGAAGCAACGCTGGACTTCATTTCGCAGTTCCGTCTGGATTACGGCATCCTCGGGATCAGCGGCATCGATAGCGACGGTTCGCTGTTGGAGTTTGACTATCACGAAGTGCGTACCAAGCGCGCTATCATCGAAAACTCCCGGCACGTGATGCTGGTTGTCGACCATTCAAAATTTGGCCGTAATGCAATGGTCAATATGGGCAGTATCAGCATGGTAGATGCAGTGTATACCGATGGTCTGCCGCCGCCGGGCGTGATGCAGGTGATTGCAGATAATGAGGTGCAGCTGGAGCTGTGCTAAGAAAAAGGGCGCTAGAGAAAGCGCCCTTTTTTTGTTTTATGACATTTGCTGTTGGAATTTGCCCTGGCTCAGATCGGTGACGATGGCATTCATGCGATCTTCGGTCAGACGATAGTAACGAATCGAGATGGCGGTAATCAGGTAGAAGATAGCCGGCAGCACGGTAAACAGAATTAATACCCCACGGATGGCCTCCGCAGATTGCTGCTCAACGCCTGCCTGGTAGCCGTAAAACGCCAGTCCCCAACCGGTGAGCGCACCGCCGATAGCCACGCCCAATTTGATAATGAAAATGTTGGCCGCTACATTCATTCCGGTAATACGGCGTTGGGTTTTCCATTCGCCGTAATTATTGGCATCGGTGATCATTGACCACTGCAGCGGTGCGTTAATGCCTTGCAGGATATTGAGGATAATGTGGACGATAAACGCTGGGATCCAATAATCGGTTGGCAGGATTAGGAACGCTAAACCAAATAATGCGCTGAAGACATTCACCCAAACCGAGGCGCGAATTTTGCACATCCACGAACCGACCTGTTTAGCCATCAGGCTACCCACAACGGCGGCAACGGTTGTCGCCAGCATAAACAGCGAAATAATACTGCTACCTTGGTTGAGAATATACTGAACAAAATAAACCAGCAGGCTGCCGCGTACCACCACGCCGCATAGCATGGCGAGGTTATATATTGATAATACCCGCCACTGGTCGTTTTTCATCAAAATACGCACATCACGCAAGATGTTCAGATTCTCTTCTTTGACCGGCGTAATACGTTCGCGGGTGGTCATAAAGCAAATAAGGAACATGATGCAGCCGATGACGCCGAAGATGCCCATCGCCCACTGCATACCGGTGGCTCTATCGCCTGGTGCGATGAGGTCGGCCAGCGGCAGGATGAGCGCGGTTCCCATAGCGCCGCCAATCGGTGCGACAGCAAAGCGCCAAGATTGCAGCGACAGATTCTCTTTGGGATCGGCGGTAATCGCCGCGCCCAGCGAGCAGTAAGGAATATTAATTGCGGTATACATTAGAGTCATAAATATATACGCAACGACGGCATAAACAATTTTTCCAGTTTGTTCGAAGTTTGGTGTGGAATATACCAACACGCAGCTTACAGCAAACGGGACGCAAATGATTAATAACCACGGACGGAAACGTCCCCAGCGACTTTTGGTTTGATCGGCAATTGCGCCCATGATTGGGTCGGTAATGGCGTCCAATACCCTAACGACTAAAAATAATGTCCCCATGACTGCCGGGGGTAAACCATAAATATTGGTATAAAAATAGGCAAGTATTGCTACTGAGGAATCAAATACGATATGGCTTGCGGCATCGCCCAAACCAAAACCAAACTTCTCTTTATTACTGATTTTTCCGGTTAATGCCGACATAGGGTCACCTTGTTATTATTGCGTGCCAACATACAACATCATTTATAAAAGGTGAGCCTGAGCCTGAGTATTCTAATTTTTCACTTTGGGATTATGTTAATTCTCTATTGTGACGCAGTTATCTCTTATGATGTACGGGTACGGTGTGTTTTGTTTGCCGGATGGCGCTGACGCTTATCCGGCCTACGCGGGGGATTGTAGACCGAATAAGGGTGACATGATTTTAGACGCCGTATCCCATCATCTTCAGCAGGTTCTGCGCGTGCAGTACCGCATCCTGACGATGAGCGACGCCGAGCTTCTGATAGAGGTTACGGATGTGAGTTTTGATGGTGGTTGCCGCGACGTCCAGCTCACCCGCAATCTGATCGTTGCTGTAGCCGGAGTAGATAAGCCCCAGCACCTGCCATTCACGTTGGGTGAGCGGGCTGGTACGAATCAGTTCCGGAACCTCCGGGTGATTCAGCAGGCGCTCAACGAAGCTTTCATCAAAGTGAGCAAACTTATGACGATGATGCTGATTTATCTCGCGCAGAATGCGCTGGGCGCGGTGCTGGTCAAGCTCCGGTAGCGTATTCAGCTGAATCAACTGGCGCAGCTGCTGCGCCATCGCTTCACCCTCAATCACGAAGTGGCTGATAAACCCGGTGCGGTTGGCCAGCTGCAGCGCTTCCAACAGCACGCGCTGGGCTGCATTCTTGTTACCAGACTGCCAGTGCAGCTGGTTAAGCAGCAGCAGATTGCGGTTGAGATCGCTCATCAAACGCAGCGAACGGGCGTTTTCGTTCAACTCCTCGAGCACCATTTCCGCCGAATCGAATTCGCCAAGCAGGATCTGCACTCGGGCAATATTACGCCATTGGCCCTGCAAGAAGTGGTTGTTGGCAAATTCCGGTTTCGGGGTATGGCGAAGCCAGTTGGCAGCGGATTTTTTGTCGCCCACCATCTGCCAGTAAATCACCCGTACTTTATCGGCGTTGGAGACCCAGTCGCTGTGATAAGCGCCGTTACCCAGCAAATTCTCGAGGCGGTTCAGGTGATTGCGTGCGTTATCTAGATCGCCACGTGCCAGCGAGCACTGAACCTGTAAGGTCAGGCACTGGAGCTGTTGCTGCGGCTGGAAATTTCTCAGGACTTCAATACCGGTGCGGGCAGCGGTTTCTGCTTCGTCGAGGCGCGCCCATGCCCACAGTAACTGTGAACGGATGCGCAGCAGGAATTCATGCATCGGCAACTGCTCAAGATGCTGCTCGCGGATAAGCTGAAAACCTTTCTCTTGGCATTCCCATGCGGCCTGCAGGAAGCCTTGGGCAAACAGAATTTCGCTTTGCTGGATAAGACTCCACAGCGCGTAGTGCCAGATATCATGGCGACGCGCCATTTGTTCGGTTTGCTGCATCACGGCAATAGATTGGCTCAAGAGCCCTTTGCAGTGCAGCACCTCGCCATGCACCGACGTGGCGACAATACGGCTGTAGAAATTTGCTAGCGGTAACTCTTCCAGCGCGACGGTGGATAGACGCTCGGCTTCATCCTGATCGCCGTCGTTAATCGCCACCTGGGCGCGCAGAGCATTAAAATCGCCGTGTAGAGACGCGTCCATTTCTGAGGTCATCTCCTGCTCGGCGCGTGCCAGCAGGGTATTCACTTCGCTATAGCGGTGCTGGCTTTGCATCAGCCAAGCCTGTAACAGCACCAGGCGTGGATTTTCGAGCAGGCTTTCCCACGGCAGCGCGGAGAGCGACTCTTCAAGCAGCACCAGTTCGCTATGGTGGAACAGCCCCCACGCATGATTAAGCAGAATGTCGCGCAGCATTTTCGGGTCACCAGCAGCCAGGGCGTGGTGAATTGCTTCGCTTGGGAAACCTTGTGCCATCCAGCTTTCTGCCGCCGCGCGGTGAATTTCCGGCAGCTCGGCCGCCAGTTCCCACTGACAGCGTTGGCGCAGGAAGCTGCAAAACAGCGGGTGATAGTTAAACCACTCGCCGGAGTTGTCCATTCGCTGGATAAACAGTCCCTGACGCTCAATCTCTTCGAGGCGCATCTGGCCGTTTTCTTCACCGGTGACGCGGGCGATCAGCGAATCATTCATTGAGCGCAGCAGTGAGCTTTTCAGCAGGAAGCTGCGGGTTTCGGGGTCGACGTTATCGAGGACTTCATCGACCAGATAATCCGACAGGTGGCTGGCGTTAATGCCAGACAAACGGCGCGCGGAGTGCTGGGTGGCGTTGTTACGCTGACGGGCAGATAGCGCAATCAGCTGTAGCGCGGTGGCCCAACCCGCAACGTCGTCGCACAGACGGCTGCTTTCCGCCGCTTCAATTGGCGACGCTAAGCGGCAGTCAAAAAATTGTTTGGTTTCGGCGTGCGTGAAGGAGAGCTGTTGGCTACCTACTTCAAGCAATTGATCGCGCACGCGCAGGTTGGCAATACCCAACTGCGGCAGATTACGAGACAACACGACCAGCGTCAGATTTTCCGGCTGGTGTCGCAGGAAAAAGCGCATGGCATCGTGGATAACCGGGTTGGTTATCAGGTGGTAGTCATCAATGACCAAATAGAGCGGACGCTGCCATTCGCTAAGCTCAATGAAAAGTTGGGAGAAAAGAGAGCTGAGACTGGCGTACTGGCGCTTTTGCACCATATTTTCGCTGGCCTCGCAATGCCCACCTGTCGCCTGCTGGATAGCCGCTATCAGGTAACTGGCAAAACGGTCCTGCTGGTTATCGCCTTCATCAAGCGAATACCAACCGAGATCGCTCATCCCTGCCGCCCATTGTGACACGAGCGTCGTCTTTCCATAGCCAGCCGGACTGGTTATCAGCGCCAGACGATAATTGTTCGCGCCTGACAGTTTCGCCAAGAGCCGCTCGCGAACCACGGTGTGTTCGAGACGGACGGGTCGACTTAGTTTTGACGGAATCAACATAGCTAATCACTTCACTGTGAGGATTGGAAAAAGATATTTTTTTTGCGCTTCGTAATTAATGCATATAAAGGTCGGTCAATTAGCTATGTATTGCAAGTTATGTCCCGTTTTCATGCTTGCGAATTTGCTATATGTCACAAATTTTTATATTTAATGCCATCTTCGTATTATGGCTTGCAAGGTGCGAAAATCCTGACTTCCGTAACTATTTGTTGTTACAAATGAAATGAATTTTTGATGATTCCCAGAATAAAAGTTGTTCAAGTCAGTTTCGTTTCAGTCCATTCTCCGTAGAAACAATACGTATTAAATTGTTGCTTATTTTCGCTATGAAATAGTTTCCTTATTTTCATATTTATCGCAAAACGCCATTTCATTTTATGAGCCAGCGCGAAGTTCTCGTTGGCATCATCCCTGACACTATATCGGGATAAAAGCGCCCTAGAGTCGGCTCAAAAGTGTGCGATTTTGCCGCTGATGGCTAACGTTATAGTGGCGACGATCACACTTTTCGCTCATCCCTGCGACTCCTCCCCGGCTAATCCGGGACAGGAGGAGGAAGTCGCGCAATCAGCCAGGCACACTAGCGCTAATTGTTTATGTAAAAGGATTCTAATTCGTTATGTCACAGCCTACTTTTAATCACGATTCATTCCAGGCTGCCCTGACGCGTCAGTGGCAGCGCTTTGGCCTTCAGGCCGCTTCCGATATGACGTCTCACCAGTGGTGGCAGGCTGTGAGCGGTGCGTTGGCGGAACAACTTTCCGCGCAGCCTGTAGCGAAGCCGGAGAAAAACCAGCGCCATGTGAACTACATCTCCATGGAGTTTCTGATTGGCCGCCTGACCGGCAACAACCTGCTCAACCTTGGCTGGTATGAAGGCGTCAGCGATGCGCTGAAAGGCTATAACATCAACCTGACCGATCTGCTGGAAGAAGAAACTGACCCGGCGCTGGGCAACGGTGGCCTAGGACGTCTGGCCGCATGTTTCCTCGACTCAATGGCGACCGTTGGCCAATCGGCGACCGGTTACGGCCTGAACTACCAATATGGTCTGTTCCGCCAATCCTTTGAAGACGGCCATCAGATGGAAGCCCCGGACGACTGGAAGCGCGGTAGCTATCCATGGTTCCGCCACAACGCAGCGCTTGATGTGCAGGTTGGCATCGGCGGCAAAGTGGTGAAAGGCGAATGGCAGCCGGCATTCACCATTATCGGTGAAGCTTGGGATCTGCCGGTGCTGGGTTATCGCAATGGTGTGGCGCAACCGCTGCGTCTGTGGCAGGCCACCCACGCGCATCCTTTTAACCTGACGAAATTCAACGACGGCGATTTCCTACGTGCAGAACAGCAGGGCATCGACGCTGAAAAACTGACTAAAGTGCTCTACCCGAATGACAACCATACCGCGGGTAAAAAGCTGCGTCTGATGCAGCAGTACTTCCAGTGCGCCTGCTCGGTGGCGGATATTCTGCGTCGCCATCATTTGGCCGGCCGTAAACTGCATGAACTGGCTGACTTCGAAGTGATTCAGCTTAACGATACCCACCCAACCATCGCCATCCCTGAACTGCTGCGCGTGCTGATCGATGAACATCAACTGAGCTGGGACGACGCTTGGGCGATTACCAGCAAAACCTTCGCTTACACCAACCACACGTTGATGCCAGAAGCGCTGGAATGCTGGGATGAAAAACTGATTAAAGCGTTGCTGCCGCGTCACATGCAGATAATCAATGAAATCAACGCCCGCTTTAAGAAGCTGGTCGACAAAACCTGGCCTGGCGATGACGCCGTGTGGGCGAAGCTTGCCGTGGTGCATAACAAACAGGTTCGCATGGCGAACATGTGCGTGGTGAGTGGCTTTGCCGTCAACGGCGTTGCTGCGCTGCACTCGGATCTGGTGGTGAAGGATCTGTTCCCGGAATATCACCAGCTTTGGCCGAACAAATTCCACAACGTGACCAACGGCATTACGCCACGTCGCTGGATCAAACAGTGCAACCCGGCCTTGGCCGCGCTGCTGGATAAATCGCTGAAGAAAGAGTGGGCCAACGATCTTGACCAACTGATTAACTTGGAAAAATACGCTGACGACGCGAAATTCCGCCAGACGTACCGCGAAATTAAGCTCGCCAACAAGCAGCGCTTGGTGAAATTTATCAAAGCGCGTACCGGTATCGAAATCACCACCAACGCGATTTTTGATATCCAGATCAAACGCCTACACGAGTACAAACGTCAGCACCTGAACCTGCTGCACATTTTGGCGCTGTACAAAGAGATCCGTGAAAATCCACAGGCCGACCGTGTACCGCGCGTGTTCCTGTTTGGCGCAAAAGCTGCTCCAGGTTACTACTTGGCGAAAAATATTATTCTGGCGATCAACAAGGTTGCTGAAGCGGTAAACAACGACCCGAAAGTAGGCGATAAGCTGAAAGTGGTGTTCCTGCCGGATTACTGCGTGTCGGCGGCCGAGATGCTGATCCCGGCGGCGGATATTTCCGAGCAGATTTCCACCGCCGGCAAAGAAGCCTCTGGTACCGGCAACATGAAGCTGGCGCTGAACGGTGCGCTGACCGTGGGTACTTTGGACGGGGCAAACGTCGAAATTGCCGAGCAGGTTGGCGATGAAAATATCTTTATCTTCGGCCATACCGTAGAGCAGGTGAAAGCGCTGAAGGCCAAAGGCTACGATCCGCTGAAATGGCGTAAAGCCGACAAGCAGCTGGATGCGGTGCTCAAAGAGCTGGAAAGCGGCAAATACAGCGATGGCGACAAGCATGCGTTTGACCAGATGCTGCACAGCATCGGCAAGCAGGGCGGTGACCCGTATCTGGTGATGGCTGACTTCGCGGCCTATGTGGAAGCACAAAAGCAGGTTGACGTGCTGTACCGTGACCAAGAAGCTTGGACTCGTGCCGCTATTCTGAATACCGCGCGTTGCGGCATGTTCAGCTCCGATCGCTCTATCCGCGATTACCAAAAACGTATCTGGCAGGCAAAACGCTAAGGACAGGCAATGGAAAGCAAACGCCTCGATAAAGCCGCGCTGGCGGCGGGGATTAGCCCAAACTACATTAATGCCCACGGCAAGCCGCAGTCTATCGGTGCTGACACCAAACGGCGTTTGCTTGACGCAATGCACCACGGCGATACGGTCACGGCAACGCCGGTACCGAACGTCATGGTCTGGACGTATGGGAAGAAAATGGCGCTGCCGGTGGCGGGAAAAGGCGAATTTAGCTGGATCCTGACGACCGAAGAGGGCAAGCAGCATCAGGGGCAGATTGCTGGGGGGAAAAACCTCAGTCTGCCGACCCGCATGCCGGAAGGCTATCACTCACTTACGCTGACCCAGAACGATGAGCGCTGGCACTGCCGAGTGATCATCGCTCCTGAGCGCTGCTACGAGCCGCAGCCGCTGAAAGAGGCGAAAAAGCTGTGGGGGGCCTGCGTTCAGCTTTATACCCTGCGTTCGGAAAAAAACTGGGGGATCGGTGATTTTGGCGATCTGAAGGCGATGCTGCCGGAAGTCGCCAAACGCGGCGGCGCATTTATTGGCCTCAATCCGATTCATGCGCTCTATCCGGCGAACCCGGAAAGCGCCAGTCCGTACAGCCCTTCATCGCGTCGCTGGATGAACGTTATCTACATCGACGTTAACGCGGTGGAAGACTTTGCTAAAAGCGAAGAGGCGCAGGCGTGGTGGAAACTGCCTAGCACACAGCAGAAGCTGAAAGCGGCTCGCGACGTTGCACAGGTGGATTACACCGCAGTAACTGAACTGAAAATGACCGCGTTACGCATGGCGTGGAAGCGCTTTGCCAAGCGTAATGATGAGCAGGTAGCGGCTTTCCGCTACTTCGTGGATAAAGAAGGCGAGAGCCTCTACTGGCAGGCTGCCTTTGATACGCTGCACGCTCATCAGGTGAAAGAAGATCCGCTGCGTTGGGGCTGGCCGGCTTGGCCGGAGGCCTATCGCACGACCGATAGCCCGCAGGTGCACGCGTTTTGTCAAAAGCATGCGGATGAGGTGGATTTCTACCTCTGGCTGCAATGGTTGGCGTACACCCAATTTGCTGCCTGCTGGGAAACCAGCCAGCGCGATGCGATGCCGATTGGTCTTTACCGCGACCTCGCCGTCGGCGTGGCCGAAGGCGGCGCGGAAACCTGGTGCGACCGTGAACTATACTGCCTGAAGGCCTCCGTCGGTGCGCCGCCGGATATCCTTGGGCCGCTGGGGCAAAACTGGGGCCTGCCGCCGATGGATCCGCATATCATCGCCGCTCGCGCCTATGAGCCGTTTATCGAACTGCTGCGCGCGAATATGAAGAACTGCGGCGCGCTGCGTATTGACCATGTGATGTCGGTGCTGCGTTTGTGGTGGATCCCTTACGGTGAAACCGCCGATCACGGTGCCTACGTGCAGTATCCGGTCGATGCATTGCTGTCGATTTTGGCGCTGGAAAGTAAACGTCACCACTGCATGGTGATTGGCGAGGATTTAGGGACGGTGCCGGTTGAGATCGTCAGCAAGCTGCGTAAGAGCGGTGTTTACTCGTACAAAGTGCTCTATTTTGAGAACGACCACGAGAAGACCTTCCGCTCGCCGAAGTCTTATCCGGAACAATCAATGGCCGTGGCAACTACGCACGACCTGCCGACGCTGCGTGGCTACTGGGAAAGCGGTGACCTGACTTTGGGCAACGAGCTGGGCCTGTATCCTGACGCTGATGTACTGCACGGGCTGTATCAAGATCGTGAACTGGCGAAGCAGGGGCTTTTGGACGCTCTGCATAAATACGGCACGCTGCCTAAACGTGCCGGTCACAAGGCCTCGCTGATGTCGATGACCGCCACGTTAAGCCGCGGGATGCAGCGCTATATTGCTGACAGCAATAGCGCGTTGCTGGGACTGCAACCGGAAGACTGGCTGCAGATGTCGGCACCGGTGAATATTCCTGGCACCAGCACCGAGTATCCGAACTGGCGGCGTAAGCTTTCCACCTCGCTGGAGGCGATGTTTGCCGACGAGGGTGTGAACAAGCTGATTAAAGATTTGGATAAGCGCCGGAAAGCGGCGGGCAGGAAGAAGTAAAGACAACCGCAAAACACACTCACCCGGCCGAGCTCTGCGACGCCGGGTTTTTTGTGACGCTCTTGTAGGCCGGATAAGGCAACGCCGCCATCCGGCGATGTGCACGGTAATTGCCTGATGGCGCTACGCTTATCAGGCCTACCAATAAAAATGCCGGGGAAGTCCCCGGCATTTTTGTTTCTAAAGTGCGTGGCGTTTTACACCACCATCCCCAGCAGCAGACATCCTACCAAGCCGCAAACCGAGATAATGGTTTCCAGCATCGACCAAGACTTGATGGTCTCGCCGATAGTCAGGTTGAAGTACTCTTTGAAGAGCCAGAAGCCTGGATCGTTCACGTGAGAGAAGATAACGGAACCGGAACCCACCGCGATAACCATCAGCTCTGGGCTCACGCCAGTAGTGGCAATCAGTGGTGCGGCGATGCCGCCGGCAGTAATTGCCGCAACGGTTGCTGAACCCAGTGCAATACGCAGAACAGCGGCAATAGACCAAGCCATCAGCAGCGGAGATACGTTGGATTCGTGCATGATAGAGGCGATGTACTTATCCACGCCGCTGTCGACCAGTACCTGTTTGAACGCACCGCCACCGCCAATGATCAGCAGCATCATCGCGATGATTTTGATAGAGGAGAGCAGCGTGTCGTTGATTTGGTCCATCGAACGGCCACGGTTCAGGCCGAAGGTGAAGATAGCAATCAGTACCGCAATCAGGGTCGCCATCACCGGGTCGCCAAAGAATTCAGCGGCTGGCAGCAGGGAGTGGCCTTTTGGCAGCACCATTTCAGCGATTGCGCGCAGCGCCATCAGGATAACCGGGACCAGAGAAGTCCAGACGCTGACGCCGAAAGATGGCATTTCTGCTTCGGTGAAGGTTTTCGGGTTGTGCAGACCTTCTGGAATCGGTTTATCGATGCTTTTCAGGCAACGTGCGTAAACCGGACCTGCCAGAATAACGGTCGGGATAGCCAGCAGCGTGCCGTACAGCAGCGTTTTGCCCATATCCGCGTGGAAAATGGTAGCAATAGCGGTTGGACCCGGGTGCGGTGGCAGGAAGCCGTGGGTCACGGACAGCGCGGCAGCCATCGGTACACCGATGTACAGCAGCGGGATACGTGCGTTAGCGGCGATGGTGAACACCAGCGGCAGCAGCAGAACGAAGCCTACTTCATAGAACAGCGCGAAGCCCACGGTGAAGCCGGTCAGTACGACGGCCCACTGGATGTGCTTACGGCCAAATTTGTCGATAAGGGTGGTGGCGATACGCTGTGCGCCGCCGCAATCGGCCAGCATCTTACCGAGCATGGCCCCGAAGCCCATAATCAGCGCCAGGCTACCAAGGGTGCCGCCGACGCCATTTTTGATGGAGACGATGACTTTGTCCAGGGGCATGCCCTGCATTAATCCGACGGCCAGTGCCACCAGAACCAGTGCGATAAATCCGTTCATTTTGAAGCGGATCATCAACAGTAATAAGAGGATAACCCCGATTGCTACGATGATTAATGGCATTATTTTTCCAGCCTTTAATTTGTTATGGGTAACGTCATTGTTGCTACGACAACTTCCAATTGTCCCTACAGAGGGAATAGGTACTGACTTGTTCTCGCCACCGTCATGTTGTATGACCCAGATAAAGAATAGCTGGCTATTATTTAACACGATGGCATAGGTCTGAATGATACGGGTAACATTGCGAGGTGAGAATATCCCTTGCGATAGAAATGTTAAATATGAGACTCAAGTCAAAATAATTGCCGATTTATTGCAGCGTTGTAGAAACAAAAATGCGAGGGATGTTACTCGGTAACATAGAGAGAGGCTGGGTGGAGAGAGAGCAACCCCGGGGTTGGCGTAAACGCTTCGCCCGGAGTTGTACCGAAGGCCCCCGGATGCCGGGGAAACCGTGGATTAGTAGTAAGAGTGCTCGCCGCGCTGGTGTTCGGTGAGATCGCGAACGCCTTTCAGTTCAGGGAACTCGGCCAGCAGCTGTTTCTCGATGCCGTCTTTCAGGGTCACGTCGATCATCGAGCAACCGTTACAGCCACCACCAAATTGCAGAACGGCAATACCATCGTCGGTGATTTCCATCAGCGACACGCGACCGCCGTGGCCGGCCAACTGCGGGTTAACCTGTGCTTGCAGCAGGTACTCGACGCGTTCCATCAACGGCGCGTCGTCAGACACCTTACGCATTTTGGCGTTAGGTGCTTTCAGCGTTAGCTGAGAACCCAACTGGTCGGTAACGAAATCAATTTCCGCATCTTCCAGATACGGAGCGCTCAGTTCATCGACATAGGCGGTGAGCTGTTCAAATTTGAGTTCTGTATCACTTGCTTCCACCGCATCCGGCGGGCAATAAGAAACGCCGCATTCTGCGTTAGGCGTACCAGGGTTAATCACAAATACGCGGATCTGTGTCCCTTCTTCCTGATTTTGCAGAAGTTTGGCAAAGTGCGCTTGCGCAGTATCGGAAATACGGATCATAGCTTTGACCTAATAGTTGACTACTTTAGTTGGTTATAATACGCCCATAGTAGGGGGCCTACAAGGTGCGACACAGACACCATACCTGAACGCTCGCCGCGCCATTTCGCAAAAGCAGGCGGGAAATCTCGGCGGCCGTGCTGCCCGTCGTGACAACATCATCCACAATAACCATATGGCGACCCTGCACCGAAAATTCAAGCTGGAAGGCATTTCTCAGGTTATGTCGGCGTAGCCGGGCATTAAGCTCGTGCTGGGTTGCGGTTGGGCGAATTCGAATAACCGTTTGGCTGTCGTATTCGCAAGGCAGCCATGCGCTCAGCGCTTGGCACAGCAGCTCACTTTGATTAAAGCCGCGCCGCCAGTGGCGTCGCTGCCATAGAGGTACGCTGATTAGTCTGTCGGGTGGTGGAAGCCCGCTTTGCTTGAGAACCGCTAAAAGCAACAGGCGTGCCAGCGTAGGCGCAAGTTCGGCCTGCCCTCTGAACTTGAAGCGATGAACCATCTGGCTGAGCGGTGGACAATAGTCGTTAACGGCGACCATTCGCTGCCAAGGCGGTGGTTTTTGCAGGCAGCGACCACACGGTGTCTCCGCGCTGGTTGATGGCAGCCCGCATTGTGGGCAACCGCACATCTTGCTAAATAACGTTTTGGCGCAACGTGAACACACGCCCCAGGCCGGCAGTGCTAGCGGCATTTTGCATAGCCAGCATAAGCCGTGGACTGTTAGCATAATCCCCCCTTGAAGCGAAGAAATGAGAACAATAGCTGATGAACGACATCTGGTGGCAAACCACGGGCGAAGGAAATTGTCATCTTGTGCTGCTGCACGGATGGGGGCTGAATGCACAGGTATGGGATTGCATTACGCCGGAATTGAGCGCGCATTTTACATTGCATTTAGTCGATCTGCCGGGCTACGGGCGCAGCGTGGGATTTGGCGCGTTATCACTTGATGAGATGGCGGAAATGGTGCTGGAGAAAGCACCGATGCAGGCCATCTGGCTCGGCTGGAGCTTGGGCGGCCTTGTCGCCAGTCAGGTTGCGTTACGTCACCCCGAGCGGGTACAGGCGCTGGTGAACGTCGCGTCATCGCCATGCTTTGCTGCCCATGATGATTGGCCGGGAATCAAGCCTGAGGTGTTGAGCGGTTTCCAGCAGCAGTTGAGCGATGATTTCCAGCGCACTGTCGAGCGCTTTTTGGCGCTGCAAACCATGGGCACTGAAAGCGCGCGCCAGGATGCTAGAGCGCTGAAACAGACGGTACTGTCACTGCCGATGCCGTCATCAGAGGTGCTCAACGGTGGGCTGGAGATCTTGAAAACCGCCGATCTTCGTCAACCGCTGGCGGAGCTGTCTCTGCCATTTTTACGTATGTACGGCAGGCTTGATGGGCTGGTCCCGCGCAAAATCGTACCGTTGCTTGATACGCTCTGGTCACAGAGTGAATCAGTGATGTTTGATAAGGCGGCCCATGCGCCGTTTATCTCTCATCCGCAGGCTTTCTGTGCGCCGCTGGTTGCGCTAAAAGCGCAGTTACAGAATTAATCGCCCGAAGAAGTGGTAAAAAAAGCATTCATAGCAATACTTAAGCTGTTGCGGCAGGTAACTATTCCACTCGGCCTGCCCAGCGCAAATAATAACCTTAAGGAGAGTAGAAGCTATGAAACTTGTTACAGGTATTGTTGCATCTCTGGTGATTGGCTCCCTGTCGTTTGGTGCGTTTGCTGCTAAAGAGATCCAAAAAGAGGATGTCGCCAAGATGAGCCTGACCAAGCTTGGCAGCATCACCACCTCGAAAACCACTTCGCCAATGGACGCTAAGCGCGATCTGTCGAAAAAAGCCGATGAAATGGGCGGGATGTACTTCGTGGTGATTGCCGGGGAGAAAAACGAGAAGACCGTCCACGCGAACGCGGACGTGTATAAATAAGTTTTGATTTATCTCCCCCGGCGCGGTCCTGCGTCGGGGGAATTTCTAGCGCAGCGCCCACCACTCCCGCAAGCAGGCTTTCCCTTCCGGGCAGCTTTTGCAACTGCCGGAAAGGCAACCATCAGGATCTTCGCTAATCTTCACGACTTTCCCCATGGCTTCTAAGCGACTCAGCATGGCATCGATCAGCGCCTGTGGCGTATGCAGTCGGGCACTGAGCTGTACGGCTTCCATGCGTCCTTGCAATGCCAACATATCGCGTACTTCAATCAATGATGCCATGTCGACTCCTAGTGGCAATCGCCCGCAGGGCTTGAGCAGCATGATGCTGGCGTTTTGCGCGTTGCCAGCAGTGAGATGTCTACGCGGCTACGTGCGCGGCGCAGCAGGCTCAGCAGGACGACGTTGAACAGAATCACCGCCAGAATGCACCCTAGACTATAACGCGGATGCTGACTGAAGCTGACGGTTTGGTAGAACAGCGTTGAGAGCGAGTAGGCGATGTTCAGGCCCCATAAAATCGAGAAGGTCATCCAGCCGCGGCTAGATTCGCGAGCAACAGCCCCCATCACCGAGATGCATGGAATGTAGAGCAGAACGAAGATCAGGTAGCTGTAGGCTGCCGCCGCGCTGCCGAATTTGCTGCTCATCACGCCCATCGCGCCGGTTTCCATTTCGCCATCGCCTTTACTGGCTTCTATTGGGTTTGCCAGCACGCTCAGGCTGAAGGTGTCTTTCAGGCCCTGCCAAGTTTCATCAGCGGCTGCCAGCAGTTCGTCACCGAGATGGAATTCCTGCGGATTAAACTCTTCATTCTGGATGTTTTCCGCGGTGTAGAGGGTGTTTAGCGTACCCACCACCACTTCTTTTGCCATGGCCCCGGTGAACAGGCCCACGGTGGCCTGCCAGTTATCTTCGTGCACACCAATCGGTTTAAACACCGGTGTAATGGCTCGGCTAACAGAAGCCAGCGCAGAGTCGTTGATGTTGTCGACAATTTTACCGCTAAACGAGAAGCTGTTCAGCGCGCTCAAGAAGATGCTGACGATAACGATAACTTTACCGGCGCGGAGTACGAAGCCTTTCAGGCGCTGCCAGGTCTGGATAATCAGGCTCTTCACGTGCGGCACGTGATAGACCGGAAGCTCCATGACAAACGGTGACGCTTCGCCACGCATGATGGTGTATTTGAGCATCAGGCCGGTGAGGATGGCGATAGCAATCCCCAGTACATACAGAGAGAAGACAACCAGCGCGCCGCCCTGTCCGAAGAAGGCTGCGGCGAAGACGGCGAAAATAGCCAGACGCGCGCCGCAGGACATAAACGGCGCCATCATGATAGTCATCAGACGTTCGCGTGGTGCATCGAGCGTACGTGCTCCCATCACTGACGGTACGTTACAGCCGAAACCGACGATCAGCGGGACAAAGGATTTGCCCGGTAGACCTAACGACTGCATCAGACGGTCCATGACGAACGCGGCGCGGGCCATGTAGCCAGAATCCTCAAGGAAGGAGAGGAACAGATACATCATGCCGATTTGCGGCACCAGCGGCAGAACAGTGTTGATACCGCCACCGATACCCTGTGCGAGGAAGACGGTGAGCCAATCAGGGAAGTGCAGCGTGTAGCCTATCCACTGAATACCGTGGATAAAGATAGCGACTGAACCGCCATCAAAGATAGGCTGCAGCGCGCCGCCAATGTTGATCGCCAGTAAGAACATCAGGTACATGACGAACAGGAAGATCGGCAGGCCCAGCACGCGGTTGAGGATGATTTTGTCCACCGCAGTGGTAAAACGGCTTGGTTCGGCGGTTAAGGTGTTGCTGACCGCGTCACAGATAGCCGCGATGCTTTGGTAGCGAGCATCGGCGATATACAACGCGGGATCGTCCATTTCATCACTCAGGTTAGCGAGTGAAATCTCCAGCTTGTGTGCGGCGTCGCCGGCAAAGGCGCGGCTATAAATATCCCCTTCCAGCATCTGCATGCCCAGCCATTGGCGTTGACGCATCGGCATATCCTGTGCCATTTCACCGGCCAGAATATTGGCTTCTCGAATCAGCGGCTGCGGGTAGTGCACCAGCTCCAGCGGCTGATTGGCTTGGTGACGGTCAATCGCCAGTTTCAACGCTTCAATGCCGCGCCCACGGGTCGAAACCAGCGGCACAACCGGGCAGCCCAAGCGGGCTGCGAGGGCGTCAACGTCGATGCGGATTTGTTGCTTTTCGGCAATATCGAGCATATTCAGTGCGACGATGCACGGGATGCCTAGCTCCAGAAGCTGCAGCGTCAGGTAGAGGTTACGTTCGAGGTTGGATGCGTCGACGACGTTAATCAGCAGATCGGCATCGCCGCTGAGAATGTAGTGACAGGCAATCTGCTCATCCAGCGACGTTTGCGAGGAGATGGTGGTGAGTGAATAAGTGCCCGGTAAGTCGACCAGCGTAACTTGATTATCGGTGGTGGAGAACGCCCCTTCTTTACGTTCAACGGTGACCCCGGCCCAGTTTCCCACGCGCTGGCGCGCACCGGTTAACTGATTGAATAAGGTTGTTTTGCCGGAATTAGGATTGCCAATTAAACCAATGGTTAATTTTTTCATATTTCAGACTCTTAGTACCAGGCTGGAGTTATTGTGCAAGGATTTCTAATTCAATTAGCGCGAGATCTTTTTTACGCAGCACCAAGCTAACGCGACGGGTTTCGATATGAATAGGATCACCGAGCGGAGCCACGCGAACCACGTTAAATGATGAACCCGGCAGCATCCCCAAAGAGAGCAGTTTCTGACGGTAAGCTGGGCTAATTTCGCGGGAGAAACCAACAATCTTCCACGCAGTATCAGGTGTAAATTGCATATAACCTACTTGTGTATCAGCTGGCTGAACAAAGGAGATAACGCCGTGCGCTGTGGGCAGCGGCAGGGATATCGTCAATAAATGAAGAGTTAAGACCTACGGGAAATAATGATAATGAGAATGGTTTTTATCATCAATACATAACATGCGATTGGAAGGGATTTCGACGGAAATTTGCACTTTTTTTGATATGACTCAAGCAATAGTTTGTAGCGTTAAATGAATTAAATATTATTTACATCACTTAATGTTTAATTAAGGTTTCATTGGTTAATAAAATAAATCGCGATGGGGCTTATTATTAAATGCTGATAATAAAATAATAATGGCTGAGGCGCGCGCTATTCCAAATGTAAGAATGTAGGCCTGATAAGCGTAGCGCCATCAGGCAGAGATTAGCGCTGGATTGCCGGATGGCGGCGTAAACGCCTTATCCGGCCTACAGGGAAAAACCGGGCGGTAAGCCCGGCGTTATGATTAGCGTTTTTTACCCATTGCAGCTGCCAGCGCGTCCATCATGGCGCTATTGCCTGAAGGCTGCGCTTCACGACCGCGTGGTTTCGCAGCCTTCGCCGCCGGGCGATTGCCGCCCTGATTGCGATCGCCACCGGCGCCACGGCGGGAGTTAGTTTCACCCGGTTGTTCGTCCAAGCGCATGGTCAGCGCAATACGCTTACGCTGCAGATCCACTTCCAGTACCTTCACTTTGACGATATCGCCTGCTTTCACCACCGTGTGTGGATCTTCGACGAACTTATCCGCCAGCGACGAGATGTGGACCAGACCATCCTGATGCACACCAATATCCACAAAGGCACCAAAGTTGGTGACGTTGGTCACCGCACCTTCGAGGATCATCCCCGGCAGCAGGTCGTTCATGGTTTCCACGCCATCAGCGAACTTCGCGGTTTTAAACTCAGGACGCGGATCGCGGCCAGGTTTTTCCAACTCTTTGATGATGTCGGTAACGGTCGGTACGCCAAAGCGTTCGTCGGTAAATTCGGATGCTTTCAGGCTGCGTAGCTCGCTGCTGTTGCCCATCAGGTCCTTCAGCGCCTGCTGGGTCGCCGCAAGAATACGTTCGACAATCGGATAGGCTTCTGGGTGAACGGTTGAAGCATCCAGCGGGTTATCGCCGTGATTGATACGCAGGAAGCCCGCGCACTGCTCAAACGCTTTTGGCCCCAGACGGCTGACTTTCAGCAGCTGTTGGCGGTTTTGGAACTGACCGTTCTCATCGCGCCAGGCAACAATGTTCTGCGCCATCATCCGCGTTAAACCCGCCACACGGGTCAGCAGCGCGACGGAAGCGGTATTCAGGTCTACCCCGACGGCGTTTACGCAGTCTTCCACCACCGCATCTAGCTTACGCGCCAGCTGAGTCTGACTGACGTCATGCTGGTACTGGCCAACCCCGATTGATTTCGGATCGATTTTCACCAGCTCTGCCAGTGGGTCCTGTAAACGACGGGCGATGGAGACCGCACCGCGCAGGGAAACGTCGAGATCCGGGAATTCCAGCGCGGCCAGTTCAGATGCGGAGTAGACGGATGCACCGGCTTCGCTGACGATCACCTTCTGCGCGGTGACTTTTGGGAACTGCTGCTGCACATCGAGGAAGAAGCGTTCGGTTTCGCGTGAAGCGGTACCGTTACCGATAGCGACCAGCTCAACGTTATACTTTTCGCACAGCGCCGCCACGGCGACGGCGGCTTTCGCGGCCTGTCCGGTGTGCGGATAGATGGTGTCGGTAGCGACCAGCTTGCCGGTGCCATCAACCACCGCGACTTTCACGCCGGTACGCAGACCCGGATCGAGGCCCATGGTGGCCCGCAGGCCCGCAGGCGCTGCCATCAACAGGTCGTGCAGGTTACGGGCGAAGACGTTGATGGCCTCATCTTCCGCACGTTCACGTACGGTGCCCATCAGCTCGGTTTCAAGATGCATCAGTACTTTGATGCGCCACGTCCAGCTAATCACCGCTTTACGCCAGCTGTCCGCCGGGGCGTTGTTCAGACGCAGACCGAGGTGGTCGATAATAATTTGTTCGCAGTAGCTCTCTTTTGGCGGCTCGTCAAACTGCGGATCGGCATTCAGCGCCAGCTGCAGCACCCCTTCGTTGCGCCCGCGGAACATCGCCAGCGCACGGTGGGAAGGGGTGGTCGAAATCGGTTCGTGATGGTCGAAGTAGTCGCGGAATTTCGCGCCTTCTTCTTCTTTACCGCTGACAACGGTGGCGACCAGGTGGGCGTTTTTCCACAGATAGTCACGCACTTTTGCCAACAGGGAGGCGTCTTCCGCGAAGCGCTCCATCAGGATGTAGCGTGCGCCGTCGAGGGCGGCTTTGGTATCGGCGACGCCTTTGTCGGCATCAATGAATTTTTCAGCTGCTGTTTCTGGCGTGTGGGATGGGTCGGTCCACAGCAGTTCCGCCAGCGGTTCTAGACCGGCTTCAATAGCGATTTGCCCGCGGGTACGGCGCTTTTGTTTATACGGAAGATAAAGGTCTTCCAGCTCGGTTTTGTTCAGCGTACCGTTGATGGCTTTTTCCAGCTCATCGGTCAGCTTGCCCTGCTCGGTAATAGATTTGAGGATAGTCTGACGACGGTCTTCCAGCTCACGCAAATACCCCAGTCGGGTTTCCAGATTACGCAGTTGCGTATCATCCAGACCGCCTGTGACTTCCTTACGATAACGTGCGATAAACGGCACGGTGTTCCCTTCATCAAGCAGGCGAACGGCGGATTCCACCTGTTCTGCTCTGGCCTGAAGTTCACCCGCAATAATGCGGCAGAGCGAATCATTCAACATGGCTTGGTTTCACTGTTAGGTCATAAAATCAGGAGACAGTTATACGGATTGGCCGGCAAAAATGCCAGCCATCAGCAGGGGGTTCGGATTGTTCCGGCTCATTTAACGTATTCAATCTCGTTAACGTACCAGTTGGCTTCCCCGGCAGGAGTATTGACCACCGCGAGGTCGCCCACCTCTTTTTTCAGCAGCGCGCGGGCCATCGGTGAGTCGATAGAGATGTAGTCATTGCGGCCAAAGATTTCATCATAGCCGACGATGCGAAAACGCTTGATTGCGCCGTCGTCGTTTTCAATTTCGACCCAAGCGCCAAAGAAGACTTTGCCTTCCTGCTGCGGTGAGTAATCCACTATCTTGAGCTGCTCAAGACATTTCGTTAAATAACGCACGCGGCGATCGATTTCTCTTAGCCGTTTTTTATTATATTGGTAGTCGGCATTTTCACTGCGATCGCCAAGACTTGCCGCCCAAGTGACTTTTTTGGTGACTTCTGGCCGCTCTTCGCGCCAGAGATAATCCATCTCTTTTTTAAGCTTTTCGTACCCTTCACGGGTAATCAACGGTGTTTTCATCTTTAAATGCTTACCTTGCCGCCGAGTTATTGATGCGCACAATACGTATTACGCAAGCACGCCGACAGAATAAATAATGTGTACTAAGATTCATTGTATACTTAACCCGCTGTTAAATATGCTTTGTAACAATTTAGCCTGGAATATATACCAGATTTAGCTGGTCGTTTGTTCAGGCTTTTTTGAGAATACGTACTAAATAATTGTTGCGAACCTTTGGGAGTAAAAACAATGCAAGAGAATTATAAGATTCTGGTTGTGGATGACGATATGCGTCTGCGTGCGCTGCTGGAACGTTATCTAACCGAGCAGGGCTTCCAGGTTCGAAGCGTCGCTAACGCTGAGCAGATGGACCGATTGCTGACTCGCGAATCTTTCCACCTGATGGTGCTCGATTTAATGCTGCCGGGCGAAGATGGTTTGTCTATTTGTCGCCGCCTGCGTAGCCAGAGTAACCCAATGCCAATCATCATGGTGACGGCAAAAGGTGAAGAAGTTGACCGCATCGTGGGGCTGGAAATCGGCGCCGATGATTACATTCCGAAACCGTTCAACCCGCGTGAGCTGTTGGCCCGTATCCGTGCCGTACTGCGCCGTCAGGCTAACGAACTGCCAGGAGCACCATCTCAGGAAGAAGCCGTGATTGCCTTTGGTAAGTTTAAGCTGAACCTCGGCACGCGCGAAATGTTCCGTGAAGATGAGCCTATGCCGCTGACCAGCGGTGAGTTTGCGGTGCTGAAGGCGCTGGTGAGCCACCCGCGTGAACCGCTGTCTCGCGACAAACTGATGAACTTGGCGCGCGGTCGCGAATACTCCGCGATGGAACGCTCCATTGACGTCCAGATTTCCCGCCTGCGCCGCATGGTGGAAGAGGACCCTGCACATCCACGTTATATTCAGACCGTTTGGGGTCTGGGCTATGTTTTCGTTCCGGATGGCGCTAAAGCATGAGGCGATTGCGCTTCTCGCCACGAAGTTCCTTTGCCCGCACGTTGTTGTTGATTGTCACTCTGCTGTTTGTCAGCTTGGTGACAACCTATCTAGTGGTCTTGAACTTCGCGATTTTGCCAAGCCTGCAGCAGTTTAATAAGGTCCTAGCCTACGAAGTCCGTATGCTGATGACCGATAAACTGCAGCTGGAAGACGGTACGCAGCTTGTTGTACCGCCGGCATTTCGCCGCGAGATTTATCGTGAGTTAGGCATCTCACTGTATTCCGATGAAGCCGCAGAGGAAGCGGGGCTTCGTTGGGCGCAGCATTATGAATTCCTCAGCCAACAGATGGCCCAGCAGTTAGGCGGGCCAACTGAAGTTCGCGTTGAAGTGAATAAAAGCTCGCCGGTGGTTTGGCTGAAAACTTGGCTGTCACCCAATATCTGGGTGCGCGTGCCGCTGACCGAAATCCATCAGGGAGACTTCTCTCCGCTCTTCCGCTACACCCTTGCGATAATGCTGCTGGCAATAGGCGGCGCATGGCTGTTTATCCGAATCCAGAACCGACCCTTGGTTGATTTGGAACATGCGGCGCTGCAGGTCGGTAAGGGCATCATTCCGCCGCCGCTGAGGGAATACGGTGCGTCAGAGGTGCGTTCGGTGACTCGAGCCTTTAACCATATGGCCGCCGGCGTGAAGATGTTGTCCGATGACCGCACATTGCTGATGGCTGGGGTTAGCCATGACCTGCGAACCCCGCTGACGCGTATCCGTCTGGCCACCGAAATGATGGGCGAGCAGGATGGCTACCTTGCTGAATCTATCAATAAAGATATCGAAGAGTGCAATGCCATTATCGAGCAGTTTATTGATTATCTGCGTACCGGTCAGGAGATGCCGCTGGAGTTTATCGATCTCAACGCCGTGCTCGGCGAGGTGATTGCGGCAGAGAGCGGCTACGAACGCGAAATCCAGACCGATCTTTTGGTTGATGAAATTCCGGTGCGTGTGCATCCGTTATCAATCAAACGTGCGCTGGCGAATATGGTGGTCAACGCCGCGCGTTATGGCAACGGCTGGATTAAAGTCAGTAGCGGTCGTGAAGCGCATCGAGCCTGGTTCCAAGTGGAAGATGATGGCCCGGGGATTAAACCCGAACAGCGTAAGCATCTGTTCCAACCGTTTGTCCGTGGCGATAGTGCACGTACCATCAGTGGAACGGGGCTGGGGCTGGCGATTGTGCAGCGTATTATCGATAACCATAACGGGCTGCTGGAACTGGATACCAGCGAACGAGGTGGATTGCTGATTCGCGCCTGGTTGCCGATACCGGCAGGCCGCGTACAGGGGCCGACGAAAGAGAGCTAAAAAAAACCGCTGGGGAGACCCGGCGGTTTTTGTTTGTGATGACACGAGATTCGATCGTGTAGGCCTGATAAGCGCAGCGCCATCAGGCACTGCGCGACACCTTGCCGGATGGCGGCGTGCGCCTTATCCGGTCTACGGATTTACAGCTTTGGCCCAGCACTCACCAGTGCAGCACCTGCTGGCGTGTCGGTGTACTTCTCAAAGTTCTCCTTGAACAGCTTAGCCAGCGTTTCGGCTTTCTCCTGCCATTGCTCCGGCGAACCGTAAGTATTGCGCGGGTCGAGGATATGGGTGTCGACGCCCGGCAGCTCGGTTGGGATTTGCAGGTCAAACATCGGCAGGGTAAAGGTTTCGGCATTATCCAAAGAACCATCCAGAATCGCGTCGATAATGGCGCGGGTATCTTTAATCGAGATACGTTTGCCGGTGCCGTTCCAGCCGGTATTGACCAGATACGCCTGCGCGCCAGCGGCCTGCATGCGTTTCACCAGCACTTCTGCGTACTGCGTTGGGTGCAGCGACAGGAACGCCGCGCCAAAACAGGCGGAGAACGTTGGGGTTGGCTCGGTGACTCCGCGCTCGGTACCGGCCAGTTTGGCGGTAAAACCGGAGAGGAAGTGATACTGCGTCTGGTCGGCGGTGAGGCGCGATACCGGAGGCAGGACCCCAAACGCATCCGCGGTCAGGAAGATAACCTTCGTCGCGTGGCCGGCTTTCGACACCGGTTTAACGATATTATCGATGTGGTAAATAGGGTACGACACGCGGGTGTTTTCGGTTTTGGAACCGTTATCGAAGTCAATTGTACCGTCTTCACGCACCACCACGTTTTCCAACAGCGCATCGCGACGGATAGCATGATAGATATCCGGCTCTGCGGCTTCGGACAGCTTGATTGTCTTCGCGTAGCAGCCGCCCTCGAAGTTAAACACGCCGTCATCATCCCAGCCGTGTTCATCATCGCCAATCAGACGACGTTTCGGATCGGTGGATAGCGTAGTTTTACCGGTGCCGGACAGACCGAAGAAGACCGCCACATCGCCTTTCTCACCAACGTTTGCAGAGCAGTGCATGGAGGCAATGCCTTGCAGCGGCAGCAGGTAGTTCATAATAGAGAACATCCCTTTTTTCATCTCACCGCCGTACCAGGTCCCGCCAATCAACTGGATACGCTCTGTCAGGTTGAACGCAACAAAGTTTTCCGAGTTGAGACCCTGCTCTTTCCACTGCGGGTTAGTGCACTTCGCACCGTTCATCACGATAAAGTCGGGTTCAAATGACTTCAGTTCTTCATCGGTTGGGCGAATAAACATATTTTTGACGAAGTGCGCCTGCCAGGCCACTTCAGTAATAAAGCGAACGGACAGACGGGTGTCTTCGTTGGCGCCGCAGAAGGCATCAACGATGAACAGGCGTTTGCCAGACAGCTGATTTGAAACCAGACCTTTTAGATGTTGCCAGATTTCAGGGGACAGAGGTTTGTTGTCATTTTTCCCGTTGCCCTTATCAGACCACCATACCGTGTCGCGAGTCGTGTCATCGCGAACGATATATTTGTCTTTCGGGGAGCGGCCGGTAAAGATACCGGTGTCGACAGAAATTGCGCCCAGACTGGTCAGCACACCTCGTTCATAACCTTCCAGGTTAGGATCAAGTTCTTCTTGATACAATGTATCGTAGTCGGGGTTATAGACGATATCCTGTGCGTCGTTGATACCATAAGCCTTGAGGTCCTGCGGGGTTATACCGTTACGCATTTCACTGCTCCTTAGCCAATATGTACTACCATAAATTCTATGGGTATTTTAGGGGTGTTGACCGCGACCAGGCTCATAGATTTACGTATCCCGACAAACGTCTTACTTACGGAAACATTGTGACTCCTGTCACGAAGCGACAGGGATTATGACAGGAAAAGCCATGAATTTGGCACGAATGTTCTCAAATGGTTACAAAATGGTTTAATTGACGGCATAAATGTGAAATTAATCGCATTTATGAAAGAAAATTACGTAATGCTTTCATGGAAAAAATCGATTCACCTCGCTGAGCCGAATCTGTTTTTTTGATGCTATTGGGCTACCAAAATAGCCTTATTATTTTCTTCAGTAACGGGACTTTCTAAATGGATGCTGTGATGCCTCTTTCATCCTCAACGCGCTGGGGAATGGTGCTAACGGGCATAGTGCAAGGTTTGCTGTGCTATTTGCTGACGGTTTACCTGATCCCGAAAGAGAGCGGTTGGTTGTATTACGGTCTACCGGGAAGTCTGGCATTATCCTCTGTGCTGCTATTTACCGTGGTTTCATTTCGTCAGCGGGCGCTGTGGGGCTGGCTGGCATTGATTCTGGTGGTGGTTCTCGCAATGGGCGGGTGGCTTAAGAGCAACCTTGGCGATGGGGATATCTGGCGGCAGTACGGTACGATGTGGAGCTACGGCTGGTGCCTACTGTTGATGGCACTGCTGGTGCTGCCTTGGTTACAGTATCGTTTACAGCCTCATCCCGAAATGGCGCGCTACGCGCACTTTTATAACCAACAGTGGCAAAACACGCTAACTCTGCTGCTGATTGCTGTTGCCAACGGGTTGGTATGGCTCATTTTGCTGCTCTGGAGCGGGCTATTTGAGCTGGCAAATATTCGCTTCTTCTCGCGGCTGTTCTTCGAGACACAATGGTTTGCCTATCTGATTATTGGCCTCGTCACCGCGCTGACGGTGATTCTTGCCCGCCAGCAAACTCGGCTGATCGCTGCGATTCAGAAGTTACTTGCGCTTATCGCCACCGGCCTGCTACCGCTGGTTTCATTGTTGGCGCTGCTCTTCCTCGCTACGTTGGCGTTTAGCGGGTTGGCGGTCATCTCGCAGCGTGTGTCGGCGGCGGGGCTGCTCTCAGCGCTTGCGCTGATCCAGCTGTTGCTCACGGCGATGGTCTGGGAGCCGCAGAGGTCCAGGCTTCCCTATCCTCAGGCATTACGCTATCTCATCCTCGTCGCAATCTTGCTGACCCCGGTCTATGCATTGATGGCAGGCTGGGCGCTGTGGCTGCGTGTAGATCAGTACGGCTGGACGACGGACCGCCTGCATGGCGTGTTGGTCGTTTTCGTGCTGTTGGCGTGGTCGATAGGATATCTAGTGAGCCTACTACGCCACCGTGACGATCCTTCCGCGTCGCTGGGTCGGGTACATTTGGGCGTATCGCTGTTAGGTTTAGCGCTGCTGGTACTGCTTTATACCCCGGTGCTGGATAGCTGGCGCATCAGCGTTAATAGCCATATGTCACGCTATCATAGCGGCAAAATTAACGCCGATCAGGTCAGTCTTTATATGCTCTCGCATAGCGGAAATCCGGGGCGTAAAGCGCTGTTGTCGCTGCAAAATGATGCTGACTTTATCCAAGATGCCAAACGTCAGCGGCAACTGACCCGGCTCATCAACGGCGATCTCACGCCGACGGAAAAGCTCACGTCAGCAATACTGGCGAAAAATGTGTTGGTGGCGAAGGGGGAACCGTCGCCGGACGATGCGTTGTGGGCGGCGGTGATAGAACGACGCTATCTGGTTGAGTCATGTAGCGATAGCGACAGCTGCGTGCTGGTAAGCCAGGATTTGAACGGTGACGGTCAGCCTGAATGGGTGCTGTATGCCTTTGGCGATCGTATGGTGCTAGTGTTTAGCCGTGAAGGGAAAGGTTGGGCGTTCAAGGCCAATGCCACGCTGCCGGCAGAGATTAATAAGGCAACGCTGCTTGAGGCGGTGGCGCAGGGGAAAGTCGGGGCGAAACCGAAAGCCTGGCAGGATATGGTGCTGGGGGATGAAACCGTGGTGTTGGATTATCGGCGGTAGACTGACGGCATTCGACAAATGAGCTCGTGGCTGCCTGATGGCGCTGCGCTTATCAGGCCTACAGTCGGCCTTGGTAGGCCGGATAAGGCCACGCCGCCATCCGGCAGCGGTGAGGGCAATAAAAAAGGCGCCATTGGCGCCTTTTTGGTTACTTCGTCAGAATTAATGTACCTGCGGGTCCGCTGGCGAAGCGTTGTGGCGAATCTCGGCAATGTTCATAGCATTGAACACATAATGATTGCCGCAGTAATCGCAGTGCATGTCGATTTCGCCTTCTTCTTCCATGATGCTGTTAATTTCTTCATCAGGCAGCGTTCTTAGCGCATCGGCACAGCGTTCGCGTGAGCAGGTGCATTTGAATTCAACGTCTTGAGGATCGTATAACGTCACCTCTTCTTCGTGGTACAGACGCCACAACACATCGTTGGCCGGCAGCGTAAACAGCTCTTCGGCTTTGATGGTGTCGGTCAGCGCTGCCAGATGCTCAAAATCTTCTGGTTTCGCGTCTTGCGCTGGCATCACCTGCAGCAGCATACCGCCCGCAGCGGGTTTACCGTCTGACTCGCCGGTACGGATGATCAGGCGTGTAGGCAGCTGTTCAGAACGCTGGAAGTAATCTTCCAAACAGGCCGCCAGCGTATCGCCTTCCAGACCCACTACGCCCTGATAACGTTCACCTTCCGCCGGGGCAATGGTGATAACCAGGTAGCCGTTACCGACCAGCGTTTTCAGGTCGGCATCTGCTGGAATATCACCCTGCACGCGCGCAACACCGCGCAGCTGCTGGTGGTTGTTACCGTTAATCACCGCCAGCGTCATCGGGCCATCACCCTGCAACTGAACGGTGATATCGCCGTCAAATTTCAGCGTTGCGGTCAGCAGACTGGTGGCAACCAACAGCTCTGACAGCACGTTTTTCACCGGCTGCGGATAGTTATGGCCAGCCAAGATCTGTTCGAGCGTTTCGGATACGGTGACCAGTTCGCCACGCACGGCATAGTTTTCGAACAGATAGCGATGTAATTGATCGTGTTGGGTCATAATATTCTCTCTTGAGGTGACAGTTATTCACTGTCGCCGTATTTAAATCTCATCAGGTCGCGCCGCTCTTTTTTATCCGGTCGTCTGTCCGGATGCGGCATCGTCAGCGCATTAAGTTTGCGCGCCAGCGCGACTTTTTCACGCTTCTCGATACTTTCCGCAGTCTCTTCATACAACACCACGGCTTCGCTCGCCGGGCGTCGTTGCTCCGTGATGGCTTTAATTACCACGGTGCGCTCATCGTTTCCTTGACGAAGCGTGAGCTGCGCGTTGAGCTCGACCACTTTACTGGGCTTGCTGCGCTGCCCGTTGTAGTGAACTTTACCGCCTTCAATCATTTCTCGTGCTAGGGCGCGGGTTTTATAGAAACGCGCGGCCCAAAGCCATTTATCCAGCCTGACGCCTTCGATGGACTTCTCTTTCACGGTCACTCCTACACGTTAAGTGAGGGGATCAAACGACGATAATCGTTAAGCGCGGGATGACGCAGGTACTGCTTTTCCGCCAGACCCGAGTCGGGATTGGAGACTCCGAGGCAATAGCGGATCCCAAAGTGGGCGGCAGCGTCCAGAATCGGCTCGCTATCGTCGATAAACAACGTGCGTCCGGCTTCCAGACCCGTGTGTTCCGTGACTGCCTGCCATAACCGCTGATCCTCTTTCGGATAACCAAATGTATGGGTGGAAAGTAATAAATCAAGGTGTGAGTCCAGCCCGGTGTGCTCAAGTTTTACCGCTAGGTTATGCGGATGAGCATTGGTCAGCAGGATGCGCCGCTTACCGCTGGCCTTGAGGGCATCAAGGAAAGGAATAGTGTCGTCACGCAGCGTCGCGCGTGGACCCTGTTCGCGGGTCATAGCACAAATATCCAAACCAAGACGGTCGCTCCAGTAATCCAAGCAGTACCAGTTTAGCGTATGTTGCACGTCATGGTATTCCTGACGGATAGCTTCTTGCGCAGCCTGAGGACTGATGCCCAGTTTTTCACCGTAGGTTTCCGGCACCAGTTTTTGCCAAAAGTAGTTATCGAATGCGAGGTCAAGCAGGGTGCCATCCATGTCCAGAAGAACGGTATCCACCTCTTGCCAGGCGATATCAAAATACATGGTGAGTCTCCAGACGGAAGAAATGCGCGACAGAGTAGCACAACCTGTCGCGCCGAGTGATAGGGCTTAGTCCGTCGGGAAGTCCGACTTAAAGTTATCCGGTGCTGGGATCAGAACGGGATTGATGCAGCTTTCATAGTACTTCTGAATATCCGCCAAACGTTCTCGGTGGCGCTGATAACGGCGCAGCGCCTGTACACCGTTGTAAATGGCGCACACGATCATCGCCAGCATGAGCAGGGTGGTTTCGATGTAGTGCCACAGACCGGTGCTGTCCGGCATCCGATGCAGGTTAATGTGCTGTGTTCCATTGGCATCGGTAAAGACATTGGTCACAATCCCTTCAGCGCGGAACGGAGTATGCATCAGCATGCCCGCTAGGCGCTGGAATTCATCCCACTGTTCCCGTGCAGGGTAGTCATATAGGCTTGTGGAGGGATACGGCTGGCTGACCAAATCGCTACCTTCATCGCTGGTAATCAGAAAACCACCGGGCGCTGGGCTATTCAACGACTGGGCCGCACGTGCGGTTTCACGCAGAATAAACGGCGCGGTGGATGTATCGACAAGATTATCCAGCGATTCCGCGCTAACCGGGCGTAGCAGGACGTTCACTCCATCAAGTTTGCCGGAGTTGGCACGCTTGACCAGCGCATCCCAGTCACGGGTATTGCCGAGGTTTACCAGCGCATTTTTCAGTCGTATGCAGTCATCAGCAGCCGCACACAGATCTTTGGTTTTCAGCACGATATCGGCAAAATCGTCCAGCAGCACCATGCCTGATTTTTGGATAGCGGAGCGCAGAGCTGGGCTGACGCGAGAATCGTCATCCGGCGTTGGGTGCAGCTGTCGGCTGACGGCCTGCACCAGCGCAGTGGCTTTATTGACGGTTTCTGATTCTGGAAGCGGCAGGCGAGGCGCGTCATTCCAGATTATCTGCGAGCAATCAAACGGCAGATATGGAGAGGTTTCCTGAGCCGTCCACGTTCCCGGCGTATGGATATTACACATTCCGGTGCCGCGAATATGCAGCGTATCGCCGACGCGAATACCCGTCTGCGCCAGTTGGCGGACATCATTGGCTTCAATGGTTTGTGCGCCTTTGAGCCATGAGATTGTAAATTTGAACGGCATGTTCAGCGGCACGCTCACCCACATCATCACGACGACCAGCAGCGCGCCGCTGCCGATAACCATGCTGCGAAGCCAGTGCTGCAGTGGGAAATTTTTGACCTCATCGTGCAGGGAGAGAAAACGCCCTTGTCGCACAACATGCCTATCTAAATAGATATCGATATCGGTTTTCTGTCCCAAATCCTGTGCAACATAAGGCTGCCAGTGGCGCGGATAGATGAGATCGATAATCCCGAGGGAGATATTGTTGGTCTGTTCCTGATCGTTTTCGCCAAATAATCCCCAGCGCTTCGGCGTGCCGCGTAGGCAGTGGATCTCACGCAGTGACGATTTGGTTGGCGGCGCAAACAGCCCCCACAGCCCACCGCATAGCAGCAGCACCGCTCCGCATAATATCCACGGGCTGAACACCGCGGGCGAAATCAAGCTACAGTAGAACAGCAAGAACGCGCTAACAATCAGCAGCGCTTCTCGCAGACCGTCAGGGCGGCCGAGTGCGTGCTCTTCGTTTGTCTCTTGGCGAATATTAAGCAGCTCTATTTGCTCACTTTCCTCACCTCTTATAGAAGCTTGAGTTGAGGAGGATGACTCGAGAACGAACTGCCTGTTACCCGGCGTGTAGGATTTGAGCGAGTAGCCGTTGAGTGAAATAACCAGCGGCATATCGTCAGTGACGATAAGCTCAATACTGTTTTCATCGGTGATGTGTTGCTCCCAGAACGGCGGCAGGTGAACTTCCACAGAATCAAGGAAGTAGCGCCATTTGTTGGGATCGTCGGTGGTGATGCCGTAGCGAGTGATTGCGCGGGTCAACCGGAAAACAGTATGGCTCTGGGCGTTGAGCATCAGCGCAGCAGACGCAATGGTTGCCCCTGAAGCGGGAACCTGCCTGTCGCGGTTAAGATCGCCGAGGTAATTTTCAACCCCCTGGCGTTCCTCATCGGTCAGTTTACGTGTTGTCGCTCCCGGAAACAGTTGCAGCCACGGAAGCTGTAGACGTTTAGTCCTTTTACGAAATAGCCAGCCGATCAGCACGGCGCAGATCAGTATCGCTACGGTAGAGATCATCAGTGTGCCCATGCTTTTCCCATCATACTTATATTAGAGGTCTCTTTAGTTGCCTGCTTTTTGTATAAACCATTGGCACGTATTGCAAAGAATATCAATTTGTACATATAAACTCTTGCAACACGTAAGCATAACAAACCCATAGCACATCGAGTATCAGTAAATTCCCAATTGTAATTCAAGCTCTTGACATTTATCTATAAATGAGGGATGAGAGACGTAAGGTTGCAACAATGTAAATAAAGCGCTTTATGCATTGCTGGAACAGCATACCTATCGCACAATGATAAAAGTCACTACAGCAAAGATCCCGACCCAATGAGCAAATCATTACAGAAACCCACCATTCATCATGTTGAAACCGTCGCAAAGTCTCGTCTGTTCAATGTAGAAAGCGTTGATTTAGAGTTTAGCAACGGTGTTCGTCGCGTTTATGAACGTATGAAACCTTCCTCGCGCGAAGCGGTGATGATCGTGCCGATTGTCGACGATCATGTCATTTTGATTCGTGAATATGCGGTAGGCACCGAGTCCTATGAACTGGGTTTCTCTAAGGGGCTTATCGATCCGGGTGAAGCGGTCATGGAAGCGGCGAACCGTGAGCTGAAAGAAGAGGTTGGTTTTGGGGCGCGGCAGATGACATTCCTGAAGAAACTCAGTATGGCGCCGTCGTACTTTTCCAGCAAAATGAACATTGTCGTGGCAGAAGATCTCTATCCTGAATCGCTGCCGGGCGACGAACCGGAGCCTTTGCCGCAGGTGCGCTGGCCGCTCGCAAAGCTAATGGATCTGCTGGACGAACCTGATTTTAATGAGGCCCGAAACGTGAGCGCCTTATTCTTGGTGCGTGAATGGCTGAAAGGGCAGGGAAGATTGTAAAAAGGCGCCCGTAGGCGCCTTTTTGTTAGAACAGTTCGTGGGTTTCCCCGTTATCAATCACTTCCGTCCCCACTTCGTGAACCGCCTGTTGCGTTGGCTGCGTTCCGTCAATGAAGTATTCCTGACGACTACTTCCGCCGCTAGCTAACTGCCCGGTGTTACGGTCAATGTTAACCGTGATGATACCCGGAGGCGGGGTCAACGGCTGTTCGGGAACGCCGGCCAGAACATCTTTCATAAAGGCATCCCATGCTGGTTGCGCGCTCTTCGCGCCGCCTTCATAGCCGGAAATTTGATCCTTGATAGCGCCAGAGGCTGTCGTGCGTCCCAAGTCGCGACGGTGATCGTCAAAGCCAATCCACACCGAAGTGACGACACCCGGACCATAGCCGGAGAACCAAGCATCTTTGGAACTGTTGGTGGTACCGGTTTTACCGCCGATGTCCTGACGTTTCAGGTCGCGACCGGCGCGCCAGCCGGTGCCCTGCCAGCCCGGTTCGCCGAAGATATTGGTGTTCAGCGCGCTCTTAATTAGGAATGACAGTGGCGTGTTGATCACGTGCGGAGCGTATTCCTGAGCACCGTTTTGCGCCACAAGCTGCTGGTTAGCTTGCTCAAGTGCGGGCATTGGCACCACAGAGTTTCTCGATTCTTGGGAAACGGCAACGTCTTCAACGTCGTTATTTTCCAACACGTTAGATTTCGGGGTGTCGCCATAAATAACCGGCAGATTACATTCAGCGCAGGCAATCTTTGGCTTCGCTTCAAACAGTACGCCGCCCTGATCGTTTTCAATCTTACTGATATAGTAAGGATCAACGAGGAAGCCGCCGTTCGCCATCACCGAATAGCCACGAGCAACCTGCAGCGGGGTGAATGATGCGGAGCCGAGCGCCAGCGATTCGGTATGGACGATGTTGCTTGCTGGGAAGCCAAAGCGCTGCAGGTACTCTGCCGCGTAATCGACGCCCATCGCGCGCATCGCGCGGACCATGACCACGTTTTTGGACTGCCCCAGACCCTGACGCAGGCGAATTGGCCCGGCATACTGCGGTGGGGAGTTCTTCGGCTGCCAGTCGGATCCTGCACCGGCATCCCAACGAGAGATCGGTACATCGTTCAGCATGCTGGCGAGGGTTAAGCCTTTATCCATAGCGGCGGTATAAAGGAACGGTTTGATGTTCGAGCCGACCTGACGCAGCGCCTGGGTGGCACGGTTAAACTTGCTCTGGTTGAAGTCGAAACCGCCGACCAGCGCAATAATGGCGCCGTTTTGCGGGTTGATTGAGACCAGCGCGGAGTTGACGTCAGGAATCTGTCCTAACCACCAACTGTCGCCGTTTTGACGAACCCAAATTTGTTGCCCAGCTTGCAGTACATCCGTCACTTTTCGTGGAGTAGGACCCTGTGCCGTATCGGAACGGTAAGGGCGCGCCCAGCGCATACCTTCTAGGGCTATCGATACGGAAGTGCCATCTGCCAGCTCAACGGTCGCCTCTTGCGCATTGGCGGCGGTAACGACTGCTGGCCGCATTGGACCATAGGATGGCAGCGGTCTTAGCGACGCGCGGATTTTTGCGCTATCCCACGCGGGTTCACCTGTTTTCCACAGCACGTTAGACGGACCACGGTAGCCGTGGCGCATGTCGTAATCAATCACGTTGTTGCGCAGCGCCAACTGAGCCGCCTGCTGATTCTTGCGGGTGATGGTGGTGTAAACACGATAACCATCTTCGTAGGCCTGCTCACCGTACTGTTTGACCATATCCTGGCGCACCATCTCGGTGAGATACGGCGAGGAGAAGGCAATTTCTGGCGCGTGGTAGTTAGCGTCAATCGCTTCGCTACGCGCCTGATCGTACTGCTGCTGGCTGATGTACCCTTCGCTCAGCATACGCGACAGCACCACATTCCGACGGGCGGTGGCGCGATCCATGGAGTACAGAGGGTTAAAGGTTGACGGCGCTTTTGGCAGACCGGCAATGACCGCCATCTCACTGAGAGAGAGCTGATCGGCAGGTTTGCCAAAGTAAACCTGTGAAGCCGCACCGACGCCATAAGCGCGATAGCCGAGGTAGATCTTGTTCAGGTACAGCTCAAGAATTTCGTCTTTGCTCAGCATCTGCTCGATGCGGATAGCGAGGAACGCTTCTTTTACTTTACGCATCAGCGTCTTTTCAGGGCTGAGGAAGAAGTTACGTGCGAGCTGTTGGGTGATAGTACTGGCACCCTGTGAAGCATGACCGTTGACCAGCGCCACGCTTGCTGCGCGGAAGATACCGATCGGGTCGATCCCGTGGTGCTCGTAGAAACGGCTATCTTCGGTAGCAATAAACGCTTTAACCATCAATGGTGGGATCTGGTCGAGGGTCATTGGGATACGGCGCTTTTCGCCATATTGCGCGATCAGTTCACCGTCCGCGCTATAGACCTGCATAGGTACCTGCAGACGCACGTCTTTGAGCGTCGCCACATCGGGCAACTGCGGTTCAATATACTTGTAGAGGCCATAAATCGAGCCTGCTCCCAGCAGAATGCAACAGACTGCAAGGATGAAAAAATACTTTACGAACTTCACCGGAGATTTCCCATTGAGTGTCATTTGGGCAGTTTATAAACAAACGCGCGGTAGTATAAAGGCAAGCCTGACTCATTGATATAGCCGTCATTATGATGGCTATGTAAGGATAAACGTGAAATGGCTTTCAAATGTTGGCAACTGGGTCTTCACCTCCAGCCGGATAATGTCTTTATCGTGGCTCTGGTACATAACCGCTGCGGATGGTCGCTGAAGCGCTGGTGGCAACTGCCTTTGCCGCCAACCACCTCAGCTCATCATGCCGATGAAGCGCTGCTGGCGGTTCTCTCCCCTTGGCGTCGTGAGCTGCCCCGACAGCATGCGGCTAGGATCGCTTTTCCCGCTCACCGAACCATACAAAAATCCCTGCCATGCGCAGCCATGACGCTACGGGAAAGCGAGCAGTCCGCGTGGATTGCCAGCGCGATGTCGCAGCAGTTGGAAATGACCGCCGCTTCACTCTGTTTTGACTATCATCTGGCGGCGGAACCGGCGCACTGGAACGTCACTGCCGCCCAGCAGCAGGATGTGTCGCGTCTTCAGCGGCTGGCGCGTATGTTGCGGCTCCAGATCTCAGCTATTACCCCTGACGCCTGTGCACTACGCGCCTTTCTACCGCATATAAAGGTCAATAATGCGGTGCTGGTCTGGCGTGACGGCGCACAGTGGCTATGGGCCAGCCGGGAGGGCTGGGGATATGAACCAGACGACGCGACATCACCGCAAACGCTTAGCGAAAGGCTAGGCGTCGAGCCGCACCGTGTCGTGCGCTGTCAGACGTACACTGAGAATAGCCTAGATTTTGACGCCTGGGATGCTGTTGCCCAAAAGCAACCGCCGTTACCGGTACGTGGCGATGATTTTGCCGTAGCTATTGCGCTGGCAATGGGGGAGTTATGACGATCAATACGGCCGTTAATTTTCTGCCCTGGCGGCGGCGCCAATTCACCCGTGTTCTATGGCGTTGGGGGCTACTGGTTTGTAGTAGCTGGCTGGTGTGCGCCTGTATCGCGTTTTATGCCGGTCTTTATTGGCAGGCCGAGCGCAACCTGAGTGAGGTTTACGTATCAGCCGAGCAGCGCCTCCGTCAGCAAATTTCGCAACGGGAACAGTGGCTCAATGTGAAAGCACAGCAAAACGCGCAGGCACAGAAACGTCGACTCAACAAAGAAATGACCGAGGCCTGGTCATCGCGGCTTGGGTGGCTGGCGGAACATCTCCCTGAACAGGCTTGGCTGACTGAGCTGACCTACCACCGTGGCGTGCTGTCGCTTGCCGGTGCGCTGACGCAGTTTTCCGCGCTGGCGGTTGCGGACCGGGAGCTTCAGCATGTTCCGGGTTTTTTGCCCGGCAAAGCGGGCAAAATAGTGCGCGGAAACGACGGGTACTGGCAGTTTCAGTACCAATTGCCGGAGGGGGTAGCGAATGCGGCTCCCTGACAGCAGTTTACGGATTTCTCCGGCGGGCGCCGTGAAGGGCTGCGCATGTTTTGCCATCCTACTGGGTATCTACGTCAGCTATCAGGTGGGGCATCAGGCCTATCATCGTGCGCTGAAAAGTCACGTCTCTTGGCGGGCCGAGCGAGCTCACAGCGTGGAAAGCTGGCGGCGAATCATGCCGTTACAAGCAGAAGTTCAGCATGGCATGTTGCAGGGCGAAAGGCCGGGCATTGCTTTTTCACCGGCGCATTTCCAGCATCAGAGCGTGCGGTTAGTGAGTTGGGTGCCTTCGGATTCTGGGGGAGAAATGTCGCTGGAAGCGCCATGGCAGCAAGTGCCGCCTCTTTTTTTGATGCTGGCGGAACGCAGTATGCAGGTCGTCGATTTCTCCCTGCGTGCTGAAAAGGAGGCGTTGAGCCTCACTTTCCAACTGGCACGCCATGATGCGCCATAGCCACCGGATACTTTTGTGCCTCGTTATCCCACTGATTTGCGCTATGCGCGACCCCTTTGCGCCGGTTGTTGACTCATGCCGGACGGCGCAGCTTTCTCTTTGGCGTTATCAAGGGGTAACGCAATCATCGCAAAGGCAAATTGGCATTATGCAAAATAGCGAAAAGAAATGGCTGCGTATTGAGGCGGGCAACCGGCTCAACACGGGATGGCTGGTCAGTGAAATAACGCATGAACATCTGATTATTGATGCTGGAGAGGGCTGTGAACCTCGCTCTTGGCAATGGAAAAGAGAAGGAACGCATGATGGTAAAAAGGATAAGTCTGCTGATGTTACTGATCGTGCCGCTATGGAGTCAGGCGAAAAACGTCACGTTGGTGGTTGATGATGTGCCTGTCGCCCAAGTGCTGCAAAGCCTTGCCGATCTACAACAGAAAAACCTGGTGATAGCGCCGGATGTTCAGGGTGTGGTTTCACTTCAATTACATAATGTTGCGTGGAAGCAGGCACTACAGACGGTTGTCGCGAGCGCCAGCTTAGTATTAAGTCAGGAAAGCGGGGTGCTGCACGTGCACACCAAGGCGTGGCAAGAAGAAGCTCGAGGGCGGGCGGAGAAGGAGAAAGAGCGGCGTCAGCAGGCCTTGCCACTGGGAAATAGCAGCATCACGCTGAGCTATGCCGATGCTGACGAGCTGGCAAAATCGGGCATTAAGCTGTTAAGCAAACGTGGTGGCCTGACCGTGGATAAACGCACTAACCGCCTGCTTGTCCGCGATGATAGCGAGCATCTCACGGCCTTTACCGCGTGGGTTAACGAGATGGACATTCCTGTCGGTCAGGTAGAGTTGGCAGCGCATATTGTGACAATTAATGAAAAGAGTTTGCGAGAGTTGGGAGTGAAATGGAATCTTGCTGATGCAGAAGGCAAGGTCGGTGCCGGGAAAATAACGACCTTAAACAGCGATCTCTCGGTTGCCGATGCGACCACGCATACAGGTTTTAATATTGGGCGCATCAACGGACGACTGTTGGAATTGGAGCTTTCGGCCCTTGAGCAGCAACAGAAGGTCGATATTATCGCTAGCCCTCGTCTGCTGGCCTCGCATTTACAGCCAGCCAGTATCAAACAGGGCAGCGAAATTCCTTATCAGGTATCGAGTGGGGAAAGCGGCGCAACCTCGGTCGAGTTTAAAGAAGCGGTACTGGGCATGGAAGTGACGCCGACGGTTTTGCAAAATAACCGCGTTCGTCTGAAGCTGCGTATTAGTGAAAATATGCCGGGGCAGGTCCTGCAACAGGCCGATGGCGAAATTATGACCATTGATAAGCAAGAGATTGAAACACAGGTTGAAGTGGTCAGCGGCGAAACGCTGGCGCTGGGCGGCGTTTTCTCGCAAAAGCATAAGAATGCGAGCGATAGCGTTCCGTTTCTTGGCGATATTCCTTTGTTAGGCCATCTTTTTCGCCATGACGGAAAGGATAACGAACGACGTGAGCTGGTGGTGTTCATTACACCGCGTATTATTTCTGCACAATAGCTGTCGATAAACAGGACTATTTAGGGGGGAAGGTGCCCCTCGGGTTTGACGTGGGACCAGATTTAGCATACAAGGAGTACCGATTTGAGTGTCACTGATACTATCTCGTCTCATACAGGCAACTGATTTAATCTGTTGCCAAACCCGTCGTAGTATTGAGATAATTTTCAGTCTGACTCTCGCTCTATTGCATAAGAGGTTTCAGTTCATGTCCTGCGACGCGCTTTCGACTGCGGCGCGGATTTATCATTAACGAATAGTCTTAGTAGTACCAAAAAAATGGCAGAGAAACGCAATATCTTTCTGGTTGGGCCCATGGGTGCCGGCAAAAGCACCATTGGGCGCCAGCTGGCTCAACAGCTCAATATGGAATTTTACGATTCTGATCACGAGATTGAGAAACGAACAGGCGCTGACGTGGGCTGGGTCTTCGATGTCGAAGGCGAAGAAGGTTTCCGTGACCGTGAAGAAAAAATCATCAATGAGTTAACGGAAAAGCAGGGCATCGTTCTGGCAACAGGCGGCGGCTCTGTAAAATCACGTGAAACGCGAAATCGTCTCTCCGCTCGTGGTGTCGTCGTTTATCTGGAAACGACCATTGAAAAACAGCTAGCACGTACTCAGCGTGATAAAAAACGCCCGCTGCTGCAGGTTGAAACACCGCCACGTGAAGTGCTCGAAGCGCTGGCCGATGAACGTAATCCGCTGTATGAAGAGATTGCCGACGTCACCATCCGCACCGACGATCAGAGCGCAAAAGTTGTCGCCAACCAGATTATTCATATGCTGGAAAGCAACTAGTACTGGCCCGCAAGGTAGAACGCCAGCGAATATAAGTTACTAAGGTGGACGTCGCGTTATGGAGAGGCTTACTGTAACTCTCGGGGAACGTAGTTACCCGATAACCATCGCGGCTGGTTTGTTTAACGATCCAGCTTCCTTCTTACCACTCAAGTCTGGCGATCAGGTTATGCTGGTCACCAACGAAACGCTGGCACCTCTCTACCTGGACCAGGTTCGTTCCGTGCTCGAGCAGATTGGCGTGAAAGTTGATAGCGTCATTCTGCCGGACGGCGAACAGTATAAAAGCCTGGCAGTTATGGACACCGTTTTTAGCGCGCTTTTGCAAAAACCGCACGGTCGTGACACTACCCTCGTGGCATTGGGTGGCGGTGTTATTGGCGATTTAACCGGTTTCGCTGCAGCGAGCTATCAGCGCGGTGTACGCTTTATCCAGGTTCCTACCACCTTGCTGTCGCAGGTGGATTCTTCGGTTGGCGGCAAAACCGCGGTCAACCATCCTCTCGGCAAAAATATGATCGGTGCATTCTGGCAGCCAGCGTCCGTCGTGGTTGACCTGAATTGCCTGAAAACATTGCCGAAGCGTGAGTTATCTTCCGGCCTAGCTGAAGTCATTAAATATGGCATTATCCTTGATGCACCGTTCTTCGACTGGCTGGAAGAGAACATCGATGCGCTGATGGCACTCGATGAAAAAGCAATGGCGTACTGTATTCGCCGTTGTTGTGAGCTGAAAGCCGATGTTGTCGCAGCCGACGAGCGCGAAACCGGGTTACGTGCTTTACTCAATCTTGGGCATACGTTCGGTCATGCTATCGAAGCCGAGATGGGTTACGGCAACTGGCTGCACGGTGAAGCCGTTGCTGCCGGTATGGTGATGGCGGCGCACGCCTCTGAACGTTTAGGACAGTTTGCCGCTGAGGACACGCAGCGCATTATCACCCTGCTAAAACGTGCGGGTCTACCCGTTGCTGGGCCTCAGGAAATGTCGGCAGAAGCTTATTTGCCACATATGATGCGAGATAAAAAAGTTCTGGCGGGCGAAATGCGGTTAGTGCTGCCGCTGTCCATCGGGACGAGTGAGGTACGCGGTGGCGTATCCCACGAGGTGGTTCTTGGCGCTATCGCTGATACCCAGCGGGCGCAAATATAAGAAAGGTCTAGCCGCGTTCGCGCGGTGTTTTAACTTCAGGCGATGTGCAAAAGTCGTAGCATAAGCCTTTTAGTGGGGTGTTAAATGGATGAATTTAAACCAGAAGACGAGCTGAAACCCGATCCCAGCGATCGTCGTTCTGGTCGTTCTCGTCAGTCTTCCGATCGTGACAGCGAGCCACAGATCAACTTTGATGATGTGGAACTCGATGCTGATGAGCGTCGTCCTTCCCGTGGTCGTCAGGTACGTGAAGAAGCTGAGCCGGAAGACGAATACTACGAATCCGATGAGGAAGATGCTGATAACGCAAATGAAGCGGTAGAGCGTCGTCCACGGAAACGTAAAAATGCTGCACCGCATAAGCCGGCTTCCCGTCAGTACATCATGATGGGTCTGGGTATTGTGGTGCTGCTGGTGCTGATTGTGGGCATCGGTTCGGCATTGAAAGCCCCTTCATCCTCCAGCGATCAAAACGCATCAACTGAAAAGAGCATCTCTCTTTCCGGTGATTCTGCCGATCAAAACGCCACAGCGCAGCCTGCTCAGGAAACCAACCCGCAGCAGGATGTTTCTGTGCCACCAATCGCTTCCACGCCGACCGAAGGTCAGGCAGCTGCCGCTCCTGATGGCCAGCAACGTGTAGAAGTGCAGGGCGATCTGAACAATGCGCTGACTCAGCAGCAGGGCCAGATTGATAACGCCGTCGTGAACTCTACGCTGCCGACTGAACCTGCAACCGTTGCACCAATTCGTAATGGTGCACGCCCAGCGGTTACCGCACCGGAAACGCCACGTCAGACAACGGCAGCCACGCCACGTCCAGAACGTAAACATGCGGTAATCGAAGCGAAACCTCAGCCAATGGCGACGGTGAAAACGCCAGCGACCACCACGCAAAGCAAGCCTGTTACTGAAGCTAAGCCGGTAGTTACCGCGTCCAAGCCTACCGTAACTGCAACGACTACGGCACCGGCGAAAACCGCGGAACCTGCTAAACCGACAGCGACTACGACGGCTCCTGCGGCCACGGCGACGACTGCGGCACCGGCTGCTGCTGCAACCGGCAAGTCAGCGGGCGACGTGAATTCCTTAAAATCGGCTTCGGCTTCAAACTACACGCTGCAGCTTAGCTCCTCTTCCAACTACGACAACCTGAACGGTTGGGCGAAGAAAGCGAACCTGAAGAACTACGTGGTGTATGAAACGACCCGTAATGGTCAGCCTTGGTACGTGCTGGTAAGTGGTATTTACGCGTCGAAGGATGCGGCTAAAAATGCCGTTACTGCACTGCCAGCCGATGTGCAGGCGAAGAACCCGTGGGCGAAACCCCTGCGTCAGGTTCAGACCGACCTGAAATAATCGTCGTTTCAAGATAGAAACCGTTCCTTCGCGTGGCTAATTCGCGTGAAGGAACGTAGAAGCGCAGGATGCTGTCGGAGCCTTTCTCCACAGCCGGAGAAGGTGTAATTAGTCAGACCGCATGAAAAAAAATCGCGCTTTTCTTAAATGGGCGGGGGGCAAGTACCCTCTGCTCGACGATATAAGACATCATCTGCCGACTGGCGATTGTCTGGTTGAACCCTTCGTTGGTGCTGGATCGGTATTCTTGAATACCGATTTTTCGCGTTATATTCTAGCTGATATCAACAGCGACCTCATCGAGCTCTACAAAATCGTTAAGACTCGCGCTGACGAGTATATTGCGCAGGCTCAGGTGATGTTTGTGCCTGAAACCAATAACGCTGAATGCTACTACCAGCTGCGCGAAGAATTTAACCGTAGCACCGATCTGTTCCGTCGTGCAGTGCTGTTTTTGTACCTCAACCGCCATGGCTACAATGGCCTGTGCCGTTACAACCTGCGCGGTGAGTTTAACGTTCCTTTCGGTCGTTATAAAAAGCCTTATTTCCCGGAAGCCGAGCTGCGTCACTTCGCCGAGAAGGCGCAGAATGCGGAGTTTTACTGCGAATCTTATGAAGAGTGCATGAAACGGGCTGGGAAGAATGCGGTGGTCTATTGCGATCCGCCATACGCGCCGCTCTCGGCGACGGCGAATTTTACCGCCTATCACACCAACAGTTTCAGCTTGGAGCAGCAGGAAATCCTAGCAAAGAAGGCTGAGGAACTGATGGCTAAGCGGATCCCGGTGCTTATCTCTAACCACCGAACGCCGCAGACGCTGGATTGGTACAAAAATGCGACGGATACTCATACCGTAAAAGTCCGACGCAGCATCAGCCGCAACGGCGGCACGCGCAAAAAGGTGGAAGAGCTGCTAGCGCTCTATCGGCCACCTGGCAAAAAACAACGTTAATAGCCTAATGGGATAGGCTTTGAGGAGATGCGGATGAAACAGTACCTTATTGCCCCTTCAATTTTGTCGGCTGACTTTGCCCGCCTGGGTGAGGACACTGCCCGTGTTCTGGCCGCTGGGGCAGATGTGGTTCATTTCGATGTTATGGATAACCATTACGTGCCGAACCTCACCATCGGACCGATGGTGCTCAAATCACTGCGTAATTACGGCATCACCGCACCGATTGACGTGCATCTGATGGTGAAGCCAGTCGACAGACTGGTTCCGGACTTTGCCGCTGCTGGCGCCAGCATCATTACCTTCCACCCAGAAGCCTCCGAGCATATTGACCGCACGTTGCAGCTTATTAAAGAGAGTGGCTGTAAGGCGGGGCTGGTGTTTAATCCCGCGACGCCGCTGAGCTATCTCGACTACGTGATGGACAAACTTGACGTTATTCTGCTGATGTCGGTTAACCCAGGCTTTGGCGGACAATCCTTCATTCCCCATACTCTGGACAAGCTGCGTGAAGTTCGCCGCCGTATTGATGAATCGGGTTACGACATTCGTCTGGAAGTTGATGGCGGCGTGAAGGTGAACAATATTAGCGAAATCGCCGCGGCTGGCGCAGATATGTTTGTCGCCGGCTCGGCGATTTTCGACCAACCGGACTACAAAAAAGTCATTGATGAAATGCGTAGTGAACTGGCAAAGGTAAGTCATGGATAAATTACAGACCATTCGCGGCGTCGCGTTTGACCTCGACGGTACGCTGGTTGATAGCGCACCGGGACTAGCGGCGGCAGTGGATAGCGCGCTGTATGCGCTTGAGCTGCCGGTAGCTGGCGAAGAGCGGGTGATTACTTGGATCGGCAACGGTGCCGACGTGCTGATGGAACGTGCGCTGAATTGGGCTCGCCAAGAGCGCGCCACGCTCCGTGCCTCGCAGGGGAAACCGTCGGTCGATAGCCACGATATCCCTCAGGATGAGCAACTGCGCGTGTTGCGCCGTTTATTCGATCGCTACTATGCGGAATTTGCCGAAGAGGGCAGTTTCCTGTTCCCTCACGTTGAGCAAACCTTAGCGGCGCTGCATGATAGCGGTCTACCGCTGGCACTCGTCACCAATAAACCAACGCCATTTGTTGCGCCTATTCTGGCGTCGCTGGGTATTGACCGCTTTTTCTCGGTGGTGATTGGCGGTGATGATGTGCAGAACAAGAAACCGCATCCAGAGCCGCTGCTCAAAGTGGCTGAAAAGCTGGGGCTGATGCCGGAAGCGCTGCTGTTTGTTGGCGATTCCCGTAATGATATCCAGGCCGCCAAAGCGGCAGGTTGCCCATCCGTTGGCTTAACCTACGGGTATAACTACGGCGAAGCCATCGCGCAAAGTGAGCCGGATGTGGTCTTCGACCATTTTAATGAACTTTTGCCCGCTCTCGGGCTGCCTAATCTTGAAATTCAGGAATCAGAACATGACTAAGCCCATCGTATTTAGCGGCGCACAGCCGTCAGGTGAACTGACCATCGGTAACTACATGGGTGCGCTGCGTCAGTGGGTTAGCATGCAGGATGATTACCACTGCATCTACTGCATCGTTGACCTTCACGCGATTACTGCTCGCCAAGATCCTCAAGCGCTGCGTAAAGCGACTCTCGACACGTTGGCACTGTATCTGGCCTGCGGTATCGATCCGGAGAAAAGCACCATCTTTGTACAGTCTCACGTGCCAGAACATGCACAGCTGGGCTGGGCGCTGAACTGTTACACCTACTTCGGAGAGCTGAGCCGCATGACTCAGTTCAAAGATAAATCTGCTCGATACTCGGAAAACATCAACGCCGGTCTGTTCGATTATCCTGTGCTGATGGCCGCAGATATTCTGCTGTATCAGACCAACCAGGTTCCGGTTGGTGAAGATCAGAAGCAGCATTTGGAGCTGAGCCGCGATATCGCTCAGCGTTTCAATGCGATTTATGGTGATGTGTTCAAAGTGCCTGAGCCGTTCATTCCTAAGTCCGGCGCGCGCGTGATGTCTCTGCTGGAGCCGACGAAAAAGATGTCTAAGTCGGATGACAACCGCAACAACGTGATTGGCCTGCTGGAAGAGCCGAAGTCGGTGGTGAAGAAGATCAAACGTGCAATGACCGACTCCGAAGAGCCGCCTGTTATTCGCTACGATCAGACAGAGAAAGCGGGTGTATCTAACCTGCTGGATATTCTCTCCGGCGTAACCGGACAGAGCATTCCTGAGCTTGAAAAACACTTTGAAGGCAAGATGTATGGCCATCTGAAGGGCGAAGTGGCTGAAGCGGTTTCCGGCATGCTGACCGAATTGCAGGAGCGTTATAACCGCTTCCGTAACGATGAAGCCTTCCTGCAGAAAATCATGAAAGATGGGGCTGAAAAAGCCAGCGCGCGTGCTTCTGAAACGCTGAAAGCGGTGTACGAAGCGATAGGCTTTGTGGCGAAGCCGTAATAACCGTATCGATAAATAAAAAACCGGGATGTTTCCCGGTTTTTTATTTTCTATATAAATAAATCTATATTTACTCTACCGCTGCCGCATCACCACAACCACCAATTATTTTAGAAATAGAAATAGCTGGATGTAATAAATAATCGTATGAGCAGCTTTTGTTTTTGTTCTGTACGCTACCGGTACAGGCGGTCATGGTGGAGACTGCCAGCAGCAATGCCGCAACTTTAAGCATGTTTTTCATTCTATAATCCCTATAAGTTAAATGACTCTATGTATGCATAATTCCATATGCTTCGAAAACACGTTTGAATTAGGCCGTGTGTATATAACGCGAAATGCAAATAGTATGTCAATTAACTTAATCGTGTAATTAACTAAATAAAGGATTAAGAATAACTAATTAGTGAGGGGGATAGATGTAACGTGATATAAAAAGGGCGCTATCCGAAGCGGTATCGCGCCCAATTAGCTTAATGAGTTGAGAACCAGTTTAGCTTATCGCGCAACCCCACCACGCGACCGACGATAATCAGCGCAGGGCTTGCCATCTGCTGCGCCAGCTCGCCGAGTTGGGTAAGCTTGCCGTCAACGACGCGTTGGTTAATGGCGGTACCGTTCTCGACGATAGCCACCGGCATATCGGCCTGCATACCATGCTCAATCAGCTTTTGCTGGATGGTGGCGGCCTGATTCAGCCCCATGTAGAACACCAGCGTCTGCTTCTCTGCAGCCAAGTTTTCCCAGTCCAACTCGCCGCCGGTTTTCAGGTGCCCGGTGACCAAGCGCACGCTTTGGGCGTAATCGCGGTGGGTCAGCGGAATACCGGAGTAAGCGGAACAACCGGATGCAGCGGTAATCCCTGGGACAACAGAGAAGGGAATTCCGGCATGGCACAGAGTTTCCAACTCCTCACCGCCGCGGCCAAAGATAAACGGGTCACCCCCTTTCAGGCGCACCACGCGTTTGCCTTGCTGGGCTTCGCGCAGCAGGATCTGGTTAATCTCTTCCTGCGGTACGCAGTGGTAGCCTGCGCGTTTACCCACGAACACACGGTCCGCGTCGCGGCGAACCAGATTCATAATGTCGTCGGAGACTAGGCGATCGTAAACAACCACATCTGCCTGTTGGATCTGCTGTAGGCCTTTTAGCGTCAGCAGCCCGGCATCACCCGGACCGGCACCCACCAGCACAACTTCGCCACGGTGGTCCAGCGGGGCATTCAGTAGCTGTTCTGTGGTGTCATCAATAGCTTGCTGGTCTTGGTTTGCCAACGATTGCGCCAATCGGTCATTCTCAAACAGCTTTTCCCAGAAACGACGGCGCTCGCCCATCGTGGCGAACTGTTTTTTCACCCGTGAGCGCAGTTGCCCTGCATAGGCGGCAACCTGTCCCAGATGCTGTGGCAGTAGCGCTTCCAGTTTCTCGCGCAACAGGCGCGCCAGAACCGGGGAGGTGCCGCCGGAGGAGACAGCAACCATCAGCGGTGAGCGGTCGATGATTGATGGCATGATAAAGCTTGCTGCTTTAGGCGCATCGACCACGTTACAGAAGATGCGCCGCGCTTCCGCTGCATCGCTGACCTGCTGATTCACCGCGTCATCATCGGTTGCGGCAATCGCCAGCCAGCATGGGTCGAGCAGCGCGGTTTGGAAATCACCCTGTACCAACGTCAGCATGCCAGCCTCAGCCCAGACGTGGAACTGTGGAACGTAATCCCGTGCGTTTACCGTTAGGCGAGCGCCCGCGTCTAGCAGCAGACGCGCTTTGCGTTCGGCAACATCACCGCCGCCGACCAACAAACAGTCGCGATCGCGTAGCTGGCAAAAGATGGGTAAGTGATCCAAGGGGCAACCTCACGGAATAGATAAATGCGGGGGACGAATAATGCGGGTAAGGATAACAGCAGTCATCGTATGGGATACACGATTTTTCCTGCTGTTACCCCTTAAAGGTCATAAGTTTTAGCTATTACTTATGCCCAAAACGATCAGGCTTTCAGCTGTACCTGGCCGTCCTTAACGCGAACGTCATAATGGGCGATGGAGTGACTTTCGTCTTCCATACACAGACCATCACGCAGGCGGAAGCGCTGCTTTTTCAGCGGGCTTGCCACCCATAGTTCGCCCTGATGTTCGGCAATCAGGCCACGCGACAGCACGCTCGACTCAAAGAACGGGTCGATGTTGCTGATAGCGAAGACCTGGTTGTCGGCATACGGACGGAACACGGCAACCTGCTGGTTGCCCAACAATGCGCAAACGCCCGTTGCTGGCAGGATAGCGTCAATGTTGCAGATATTTACCCACTGGCTCATGCGTTTTCCTCCACCAGAGTAACCGGAATGCGTTCATACGGCGTTGCAGGGCGGTGCTGGGCACGCTCGGCAACGACCTGCACGTTCGGGTCACGCTGTGCGCTGTTGATAAAGTGTTTGAAACGAACCTGAGCGGCCGGGTCGTTAACGGTTTCAGTCCATTCACAGGCGAAGGCATCACGCAGACGGGCGATCTCTTCTTCCAGATGCTGATTCAGGCCCAGCTTGTCGTCGATGATCACGGAACGCAGGTAGTCGATACCGCCTTCCAGGTTATCCAGCCACGGCGCGGTGCGCGTCAGTTTATCGGCGGTGCGGATGTAGAACATCATAAAGCGGTCGAGGTACTTGAGCAGCGTTTCACGGTCGAGGTCAGCGGCCAGCAGATCGGCATGACGTGGCTTCATACCGCCGTTACCGCACACGTACAGGTTCCAGCCTTTCTCGGTGGCGATGATGCCAACATCTTTACCCTGTGCTTCCGCACATTCACGGGTACAGCCGGAGACGCCAAACTTCATCTTATGCGGCGTACGAATGCCTTTGTAGCGGTTTTCCAGCTCGACGCCGAAGCCCACGCTGTCACCCACGCCATAACGGCACCAGGTGCTGCCTACGCAGGTTTTCGCCATACGCAGTGCTTTGGCGTAGGCATGACCGGTTTCGAAGCCCGCTTCAATCAGCTGACGCCAGATTTCCGGCAGGTCATCTTTCTGCGCGCCGAACAGGCCGATACGCTGAGAACCGGTGATTTTGGTGTACAGATTAAACTCACGGGCGATCTGGCCTACGGCAACCAGACCTTCAGGGGTGATTTCACCGCCCGCAGAACGTGGGATAACCGAGTAGGTCCCGTCTTTCTGGATGTTCGCCAGGAAGTTGTCGTTGGTATCTTGCAGCGGCGTATGCTGCGGCTTCAGGATGAATTCGTTCCAGCAGGATGCCAGCAGCGAACCGACTGTTGGTTTACAGACTTCGCAACCGTAGCCTTTGCCGTATTTTGCCAGCAGCTCATCGAAGGTTTTGATGCCTTCGACGCGGATCAGATGATACAGCTCCTGACGGGTAAAGGCGAAGTGTTCACACAGGCTGTGGTTCACCTCAATGCCCTGTTTCGCCAGTTCGGCGTTAAGCACCTGGGTGACCAGCGGGATACAGCCACCGCAGCCGGTACCGGCCTTGGTTTCCGCTTTCAGCGCCGCCACGGTGTGGCAACCTTTGTTGATAGCGGCAACCAGTGCGCCTTTGGTGACGTCAAAGCAAGAACAAATCTGTGCGCTATCCGGCAGCTTATCGACACCGATGGACGGTTTGCCACTGCTGGCGTGCGCTGGCAGGATGAGCGCATCTGGGTTTTCCGGCAGCTCGATTGCGTTCAGCGCCAACTGCAGCAGGTTGCCGTAGTCGCTGGTGTCGCCGACCAGCACCGCGCCGAGCAGCGTTTTGTTGTCTGGGCTGACGATAAGGCGTTTGTAGACTTCTTTGTTTTCATCAAGATAAACATAGCTGCGCGCACCCGGCGTACGACCGTGGGCGTCGCCAATGCCACCGACATCAACGCCCAGCAGCTTCAGCTTGGCGCTCATATCTGCGCCCTGGAAGCTGTTTTCGCTACCGAGGATATGGTCAACGGCAACCTGCGCCATTTTGTAGCCCGGTGCAACTAGGCCGTAAACGCGGTTTTTCCAGCTGGCGCATTCGCCGATAGCGTAGATATCCGGGTCAGAAGTCTGGCAGGCATCGTTAATCATGATGCCGCCGCGCTGAGCAACGTCCAGACCGCATTGGGTTGCCAGCTTATCGCGTGGGCGAATACCGGTGGAGAAGACGATAAAGTCGACTTCCAGCTGGCTACCGTCGGCGAAGCGCATGGTTTTACGTGCGTTCTCACCTTCCTGCACGATCTCTTTGGTGTTCTTGTTGGTGTGAACTTTCACACCCATGCTCTCGATTTTGCGTTTGAGCTGTTCACCGCCCATCTGATCAAGCTGTTCAGCCATCAGCATTGGGGCAAATTCAATAACGTGCGTTTCGATGCCGAGGTTTTTCAGCGCGCCTGCTGCTTCCAGACCCAGCAGACCGCCACCGACCACCGCGCCACGCTTGCTACGTCGCGCGCAGTTTTCAATGGCGTTGAGATCTTCAATTGTACGGTAGACGAAGCAGTCCTGAGTTTCGGCGCCTTTGATTGATGGGATCCATGGATAAGATCCGGTCGCCATGATCAGCTTGTCATAAAAGACGGTACGGCCTGCGCTTGAGTGAATCACCTTTTCTTTGCGGTTGATGGTGATAGCGCGTTCGCCGACCAGAACCTTCACACCGTGCTTCTCATAGAAGCCTTCACGGACCAGCGACAGCTCTTCGGCTGTATGGTGAGAGAAGTAAGATGAAAGGTGGACGCGGTCGTAGGCGATGCGGGGTTCTTCACAGAAGACGGTAATATCGAATTGGCTTGCGTCGGCTTTATCGAGAATATCCTCAATAAAACGGTGGCCGACCATGCCATTACCGATAATTGCGAGTCTGACTTTGCTCATTTTTGCCTCGATTTCTATTCTAATACTGCCTACCTTAACGATTCAGCTATTGCGATTATTGATTCAAATCAATTTAGCCTTTGCCTACCCCTTAATGAGTAGAGTGATGATTTTTAAGTGGTTTTGTAAGTTGCGGAAAATACTCAACTTTATGGGTTGTTTGTTTTTTGTACAAAATGAGCAAATAAACGGCGAGTGGACACTTGAGGAGATAAGAGGCAAGAACGCCCCTTCTCATGACGAAAAGGGGCGGGGCGGATTAGTGAGAGGCAGACGCCGCGTTTTGGCGGTGACGGCTCACGAAGCCGAGGATAATGCACATGATGAACACCACGGCGTACAGCGCGTTAGCGGTGGTCAGCGCGGCCAGCGGACCACTGTTGGCAACAATCGGACCAGTGACCACGAAGGTCAGCATGGTGCCAATGGTGCCGCAGGTCAGGACAAAGTTAACCAGTTTTGGGGAGGCAACTTTGGTTTGCAGCGAACCCAGCGTAATGATGGAGGTATAGATGGCGCTGGAGAAGAAGCCCAGAGTCAGAATAAACCACGCCAGATGCTGCGGTTCACCGTGATTGAACAGATACATCATCACGGTGGCAATACCCGCCAGCACCGTCAGGATGCGCTGCAGATCGAAGAAGCGCAGAATGAAGCTGAAAGCCCACATGCCGAACATATAAGACATCCAGAAGTCGCTGACCAGCTTGCCGGCATCGTTCAGGCTCATGCCCAGACCTTTCGCGTACTCAGGGACCCAAGAGATGAAGCCTAACTGACCCAGGATGTAGCACAGTGCGGCGATGGACAGGAACAGTACGCCGATCCCCCATTTTTCTTTCACCACCGGTTGGTCTTCCTGTTGTCCTTTCTTGCCCAATACCGGGAAGTCACAGCCGAAGGTCAGAATGAAGATCGCCACGTAGATGAGGCCGATGCAGGCATATACCCAGTACCATTCAATGGTACGCGCCAGCAGCCAAGCGGCCAGCATCGGGAAGATCATCCCCGCCATGCTAAAGAAGGAGTCGGTAAACAGCAGGCGCGCGCCACGCTGACGGCCTTCATACATGTGAGTGATAAGGAAAGTACCAATAGACATGGTAATACCACTCACCAAGCCCAGAACGAACATGGCGGCGGAGAAGAGCGCCAGGCTATGGCTGGTCATCAGCCCAGCAACGGCAAGTAGCATAAGGATAAAGCCAAAACGCAGCTGGGTTTTCAGCGGCACAATTTCCATCAGCCAGGCATTAAGGAAAATTGAGATCAGGATCCCTGCGTTCAGGAAGGTAAAGGTGTTACTCATGCTGGAAACAGGGAGATTGAAGTAATCGGCAATATTGCCCATCACCATCCCGGTAACGATCACCAGTGCGCCGGTTAGGGCGTAGGAGAAGAAGCTAATCCATGTGAGCTTGATACGGTTGCTGTTAGTCATGACTGGCCTGTGAATAGTTGTGTAAAGCGCATTGACTCTGCGCTGAGCGGGCAGATTTTATTCACTGTGGTGATGTATTCATAGTTTTATTACGCAAACGATGACGCATTACAGTTTTCAATGTGATCCAGATCACAAAACATGGCGTGACGATCATTACCTTGATCATTATAAGCGTTACATCCACGTAAACTTTGGTAAAGCACTGGCCTGGGGCGCTAAGCCTCTTTAGAATCAATCCACTTGCTACCTCTACTGCACTCGTTAAAGGAATTCTCATGCTCAAATCAACACTGGCGGCCGTGGCGGCTGTTTTCGCTCTCTCCACCATGGCTCCTGCAGCGCTCGCTGCGACCAACAATCCTCACGTGCTGCTGACCACTTCGGCTGGCAACATTGAGCTGCAGCTGGATAGCCAGAAAGCACCGGTTTCGGTTGAGAACTTCCTGAAATACGTCAACAGTGGTTTTTACAATAACACCACCTTCCACCGCGTGATCCCGGGCTTTATGGTTCAGGGCGGCGGCTTTAACGAGCAGATGCAGCAAAAGCAGCCTAACCCACCGATCAAAAACGAAGCGGATAACGGCCTGCGCAATACCCGTGGCACCATCGCGATGGCGCGTACTGCAGATAAGGATAGCGCAACCAGCCAGTTCTTTATCAACGTAGCAGACAACGCCTTCTTGGATCACGGCCAGCGTGATTTTGGTTATGCGGTGTTCGGTAAAGTGGTGAAAGGGATGGACGTGGCGGACAAAATTTCCCAGGTGCCGAGCCATAATGTAGGGCCGTACCAGAATGTGCCATCTAAGCCAATTGTCATCCTGTCTGCCAAAGTGCTGCCGTAAGAGATTCAGAGCGGCGTCGGCATGAGGCTGCCGCTCTTATCGCTAAAGCAGTAAGCACCCGGTAGAATGGCGGCAGATAAATGACCGGAGCCGCCATGATCCTGCTGATTGATAACTACGATTCTTTTACTTGGAACCTCTACCAGTATTTTTGTGAATTAGGGGCCAGCGTAACGGTCAGACGTAATGACGACATCACCCCTGATGAAATCGCTCAGCTTGCTCCGGACAACATCGTTATCTCTCCAGGCCCCTGTACGCCGGATGAAGCCGGTATCTCCCTCGATGTCATTCGCCGCTATGCCGGTGAAATTCCCATTCTTGGCGTCTGCTTAGGCCATCAGGCTATCGCTCAGGCATTTGGCGCGCGAATTGTTCGTGCGGCGAAGGTCATGCATGGCAAAACCTCACAGATTACCCATCAGCAGCAAGGGGTATTTCGTGGACTGAATAACCCGCTGACTGTCACCCGCTACCACTCGTTGTTGATTGACCCCGATACGTTGCCCGACTGTTTTGATATCACCGCACGCAGCGAAGCGGGAGAAATCATGGGTATTCGCCATCGTGAGTACGCATTAGAAGGCGTGCAGTTCCATCCAGAAAGTATTCTCAGCGAGCAGGGTCACGAACTTTTGGCCAATTTTCTCCAGCGATAGTAGTTGCCATGATGTGATTTTTTATGCATATTTTGTGTATATATTCTCACAATCATTGCTTCATCGTTTGAAGAAGGGCATGACATGGAAACCAAACAACCTGCAATCACCCGCGCGACCTTCGATCAGGTCATTTTGCCAATCTATGCACCAGCGGAATTTATTCCGGTAAAGGGCAAAGGAAGCCGCGTGTGGGATCAGCAAGGCAAAGAGTACGTGGATTTTGCCGGTGGTATTGCGGTGACGGCGCTGGGCCATTGCCATCCCGCGCTGGTTGAAGCATTGAAAACCCAGGGCGAGACGTTGTGGCATACCAGTAACGTGTTCACCAACGAGCCAGCGCTGCGCTTGGGCCAGAAGCTTGTGGACGCCACCTTCGCCGAGCGTGTGGTGTTTATGAACTCCGGCACCGAAGCCAACGAAACCGCCTTCAAGCTGGCGCGTTATTACGCCTCGACTCGTCATAGCCCGTACAAAACTAAGATCATCGCTTTCCATAACGCCTTCCACGGGCGCTCACTGTTTACCGTCTCCGTTGGCGGCCAGCCGAAGTACTCCGACGGCTTTGGTCCAAAACCTGCCGACATAATCCACGTGCCGTTCAATGATTTGCATGCGGTAGAAGCGGTGATGGACGATCACACCTGCGCCATTGTGGTTGAGCCAATCCAAGGCGAAGGCGGCGTGCTGGCGGCAACCCCGGAATTCTTGCAGGGGCTACGCGCGTTGTGTGATAAGCATCAGGCGCTACTGGTATTTGATGAAGTACAAAGCGGGATGGGGCGTACCGGTTCACTGTTTGCTTATATGCATTACGGCGTGACGCCGGACATTCTGACCAGCGCTAAAGCGCTGGGTGGCGGATTTCCAGTGAGCGTTGTGTTAACCACTGAAGATATCGCCAGCGCGTTCCACGTCGGTTCACATGGCTCAACCTACGGCGGTAACCCGCTGGCCTGTGCCGTCGCCGGTGCGGCGTTTGATATTATCAATACGTCGGAAGTACTCAACGGCGTAAGCGCTAGACGTGAACGCTTTGTTCAGCATTTGCAGCAAATTAATGCGAAGTGCGATGTTTTCAGCGATGTACGTGGCATGGGGCTGCTGATTGGCGCGGAACTCAATGCGAAGTACAAAGGCCGGGCACGTGATTTCCTGTATGCAGCGGCTGAGATCGGCGTCATGGTACTTAATGCCGGGCCGGATGTGATGCGATTTGCGCCATCGCTGGTGGTGGAAGAGGCCGATATTGACGAAGGGATGCAACGCTTCGCTCAGGCGGTAGCGCAGGTGGTCAGAAACTATTGAGTTTTTATCATGGATGTTTGAGTAATATGATGGTCCAGAAATGGTTATATTTGTGAAAACTTATCGCTTCCGGACCATCATGTAAAAACAATATACAATGTCAGCGGGTTTTTGAACGCTAACGATAGTTCAGCGTATACACAGCTCTGGCTGTTATAACACCAGGGTTTAAGGAAGCGCCGCCCTTAAAATAATAATAGGCTGTATAAGACAGAGACTCCTGCACAGCAGAGTCATTTACGACGGTAGTGGTTGCTCCTAGTATCACGGGTTTCAGGGGGTCATTGTTGAATAAAATCTGAAACCCAACATTATTAACGCCACTTTCCGTATTGGCGAGCACAGTATTAGCTGGTGTGCTTCCTGACATTGCAGTGCCATCAAATTTCATCTCGACTATCGTATGAATATCGCAGGCTAAATCAATATGGAAAGCTTGTGATTCACTAGAGTAACGCCCCGTCCCGTGAGACTGCATATTTGTGGCTGAGACCGCAGGCAACGTGATGCTCTGATCGCTCTCGCTTGTCACCGTACAGGTATGTGCGGGAACGACGAGCGGTGCTGACAATTTATAGGTAAAATTGTATCGATACCTGTTGCCGCACCAACCGCCGCATACTGTTGAACGCTGATCCTGGTTTAGCACAGCGACTACCGTCCCAGTGGGAAGGCTGAATCCCCCCATTCCGGGAGTATAACTCTCTCGCTTTAATGTAATGGTTACCGGGGCGGCGCGTGTTGTCTCAGTTTTGCCTGCCCTACAATTTGTAGCTGGCCATGTGCAATATTGATTTCCGTTCGGCAGCTTAATCGGCGCGTCAATGTCGTCTCCTCCGGCAATTTTTAGATGCGTTACTTCATAGCCCTTTAAGACTCCGCTGACCGTTGGCGCACCGTATACACGCAACCCATCGTTATAATTGGCTTTCCCGTCACACGAAATAGTTGAAGGCGTTAGGATAATATCTGGATATGGTGCGCCATTTGATGATGGCGTCAGTGTAGCCTTGGCTGATACAATACCACCAGCGCACTCAAACGCATGAGCAAGATTAGGCGAAATAACCCCATATCCTATTCCCAGTAATAATAGATAAGATAGGGGGGCTAACTTTTTGAGCCACTGTGCTTCGGGCAGGCTTATTCGCTTCAATAATATTGTTCTATTGTCATACCACCGCATAATATTTTTCCTCTTTACCCGTCAAATCACTAATGATTATTAGCCATTGTCGTGTTCGTATCACCGAGTAGTCGGGGGGACGCTGGCATCTGACATGGTGCATTAAATTGTTGTAGGTACTTTCTTGCTGATTCATTAGCGGAGGCAGGCATTAATATATAGCTGACTTGGCAGCGAGAACTCAGATCGCTTCCCCATTTGACCAGCAATATGCCTTTTTGGTTGGATACGCGTGCGTAAATTATGCCACCCTGCGTAACTGCGCCGACGTAATTACCTGCTTCATCAAATACCTCCGCACCAAATGGAACTGGCTCGCCATCAAACTGCGATGTAATCAACACCGGAGTACCTGAGCGAGTGGGAAAGATAACTTTGACAACCGCGCCTGCGCGAGGCACGACTTTTTGTGACGTATTTTCAAATTCAACGTCCAGCGAAGATCCTTGTGGATCAATGGTGACTTCGTTGTTCTGATACGCATTCAGGGTAGGGAATAAGGCATAGCCAAAGGAATCAACTTTTGCGGCGTTGTATGAGCTGATTTTCGCCCCTTCTGCACCTTTCGCTTCTATTAGCGCAAAGCTATCTCCGGTATAAGGAGATAATGTTATGCCGCCCGAATGGGCAACTAGCGAACCTGACATCCCCATAGAAGCACTATGATACCCGTTGCCTGTGCTGTAGCTTCCGCTGACAGACGCCATGCTTCCCAGCCAGGAGCCGCTGATGCTACCAGCGCTTCCTGCATGACTATCATTGCTGGCGTTGAGGTTATAGCCGTATTTATCCTGTTCGCCCAATGAACCAGAAAGCGCCACTTGCTCACTGCTGGCACCATCAGTGTCATGGTTATAGTGAACGCTGACGGTGGGCTGGTTTTTCTGCACCATCCAGAGTGGAAAGGAGATATTCAGGGAGTAGCTTGTTTGTGCTTCACCGTAAGCGCTCTGGCTACGGTTAACACTGAAATCGTAGCTAGCGATGCCATAGCTGTTGGAATAACCAAACTGATACTGTTTGTGACGAGCTGAGGAATTCCAGTAATTTTCCATTGAGGCACTGGCGTAAAAACTACCCCAGCTATCATTAATATCCTGATTAATTGTCACGGAAAAACGATTTTTGGAGCGTTGGATAGCGTTGATATTATCACTTGTTTTCGCCGCGTTTCTGGTTTGCATCGCCGTCATATAGTCCAGATAATTCCGGCTGGAAAAACGATAGGCGGCTAGGGTGATATTGCTCTGAGTTTCAGTAATATATTTACTGTAGTTTATGCGGTAACTCTGACCGGATAGATTCCCGCCAGCATTTGATCCAAGCTGGGTATAAGCTTGTGTGATATCAGCGCCGAATGCTCCCCATCTCGTACCTACGGCTGTGCCCAGTAGTATTGCCCGGTAATATTGACTCAACTGCCCACCGGTGTACCCGGTGAATGTATTCGTCAATCCGCGTTGATAAGTGGCTTCATATAATACGGGTTCATCGGATAATGTATTATCACGTAGTTTCCCTACCGTGACACTATACTGTTGTGCACCAGGGCGTAATAGCTGTGCGACAGAAGCATAAGGTATGGTGAAGTTCTGTTGTGAGCCATCTGCCTCCTGGATAGAAACATCCAAATTTCCGCCATAGCCAGAGGGATATAAATCATTAATAACAAATGCGCCAGGGGTGACAGTTGTTTCATAAATCACCTGCCCTTGTTGTTTAATAATGACTTTGGCATTTGTTTTTGCTATGCCTCGGATTTCTGGTGCGTATCCTCGCTGGGATTCTGGCAGCATTCTGTCATCGCTGGCAAGCTGCACACCAGTAAATTGTATTGAATCAAAAAGTTGCCCGCTAGTATTTGATTGGCCGACAATCATTCGTCCTCGTAGAAAACTAACGTCATGTTGCAGATATGAATTAATGGTGTTGTAGTGTCCGCCGTTATCTTTTTCCCAGTTATATGATCCGTTATGCCGGAAGTACCAGGACCCAATGTTCATGCCACCATTTAATGACGAGTAAAGAGATCGTGAAGTATTATTATTGTAATGTGAATCATAGATATTGGTGTAATGACTCAGCATGGCAGCAGGAATACCCTCATCCCATAATTTAGGGTTTACCATTCCTCGTGGTTGGGTATCAACGTAAATTTGCGGGACGTCAATGCTTAGTTGCTGTAAGTTGCTGTCAAAAGTTATTTGTGTTTCAGGCATTAAATATTGCAAATTAATGCAGGATGTATCAGGTAAAAGAGCATTTCTGACATTGGAGGGAAGTTGCTCAGGCTTAAAGTTAATTAATTTAATAATTTCAAGTGTTAGACATGGATAAACCGAGTTATCTTCTGCTATTTTGAATTCTACGACATCATAGCTAGCGTGTTTTTTATTGATAACAATACTTGATTTATATTTCCCTGGTGATGCATTGGCACCATTAGCAAACCGTGATAAATCAATGTTGTTATTACCATCGCGCAAAAAACCTTCATTGAATTTAACATTTTTAGCGATTGGTGGCATATTTTCTGCCGCAAGAAGCTGAAGGGAAGTACATAAAATTCCCGCCAGAGAATATTTAAAATTCCTTTTTAGAAAGAACATTAGTGGCTCCAGAATGACAAAAACTATTTTTTCCCTGCTTTATATGTTGTCACGCCACCATAGTCATTAATTGCAGTATAGCTTAGTTTATGAATGTCATTGGTAGTTGAAATATTTTTAAATCGATATTTTTGTGTTTCACCTGGCGCAATCATTTTCCCTTCTGTCTCATGAGACTTACCATTTTCATGGTAAGTCACGACACCTAAAGAAACATAGTAAGATGTTGGGTTAAGTACCTGCACGGCTCCGTTATTGTGTGCTGTCCATTGTAGTAATTCAGGCGCGCGATTGGCATCACCCTTTAGCGTTTCAGGACGGTAAAATAGTTTTATTCTGGTTCGGAATGCTATATCCAAATGGCTGGCATTATCTGTGCCTTGTTGCACAGCTGCAATTTCCAGTACATTCAGCCAAAATACTGATTCTTTATCTAATGGCAATGCTGGCGTACCCAGATAACTAATGCGTAAAGCTTGTCCTCTACCCGGATCAACTCTATTGATGGGGGGAGTTACCAAAAATGGCATAGCCATTTTTCCAGAGGATATTTTATCATCACCGGCATCAATCCAGTTTTGAATCAATACCGGGGCATCTCCTTTGTTGATTAAGTTTACCGTTACTTCATTTTTTTGTGATGGATAAATAACTCGCGTACCATTAATACTTATCGCGGCATGAGAATTAGCGATCCATAAAATGCTAGTGTACAGCATCATTTTTATATATTTGATGCTGTTTTTTTTAAATTTGTTTAGCTCGGGTAATTTAGGTTGTGAATTTAACATGCCATTCATATTTATTTATACATTAAATTGTAAACTACTTTTCCAACGACAGGGCCAGCAGTAACAACATTGCCAGCAACCGCTTTTTTATATTCCACGTAATAAATCAAAGTGGCATTACCACTGGCATCCCAGGCTGTAAAGGTGGTTCCACCTGTAGCGGATTGATCTTGGTAACCCACTTTAATTGGATTTCCATTTTTACCATCGAGTAGCTGTAACTTCACATTATCGGCAGGTGTCGGTGTAGCGGGTGCTACGTTATTCAGTAAACCAGTTGTAGGATCAATGTTAATAGCATCAGGTTCAAAAAATGCTGCTACAGTTTTCTCTACCGTGCCCAAACAATCTTTAGCATCAATATTGAATTGTGTTCGTCCCGCCGTTTCACCCGTAAATGCGTTGGTCGATACGGTTGGTAAGGTTACAGTTCCATCAGTTTGCCCGTTAATAGTTGGTGTACAGGTGCTACTTGTAATTTTACCATTGAAAGTAATGTTATTACTTGCCTGTATGGAATTCATAGAAAGTAAACCCATTACGAGAGTCGCGCTTAGCAGTGTTTTTTTCATTGCATGACCTTTTAATAATTAATTGTAAACAATTTAATTCTTAATATTTTGACATTTAAGGCATGAAAATAGCAATGTTTCGACTTATCTACTACATGGCTATTTATTGTGTTGAGTAGTGATGATTTGATTGAAATCATTGTTGTGTGATAAAAAACAAATGAATTGGATTTTGTAATTCGCTCATGCTATGAAAAATAAGCTTATTTTTATTGTTTTTATTTTTATGTCTGCAATCGGACTTTTCGGGTGTGTAGGTGATTTCTATTAATAATTATTTGAGACTATGATGATTTTGATTTTTTTTATTTTGTGCGGGAATATATCAATTTACAAAGTGCCTTTGATTGCTTTTTACATAAGAAACATACCAGATGAATGTTTTTGCTTGTAAATATACATTCCCTTGATGATTTAATTTCCAGATGTGTCGGTTACGTTCATTCACCTACATACAGAAAGTAAATGATAATTATAATATTCAAAAAATGATGAATGTATTAAATCCGGTGCCGTGGACGCTGGCGCCAAGCCACCGACGAAATGGTGTGCATGGTGTTTAGATGTCCCAGAATACGCTGGAGATGCTGTTCCATGGTGCTTAACGGCCCGTGGGACAGCGCGTCCGGCGACTCCATAATGTTAGTCTCGCCGCTGCTCCCCGCCTCATCATACTCCAGACGCTGCTGACAGCGCTGAAGCCCAATTTCACATGACTCCAGATACTGTTGCGCCAGATTGGGCGTTAGCATTTCGTGTTCACGTGCCAGCGTGGTCATGGCGTTGATATGTTCGACGATAAACTGACTGTGGGTCACCCACAGCTTCATGTCTTCCAGATAGCGCGAGTTAAACCCCGGCTCCTGCATTGCCTGATTGAGCGTGTTGAATAGCGTGTTGTGCGCCTGATTTACGCGCATGCGTAAGTAAGCAAGCTTTGGCGCCTGCGGGTCGGGGCTTAGGATCAGACGAATCGCTTCCTGATCGGCCTCCAGTGCCGCCTGAGCGTTTTGCCTGAGCTGGCCGCTTTGCCACTGTGGCCACAACCATAGCATCCCGCCGAAGGCAATCAGGCAGCCGATGATGGTATCGATAAAGCGGGCCACGATAAATTGTTCCCCGTTGAGCGTCAGTATTTGCAGCGTATATACCGCGGTAACGGTGAATCCCACGGTCGCCCAGCCGTAGTTACGGCGAATAATCAGATAACTACCGAGGGTAATGATTAACATGCCGGAAAGCGCCAATCCCTGCGGTGTATGGAAGTGCAGAGCGATGGCGGCGATAACAAGGCCGGCGAGCGTGCCTGCCGCACGGTGGAAAATACGTACCCGCGTCGCGCCGTAGCCGTTTTGCGTGACTAGCAGGACCGTCATCAAGATCCAATATGGCTTGGGTAAATGTAGCGCTACTCCCATCAGACTGGCGATGCTGAGCATCACGCTCAGACGAGCGGCGTTGCGCAGCGCCGGTGATTTCAGCGACAGATAGCTTTTCAGCGCCGGGAACAGCGGCAGTCGACGCTCTTTATCCGCCATCAGGTTACGCGGATAGAGGGGACGTTGCCCGCGCAGTACTTTAGCAATGCGGCTGAAGTGCCAAGCGCAGAATTGTCCTACCGGGTTATCCGGGTGCTGGTGGGCAATCTTATCCAGTGCGCCTATCTGTTTTTCCATCGTGAAGCGGCTGGGATAGCGATGGTAGAGAATATCGTCCGCCAGAACACGCAGGCGGGCGGCGACGGTTTGTGCGTTCCAGCGGATCACCGCTTCAGCATGGCTACGTTCAACCAGTTTTTGCACCTCTTCTGGCTGGTGCAGGCTGACGGAGATATGTTCTTGCAAATCCAAGCCAACCTGGAAGGCGCGCAGCAGGCGCTTGTAGTCGTTATGCTGATTGGCTGCCAGCATGTGTAGCTGCTGGTAACATTGGGAAATTAAATCCACCACTTTCTGCTGACGGTTCAACAGCGGGGGCAGGGCGGTATTCGGATCGGTATGCTGGGTCAGCAGGCTATATTTGGCTTCACAGTAGTCGGCAAGCTGGCGATAAAGCAGGCTTAACGATTCGCGCAGCGGCTGTTCCCGCCACATCCAAAACCACCACCAGTTGAATAAGCCATACCATAGCGTGCCCAGCGCGTAGAGCAGCAGCGGTTGCCAGATTGGCATATTGCCCGCGAGGCTTAGGGTAAAGATTGAGGCAATGAGCGATGCCGGCAATAGTCGCCCGTGCAGTGCGCTAATCTCCGCCGTGACGCCGAGGAGCAGTGCAAGACAGGTCAGTATTAAAGGCAGCGGGATGTCACGTGCCAACAGCAACTGTACGGCAAGGCTACATCCAGCAAACAGGCAACCGCCGATGGTCAGACGCTTAAAAAAGCGTTTATGCGGCGTGTCGAGACCGGCGATATTGCAGCAGGCTGGAACCAGAGAGAACAAGAGACCTTGCTGAAGATGCCCGAAGAGAAGGCCAATGGCGACCGGCAAACATAACACCAGCGTTTGCCGCAGTGCATAGTTGACTTCCGGATGGTAAATCAGCCTGCGCCACATAAGGGATAGATAAAAACGGCATACTGTTCAGACAATATGCCGTTTATGCGGGATCAGCGGGTACCGTAAACGACAATGGTTTTGCCGTGTGCGGAGATCAGGTTTTGATCTTCCAGCATTTTCAGGATGCGGCCCACGGTTTCGCGGGAACAACCTACAATCTGACCGATTTCCTGACGGGTGATTTTAATCTGCATACCGTCTGGGTGGGTCATTGCGTCCGGCTGTTTAGCCAGATTCAGCAGGGTCTGGGCGATACGTCCGGTCACGTCCAGGAAGGCCAAGTTGCCAACTTTTTCAGAGGTGATCTGCAGACGACGAGCCATTTGCGAAGAAAGGCGCATCAGGATGTCTGGGTTAACCTGAATCAGCTGACGGAATTTTTTATAAGAGATTTCAGCAACTTCACAAGCGGTTTTTGCACGTACCCATGCGCTGCGTTCTTGGCCTTCTTCAAACAGGCCTAACTCGCCGATAAAATCGCCCTGGTTGAGGTAAGAGAGGATCATCTCTTTGCCTTCTTCGTCCTTGATGAGTACTGCCACTGAGCCTTTTACGATGTAATACAGCGTCTCTGCCTTTTCACCTTGGTGAATCAGCGTGCTCTTCGATGGGTACTTATGAATATGGCAATGAGACAAGAACCATTCGAGAGTCGGGTCTGTTTGCGGTTTGCCAAGCACCATGCGCGGTTATCCTCTGTTATAAGCTCTTCCCAGCGGCAAAAACATTGCAGCCACTGGTTGCAATAGTATCCTTCCCGTTACCTGGGAAGTCGGCTGTCGAGTCGTGCCGCAGCCTGTAATGTGATGTCCTCTGCATACTTGCAGTACGTTTATGTATTACCGTAGCATCCTGACTGTTTTAGCATAGCTTTAGCCGCGTGTCTCCTGGTGTCTCGCTTCAGCATGACGACGATCGCCTTCCATTGCGAGAATTGTTATGTACGCGTAATCTGAGAAGAAATTTGCAACCTTGGAGTTAAAAAATATGCAAGCACGTGTGAAATGGGTTGAAGGGTTAACCTTCCTCGGTGAGTCCGCTTCAGGCCACCAGATTTTGATGGATGGCAACTCCGGTGATAAAGCGCCAAGCCCAATGGAAGTCGTGCTGATGGCCGCGGGTGGCTGTAGCGCAATTGATGTCGTGTCGATTTTGCAAAAGGGTCGCTATAACGTGACCGACTGTGAAGTGAAGCTGACCTCCGAACGCCGTGAAGAAGCACCGCGCCTGTTTACTCATATCAACCTGCACTTCATTGTGACCGGCAAAGAGCTCAAAGACGCCGCGGTATCCCGCGCGGTCGATCTCTCTGCTGAAAAATACTGCTCCGTGGCGCTGATGCTGGAAAAAGCGGTGAACATTACCCACTCTTACGAAGTGATTGAAGGGTAAAGCCTTAACAAGGGCGTACGCCGCGCTACTGTTGGGTGGCGGCTGCGCCTTACCCGACCTACACGTTCCGCAATATCCTGTAGGCCTGATAAGCGAAGCGTTATCAGGCTTAAGGTTTAGTTGCGACCTTCCATCAGACGCTGCACCAGCGGCGTCATAATGAGCTCCATCGCCAGCCCCATCTTCCCGCCAGGAACCACCAGCGTGTTCATATGTGAAATGAACGAGCCCTGCAGCATAGCCAGCAGCCAGGGGTAATCGATCCCTTCTAGATTCCGGAAATGAATCACCACGAAACTTTCATCAAGGGATGGAATGCTTTTCGCGGCGAACGGGTTTGAGGTGTCGACCGTAGGAACGCGCTGGAAGTTGATATGGGTGCGGGAGAACTGCGGCGTAATGAAGTTGATGTAGTCTTCCATTGAGCGCACAACAGAATCCATTACCGCTTCGCGTGAGTGTCCACGCTCGCCGGTATCGCGGATCATCTTCTGGATCCACTCGAGGTTAACGATAGGGACCACGCCAACCAGCAGATCGACATGACGCGCGACATCATGCTGCGGTGTGACCACGCCGCCGTGCAGCCCTTCATAAAACAGCACATCGGTAGGTTCCGGCAGCGGTTGCCAGGGCGTAAAGGTTCCCGGCACCTGATTCCACGGCACCGCTTCATCGTAAGTGTGAAGATATTTACGCGATTGTCCTTTACCGTTTACGCCGTAGTCGCGAAAGGTCTGTTCTAGCAGGCCGAAGTCATTAGCATCCGGGCCGAAATAGCTGATATGGCGACCGAGGTCGCGAGCTTTACGAATCGCCATATCCATTTCCGGACGGGTATAACGGTGAAAGCTATCCCCTTCAACTTCCGCAGCCCGTAGATTGAGCTGGCCGAATATTTTACGAAACGCGAGGCTGGTGGTGGTGGTGCCCGCTCCGCTGGAGCCGGTGACGGCAATAACTGGATGTTTGGCAGACATGCGAATAACTCCCTGAACGGACTATCAGGAAGCGAGCGCCTCCTGATAACAAGTATAGTTAACCGCGAAATTGGTTACGGGGCATGATGTTGACGGTCTCGTGGAGTTCAGACCAGACCAGCACCGCTTCGCCTGTTTGTAGCTGGTGTTTTACGTCGGCGACCTTTTGCGCAAGTGAGCGTTCATATTCACCATAATCAGTGCCTTCGCGCAAGACAAAGCTTTCAATCAATCTGTCGAGCGTCTCTGGGGCGAGGTCCTGCCAGGGGATCATCATGCCTTCGCCCCAAGCCAGGTCATCAGCCATGCGGGAATGCGTTTTTCCAACCACATTTCCGGGTGACGCAGGGTGCCGCCGATAAATCCAACGTGACCGCCGTGCTCGGTTAGCTGATACACCACGTTTTCCGGCAGCTCTTCCTGCGCAGGAATCGAGTGGTGATCCATGAACGGGTCGTCCTTCGAGTGGATGATGAGCGTCGGCTTGGTAATTTTGCTCAACGTCGGCATCGCGCTGCACTGGCGATAGTAGTCGATGGCGTCAGCGAAACCGTGGATCTTCGAGGTTATCGAGTCATCAAATTCGCGAATACGTCGCATGCTCTTCAGTTGGCGTAAATCCACCGGCAGCGAGCCGGGATAGGCTTTGAGCTTACGCGCGGCGTTGCCTTTGAGTAGGTTCAGCAGATAGCGTTGGTAAACCCGTGAGAAGCCTTTATCCATATGATAACTGCAGGCTTCGAGCATAAACGGTGCTGAGACAATCACCGCCGCATCCACCGGAACGTCATCACCCTCTTTGGCCAGTAGGCAGGCCAGCATATTGCCGCCGAGCGAATAGCCCACCGCCGCCGTTGGCACTTCACCAAATTCGCGTCGCAGCCAATGTAAGAACCAGGTGCCGTCCTCCGTTTCACCGGAGTGATAAATACGGTTCAGACGGTTCGGTTCGCCGCTGCAGCCACGAAAATGCATCACCACGCCGAGCCAGCCCTGCTGTTTCGCGGCGTTAATCAGACCGTGAGCATAAGGGCTGTGCAAACTGCCTTCCAAGCCATGAAAGACCACCAGACGCGGCTTATGACGCGCGGCTTCGGGATCTTCGCTCCAGGCCAGATCGACAAAGTCACCGTCCGGCAGCTCAAGACGCTGCCAGCAGGGCGTGAACTGCAGCTTGCGGCGGATAAGACGCGGCAGCATCGTCTGAAGATGACGATTGCTGATGCCGCGCATCGGCACGAAGTCCGCGCTGCTAGAAGTGTCGATGTTGAGGTCGTGGTGGGTAGTTTCAGTCATAACTCGGCGATGTTTACTTAAAATCTGGCGCCTACTATACCGCCACTTTGCCATCGTGTTTATGAAAATGAGGCATCGGTAGCCCTTTTTGTCCCCGCTGAATCTGATCCTAATCACAAATTGTTACTTCAATTATTACTCTTAAGCTAATGATTTGTGCCTACGCTTAATTGATGACTTTCTCACCAGGGTGCACACTCTTTCCCGTGTTAAGCAATCAAAATGATTAGCTGAATCAGGAGGTTAATAATGTTATCTGGGCAAACACCAGCACGCGTCTGGAACACACGTCGCACGGAAAAACAGCGACGTCTGGCTTCCATTCCGGTGCAGGGCAAGGTACTGCCGACCGCAGACCTGACCGCCATGCTGGAAAAACTGATCGCGCCGGGTGACCGCGTGGTATTAGAAGGGAATAACCAAAAGCAGGCAGATTTCTTATCCCGCATGCTGGCTGAGGTGAACCCGCAGATTGTGCACGACCTGCACATGATCATGCCAAGCGTCGGGCGTAGCGAACATCTGGATATCTTTGAAAAAGGCATCGCCCGCAAGCTGGACTTCTCCTTCTCCGGTACCCAAAGCCTGCGCATTTCGCAGCTGCTGGAAGATGGCCTGCTGGAAATTGGCGCTATCCATACTTACATCGAACTGTATTCCCGTCTGTATGTTGATCTCTCGCCGAACGTGGCGCTGATTGCCGGTTTTAAAGCCGACCGCAAAGGTAACCTTTACACCGGCGCAAGTACTGAAGATACGCCAGCGCTGGTAGAAGCCGCCGCGTTCCATGACGGTATCGTCATCGCACAGGTGAACGAGCTGGTGGACGACGAGTGCGATCTTCCGCGCGTCGACATTCCGGGGTCATGGGTTGACTACGTGGTTGTTGCCGACAAACCGTTCTTTATCGAACCGCTGTTTACCCGCGACCCACGCCTGATTAAACAAGAACATATCCTGATGGCGATGATGGCGATTAAAGGCATCTACGCGGAACATCAGGTGCAGTCGCTCAACCACGGTATCGGTTTTAACACCGCGGCGATTGAGCTGCTGCTGCCAACCTACGGTGAACAGCTCGGCCTGAAAGGCAAGATCTGTAAACACTGGACGCTGAACCCGCATCCTACGCTTATTCCAGCGATTGAAAGCGGCTGGGTGGAAAGCGTGCACTGCTTCGGCGGCGAGCTGGGTATGGAAGAGTATATCCGCGCCCGTCCTGACGTCTTCTTTACCGGTGCCGACGGTTCCATGCGTTCTAATCGCGCGTTCTGCCAGCTGGCAGGTCAGTACGCAGTCGATATGTTTATTGGCTCCACTTTGCAGGTTGATGGTTATGCCAACTCATCAACGGTGACACGTGGTCGTCTGTCCGGTTTTGGCGGTGCACCTAACATGGGTCACGATCCGCACGGTCGCCGCCACGCGACTCCGGCCTGGCTGAACATGATAACTGAGCCAGACCCAATGCAGCGCGGTAAGAAACTTGTCGTGCAGATGGTCGAAACCTTCCAAGCCGGCGCGAAACCAACGTTCGTTGAAAAACTCGATGCCGTTGAAGTGGCGAAAAGCTCCGGTATGCCGCTGGCTCCTGTCATGATCTACGGTGATGACGTGACCCACGTGCTGACTGAAGAAGGTATCGCCTACCTCTACCGCGCAAAAGATCTCGAAGAACGTCGTGCGATGGTGGCTGCCGTCGCGGGGATTACCGATATCGGTCTGGGCGTTGACGCGAAACGCGTAGCCGAACTGCGTCAGAGCGGCAAGGTCGTTTACCCAGAAGATATGGGAATTCGCCGCACTGATGCCACGCGTTCTCTGCTGGCAGCCGGTAGCGTGTCGGATCTGGTTGAATGGTCCGGCGGTCTTTACAACCCACCTGCGAAATTCCGGAGCTGGTAATGAAACTTCTGCCCCAGATTCAGGTTGAAGGCGGTGCCGAATGGCTGGCGCGAACCGCCACGCAGTGTCTGATTGACGAAGCACGATTAAGCCCAAAACCCGGTCTGGTGGACAGTCGGGGGAACGGCGCGCACCACGATCTATCGCTCGCGCTGATGGAGCGCTCTGCGCACAGTTTGACCCCGACCTTTCAGGCGCTGGCGCTACAAAGCTGGCAGCGTCCGGCAGATATTGCTCTCAGACAAATCGTAGGGCGACTCGGCCGCGAAGGCGAGAAACAGATGATGGCCGCCACCGACGGCGTGAATACCCACCGCGGTGCCATTTGGGCGCTGGGGCTGTTGGTTAGCGCCGTGGCAATGCACGGTGGCACGGGCAGCGCGCAGCAGGTTGCGGCGACTGCCGCAGAGCTTGCGAAGCTGCCGGATGCGGCGGCTCCCAAGGTCTTCAGCAAAGGTCTGCGCGCCACCCACCGATATCAGGTGCCAGGCGCACGGGAAGAGGCTCAGCAGGCGTTTCCACACGTGATGCAGCGTGCGTTGCCCCAACTGCGGCTTAGCCGTTTGAATGGCAGCGGAGAAACTCACTCCAGACTCGATGCGCTGATGGCCATTATGACGTCGTTGACCGACACCTGCGTGCTGTCCCGCGCGGGGCTGGAAGGGCTTGATGCCATGCAGGACGGCGCGCGCGCTGTGCTAAATGCTGGTGGCAGCGCGCATCCGGCAGGTCAGATGGCGCTGGCGGTGCTCGACCGTCAGATGCTGGCGCTCAACGCCTCACCGGGCGGTGCGGCAGATCTGCTGGCCGCTACCCTGTTTCTCGATCGCATCGAATCGCCTTATTTAAAGCATTAAGAGGATGTTATGGAACACATTACGTTAACCGTACCCGCCAGCCGTACCCTAAGCGGTAAAGCGCTGGCCGGCGTTGTGGGCTCCGGGGATATGGAGGTGTTATTCACCGCCGACCAGAGCCAGACGTTAACCATTGATATCACCACTTCCGTCGATAACAGCCGTAGCCGCTGGGAAGCGCTGTTTAACCGTTTAGAAACGGTAAGCAGTCTGCCTGCCGGGAAACTGACGATCCACGATTTCGGCGCAACGCCTGGCGTGGCGCGCATTCGTATCGAACAGGTTTTTGAAGAGGTGAGCTATGCGTGATGACCGCAGTTTTATCGAATTAAAAGCACGTCAGCGTGCGCATGCGCTGCTTGATGAAGGCAGCTACCGTGAACTGCTCGACCCATTTGAAGGCGTGATGTCACCGTGGCTAGGCGCACAGGGCATCGTTCCCCAGGCGGATGACGGCATGGTGGTAGCGAAAGGCACCATCAACGGCAAACCGGCTGTGGTTGTGGCGATTGAAGGCGCATTCCAAGGCGGCAGCATGGGCGAAGTGTCCGGTGCCAAAATGGCGGCGGCGTTAGAGCTGGCGGCAGAAGACAACCGCAATGGTATTCCAACGCAGGCGGTACTAAGCCTCGAAACCGGCGGCGTGCGCTTGCAGGAAGCTAACCTCGGTCTTGCCGCCATTGCTGATATTCATGCGGCGATTGTTGACCTGCGCCGTTATACCCCGGTTGTCGGCATTGTTGCCGGTACGGTCGGTTGCTTTGGCGGGATGTCTATCGCAGCGGCGCTGTGTAGCTATCTGATCGTCACCCGTGAAGCGCGTCTGGGACTGAATGGTCCGCAGGTTATCGAACAGGAAGCCGGGATTGAAGAGTACGACTCCCGTGACCGTCCGTTTATCTGGAGCATGACCGGCGGTGAAATCCGCTACCAAAGTGGGCTGGTGGAAGCGCTGGTCGGCGACGGCGTGAATGCGGTGAAAGCGGCAATGAACGATGCGCTGGCAAAAGGTGTACCGGCTAAACATCGCACTGATAACTACGACTGGTATCTCGACCGTCTGACAAATTTCGATACGCGTAAACAGGCGGATACTGAACAGATTCATGCGCTTTTCGCCCGGGAGGTGAAATGATGAGTAACTCAATAAGCCGTGGCGAATTATGGCTAGAAACCCTCGTACCGAACGCCAAACGTCTGGCAGGGCTGTGCCCGTCCGTACAGGCTGCTGATGGCGAACTTAACGGTGAAGCGGTGCGTTTTATTGCCGTGGTTCCAGATGCTAATAACCACTATCCACGCGCTGCAAAAGGCGAAGTCGGGTTGCTGGAAGGCTGGACGTTGGCGAAAGTTGTCAGTGAAACCATCGCTGCTGATGCCAATAGCGCGGTGAAACGTCCGATTGTGGCAGTCATTGATGTGCCAAGCCAGGCGTACGGTCGTCGTGAAGAAGGTTTTGGTATTCACCAGGCGCTGGCCGGTGCTGCGGCGGCGTATGCCAATGCACGTTTGGCGGGCCACCCGGTGATTGGTCTGATTGTAGGCAAAGCCATGTCCGGTGCGTTTCTGGCACACGGCTACCAGGCCAACCGTCTGATTGCCTTTAACGACAAAGGCGTGCTGATCCACGCAATGGGTAAAGAGTCAGCGGCGCGTATCACCCTGCGTACCGTTGACGCGCTGGAAAAACTGGCGGCTACCATTCCGCCAATGGCGTATGACATCAGTAACTACGCCACCCTGGGGCTGCTGGAAAACCTGCTGGATATCAGCAATCCAGATGCTCCATCTGCAAACGATCTGACGCTGGTGGTGAACACCTTGCAACAGGCCATCAAAGACGCTCGTCAGGACTCGACGCTGAAAAGCCGTTTGGGCGCTGACAATCGCCGCAGCTCTGCCATCGTACGCGAACGCATGCGGGCAAGCTGGTAAGAAAAAAGAGACCTGCCAGATGCAAGACCCCGCGGGCGCGCCCATTGCGCCCGTGAGGCAGTCTGCATCCTGAAAATAATAATCATCGCGCCAGTGCTAACTTTTTTTCATTACAGGTGAAATATGACTTACGTAATTGTTCATGCTCTTGCTCCGATTTTCGTCATCATGCTGCTGGGATTCTGGGCCGGGAAGGCCAAAATGGTAGACAACAAGAATGTCTCCCTGCTCAACATCTTCGTCATGGACTTTGCATTACCCGCCGCGCTGTTTAGCGCGACAGTTCAAACCCCATGGGCCGGTATCGTTGCGCAGTCGCCGCTGATTGTGGTGCTGACGCTGGCAATGTGGATAACTTATGCTGCCATCTACTTCATGGCGACGAAGGTCTTCAAAAAATCTCCGCAGGATGCCGCCGTACTGACGCTGACCGTCGCACTGCCAAACTACGCTGCGCTGGGTCTGCCGATTCTAGGCAGCGTGCTGGGCGAAGCGTCATCCACTTCGCTCTCTGTGGCCGTGTCTATCGCCTGTGGTTCTGTATTGATGACGCCGTTCTGTCTGCTGATTCTGGAGCGCGAAAAAGCGCGTGCGGAAGGCGGTAACTCTGGTTCAACGTTGTCTATGCTGCCAGTGCTGATGTGGCGTTCTATCAAAAAACCGATTGTGATGGGCCCGCTGTTGGGGGTTATTCTCTCGGCGATTGGCATCAAAATGCCAGACCTCGTGCTGGCGGCGATTAAACCGCTGGGCCTGTCGGCAACCGCTGCTGCACTGTTCCTGACCGGGGTGATCCTCTCTGCGCGTAAACTGCAAATCAACACCGTGGTGATTACCTCCACTATCGCCAAACTGCTGATCCAACCGGCCATTGCTTGGGGCATCGTACTGATCCTCGGCCTGCATGGTTCCGTGGCTATCACGGCGATTTTGATGATTGCTCTGTCTGCGGGTTTCTTCGGCGTGGTGTTCGGCAACCGTTTTGGCGTGCAGTCACCGGATGCTGAAGCTGTGCTGCTGTTGAGCTCAGTACTGTGTATCCTGTCGCTGCCGCTGTTTATCTCGCTGACTTCAGGAATTTAAATCATGAGCACAACATTACGTCCCCACGACCTTATCTGGCTGAATGCGCGCGACGCGCTTGAAGATGTCACGGAATCCTGGGTGGATACCGTCTGGCATAGCGGCCTGCCGGTAGTGGTGCGACGTGATGTTGATGCGCAGGGGCGCATTCCCGTGGGTGTCCGCGGGATGAAACGCGACCAGCGTGCCGCCGGTTGGGTGAAAGCAGAGGCGGTCGTCCGCGTCTGCTCGCCTGAGTCGCTGGTGGACCCGCTGTCGCTGCTGCGCTCGCCCTTTATCTCTCAGCCACCGGTCCAGGTGGCTTTGTTATTGGCGCAGCAGACATGGCCGTGGACGTGGACGTGGGGCATCACCGGCAGTACCGGCTACGCGCTGGCGACCGGGATCCCTGTTATCCATGCCGCAAGCGATCTGGATTTATTGATCCGCGCGCCGCAGCCGCTCTCCCGTGAAGCGCTGGAAACGTGGCAGAAGCAGCTAACGGCTGGACTTTGCCGGGCTGATACCCAAGTGGATACGCCGCGCGGCGGCTTTGCCCTCAATGAATGGCTGCGTGATGGAAAAGCACTGTTAAAAACCTCGCAGGGGCCGCAGTTGGTTCGCGACCCGTGGGGCAGGGAGGAGTGATGAAAATTCTGTTTACCTTCCCGGGGCAGGGAACGCAGCACGCAGGAATGCTGCAAAACCTTCCGGGGACGGAACTGGCCCAGGCGCGTGAGGTGCTTGGCGCTGAGGTTGATACGCTGGATACCCCTGAGGCGCTCAAACATACCCGAGCCGTTCAACTGTCTCTGCTGATTGCGGGCGTTGCATGGGCACGCGAGTTAGAACGTCGTGGTGTAGCGCCTGATATCGTCAGTGGACTCTCCATTGGCGCGTATCCGGCGGCGGTGATTGCCGGTGCGCTCGATTTTGCCGATGCGCTGAGGCTGGTGGCGCTGCGCGGCGATTTAATGGAGCAGGCCTACCCGCACGGCTACGGTCTGACGGCGATAATGGGGCTGACGCTGAATCAGGTTGAGCGCTTGGTAGAAAGCAGCGGGACCTATATCGCCAACCTGAACGCCGAAACGCAGATTGTGATTGCCGGTCCTGATGAAGCGATGGCCGAAGTGGCGAAACGTGCGATGGCCAAAGGGGCCAGCAAAGCGCCTCGCCTGGCGGTGAGCGTGCCGTCGCACTGTGAACTGTTGGCCGAGCCCGCGCACAAGCTGGTTGAGGCGTTCAGCCATGTGACGCTTTCCCGACCGCGTTACGCCTACTTGAGCGGTAGTACCGGTCGTGTGCTGTGGCAGCCGGAACGTATTGCCGATGATTTAGCGATGAATATGGCGCGCACGGTGCGCTGGCAGGAGGCGGTGATCTCCGCCAATGAACGTGAAGCACGGCTGGCGATTGAGATGCCGCCCGGCGGCATACTGACCTGTTTAACGCGTCAGGCTGCGTGGGAAGGGGAGTCTATTTCGCTGGAGCGCAGCGGCGTGGAGGTTGCAGTGCATTTAGCTAAAAGGCTGCGGGGGCTGTGAGATTGCCCGATGGCGCTGCGCTTATCGGGCCTACGTAGGCTGTAGGCCGGATAAGTCGCGTAGCGACGCCATCCGGCAATCAGGCACCGGGGCTGAGGCTACGCGCATACATGCGCCCTTCGGCGGCCAGCGCCAGCAGGCTTGGGTCGCGCTCGCGGTTGCGCGCAAACACCACTGCAATGAGCTGCCGCATTTGATACGGGTCGGACAGCTTTTGCAGCTTCACGGTATTTTCATACATCTTTTTCATCCGGCCAGGCATTAAGCTAAAGCCGACGCCCGCCTGCACCAGACTCAGCATCGAGAAAATGTCGTTTACCCGGGTGACGATCTCCGGTTCAAACCCGGCTATATGAAAGGCTTCTTGGAACCCCGCGTAGGTGGCAAACCCTTCCGCCAGCGAGACGAACTTCTCGTTGCGGTAGTCGCGTAGATCCGCCGTCATGTCGGGATCTAACGCGGCAGACATGGGTGCGGCTAGGTAGATATCATCGTGGAACAGCGGCAGCACTTCTAGGCTGTTGCGGTCAATTTCGCTTTCGGAGATGGAGATAAGGATCGCGTCTAGCGTGCCGTCTTCCAGCATTTTCAGCAGCGCTTCGTTAGATCCCATGGTCAAATCCAGCTCCAGATCCGGACGACGTAGCTTCATGCCCATAATCAGATGCGGCACCGTTTCTAGCGTCAGCGAGTAGAGCGTGCCGAGGCGTAGACGGCCTTGGCCGACGCCGGCGGTTTTACGCGCCTCTTCCAGACCACGCTCCATCAATTGGGTCACTTCTTGGCAGTACTCCAGCAGCGTCCATGCCGCGGGTTGGGCGATGAGGTTTCGTCCTTTGTGCACGAACAGCGGACAACGAACGTTCTCTTCCAGCGTATGCAGCGCTCGATGAACGCTAACGCCGCTGATATCCAGCGCTTCAGCGGTGCGAGCGATGTTGCCTTTCTCCATAAAGGTCATGAAGATGGTCAGCTTGCGGAAGGTAATATCGTCGGTGATTGATAGATTCATCGTCCGGCCTTCGTGGTTAGTCGTTCTGCATCATTTGCTCTAGCTGCTCTTGCGCATCGAGCCACGCCATTTCGCACTCTTCCAGCCCGGATTTGGCACTTGCCTGCTGTTGCAAACAGGCGGTCATCTCCGCTTTGCGGCTTGGATCGTACAGGCCGCTGTCTCCGAGTTTTTCCTCAGCCTCTGCTAGCTGGGCGTTGAGCTTCTCCATCTGTTTTTCCAGACGGGTGATCTCTTTACGCAGCGGCTGGGTCAGAGTGCGCAGCTCAGCTTCACGGCGCTTTTGGTCTTTACGCGACTGGGCGCTGTTGACGTTGTCTTTCGCCGGCTCATCGCTCTGGTTTTCCTGTTTTTGCACATCGCTCAGCCACTGCTGATAATCTTCCAAGTCACCATCGAACGGTTCGACCTTTTTATCGTGTACCAGATAAAGATCGTCGGTGGTGGAGCGGATCAGGTGTCGATCGTGCGAAACCACAACCAGCGCGCCTTCGAAGTCGATCAACGCTTCGGTCAAGGCCTGGCGCATATCGAGATCGAGGTGGTTGGTCGGTTCATCGAGCAGCAGCAGGTTCGGGCGCTGCCAGACAATCAGTGCCAGCACCAGACGCGCTTTCTCACCGCCGGAGAAACGGGCGGTTTGCTCGGTCACTTTATCGCCTTGGAAACCGAAGCCGCCGAGGTAATCACGCAGCTTTTGTTCCAGCTCCTGCGGCGCCATGCGCGCCAGATGCTGAATTGGCGATTCGTCGGCACGCAGGAACTCCAACTGATGCTGGGCGAAGTAGCCGAGCTTAATACCTTTCGCAAGACCGATTTCGCCGTGCAGCGGAGCCAGTTCACCGGCCAGCAGTTTGATAAGCGTCGATTTACCCGCACCGTTGCGGCCAAGCAGACCAATGCGCGAGCCGGGCACGAGGTTCAACTTGATGGATTCGAGAATGGTGTGGTCACCGTAGCCCGCGCTGACCTTTTCCATTTTCAGCAGTGGGTTCGGCAGGCTTTCTGGCATGCGGAAGCTGAAGCGGAACGGGTTGTCCACGTGGGCCGGGGCAATCAGCTCCATACGTTCGAGCATTTTGATGCGGCTCTGCGCCTGCTTAGCTTTGGTGGCCTGAGCGCGGAAGCGGTCGATGTAGCTTTGCAGATGCGATACGCGCTCCTGCTGGCTTTTGTACAGCGCCTGCTGTTGGGCTAGGCGAGTGGCGCGTTGGCGCTCAAACGAACTGTAGTTGCCGGTGTACTCGAACATGGTTTGCTGTTCGATATGAATGATTTTGTCCACCACCGGATCGAGGAAGTCACGGTCGTGAGAAATCAGGATCAGGGTGCCTTGATAGCTTTTGAGCCATCTTTCGAGCCAGATAACCGCATCGAGATCGAGGTGGTTAGTCGGTTCATCGAGCAGCAGCAGGTCAGAACGGCAAATCAGTGCCTGCGCCAAGTTCAGGCGCATACGCCAGCCGCCGGAGAAGTCGCTGACCGGGCGTTCGAGCTGTTCATTGCTAAAGCCCAGACCATGCAGCAGGCTGGAAGCGCGAGAGCGGATAGTCCACGCGTCAATCGCGTCCAGTTTGCCGTGTACGGTGGCGATGGCGTGCCCGTCGTTGCGTTCGTTGGCGTCATGCAGTTGCGCTTCCAACTGGCGGAATTCGCGGTCGCCGTCAATCACATAGTCCAGTGCCGGTTCAGCTAGGGCCGGAGTCTCTTGGTTAACCCATGCCAACTGCCAGTTTCCCGGATAGGTAAAGTTGCCGCCATCGGCGCCAATCTCGTTTTTTAGTAGAGCGAGCAGCGTGGATTTGCCGCAGCCGTTTTTCCCCACTAGGCCAATTTTCTGCCCAGGGTTGATGGTGGCCGTTGCGTTATCCAGCAGGACACGCACGCCACGACGAATTTGTAACGAGGAGAAAACAATCATAAGGCGCCGTATGTTCTGACTATGTTAAATTGTCATTGTGATAATGTAATGTGTGCGCGATGTACCGCACCGAGGCGCAATGGTAGCCTAAAACGTCGAAAATAGACAAAAAGACAAAACCGGGAGGGGAATGATGTCCCAGACAGCGAAGGTGTTGCTGCTGTATGCCCATCCGGAATCTCAGGACTCGGTGGCCAATCGGGTTCTGCTTAAACCGGCTTCGCAGTTAAGCAACGTAACCGTGCACGATCTTTATGCACATTATCCTGATTTCTTTATCGATATTCCTCGTGAACAGGCGTTGCTGCGTGAGCATGATGTGATTGTTTTTCAGCATCCACTGTATACCTATAGCTGCCCGTCGCTACTCAAAGAGTGGCTAGACCGCGTGTTAAGCCGTGGCTTTGCCAGCGGTGTCGGGGGCAATGAGCTGGCGGGAAAGTACTGGCGTAGCGTTATCACAACCGGTGAGCCTGAAAGCGCCTATCGGCACGATGGTCTGAATCGCTATCCGATGAGCGATATTCTGCGCCCGTTTGAGCTGACCGCCGCCATGTGCCATATGCACTGGATGAGCCCGATTATCGTCTACTGGGCGCGTCGCCAGCCACCTGATGAGCTGGCAAACCATGCTCGCGCCTACGCCGACTGGTTGGCCGCACCGATAGCGGTAGGAGGACGATGATGGAAGGTTCTGATTTATTACTCGCCGGGGTACTGTTTCTCTTTGCTGCCGTAGCCGCGGTGCCGTTGGCAGCGCGGTTGGGTATTGGTGCGGTGCTCGGCTACCTGCTGGCGGGGATCGCCATCGGCCCGTGGGGGCTGGGCTTTATCAGCGACGTCGATGAAATCCTCCACTTCTCCGAGCTGGGCGTGGTGTTCTTGATGTTTATCATCGGGCTGGAGCTGAACCCGGCGAAGCTGTGGCAGCTTCGGCGTCCTATCTTTGGCATTGGTGCTGCTCAGGTGCTTTTTAGCGCGGCGATCCTCGGCGGCTTGTTGATGCTGACGGACTTCTCTTGGCAAGCGGCGGTGATTGGCGGTATTGGCCTTGCGATGTCGTCGACGGCGATGGCGCTACAGCTGATGCGCGAAAAAGGCATGAACCGCAGCGAGTCTGGGCAACTGGGTTTTTCGGTACTGCTGTTTCAAGATTTAGCGGTGATCCCGGCGCTGGCGCTGGTACCTTTGCTGGCGGGCACCGGGGAGGATCATTTTGACTGGCATACCGTAGGATTAAAAGTGCTGGCGTTTGCCGGGATGCTGATTGGCGGGCGTTACCTGCTGCGACCGGTATTCCGCTTTATTGCCAGCTCCGGCGTTCGCGAAGTGTTTACTGCAGCGACGCTGCTTTTGGTGCTCGGTTCCGCGCTGTTCATGGATGCGCTCGGCCTGTCGATGGCGCTGGGCACCTTCATCGCCGGTGTACTGCTGGCGGAGAGCGAATACCGCCACGAGCTGGAGATCGCCATCGACCCGTTTAAGGGGCTGCTGCTGGGGCTGTTCTTTATTTCGGTAGGTATGTCGCTCAATCTGGGCGTGCTTTATACCCACTTGCTGCTGGTGATTGCCTGCGTGGCGGTGCTGGTGGCGGTGAAGACGCTGGTGCTCTATTTACTTGCTCACCTTCACGGTCTGCGCAGCTCGGAACGCATGCAGTTTGCCGGCGTGTTGAGCCAGGGGGGCGAGTTTGCTTTCGTGCTGTTCTCCGCGGCTTCATCGCTGAAGGTGTTTAAAGGCGATCAGATGTCGCTGCTGCTGGTTACCGTGACCCTTTCGATGATGACGACGCCGCTGTTATTGAAGATCGTTGACTGGGTGCTCTCACGGCGCTTTAACACGCCGGAAGAAGAGGATGAGGCACCGTGGGTTGAAGATGATAAACCGCAGGTGATTGTGGTTGGTTTTGGTCGTTTTGGTCAGGTGATTGGCCGCCTGCTGATGGCGAACAAATTGCGGATAACCGTGCTGGAGCGAGATATCAGCGCGGTCAATTTGATGCGTAAATACGGTTATAAGGTTTATTACGGCGATGCGACACAGGTCGAGCTGCTGCGTTCCGCAGGGGCTGAACAGGCGAAGTCGATTGTTATCACCTGTAATGAGCCAGAGGACACCATGAAGCTGGTGGATATCTGTCAACAGCACTTTCCACACTTGCATATTATGGCGCGAGCGCGAGGACGTGTGGAGGCGCACGAACTGCTGCAGGCGGGCGTGGTACAGTTTTCGCGAGAGACCTTCTCCAGTGCGCTGGAGCTGGGGCGCAAAGCGCTGGTCTCCACCGGCATGCATCCGCATCAGGCGCAGCGTGCGCAGCTGCACTTTAAGCGGCTGGATATGCGGATGCTGCGCGAACTGATGCCGGTGCACAGCGATACGCAGCAGATTTCACGCGTGCGTGAAGCCCGACGCGAGCTGGAAGAGATCTTCCAGCGCGAAATGCAGCAGGAAAGGCGGCAGTTGGACGGCTGGGACGAATTTGAATAGAAGGTGAGTGATGGCGATACGTAAACGTTTTATTGCGGGCGCAAAATGCCCGTCGTGTCAGGCACAGGATTCGATGGCAATGTGGCGCGAAAATAATATTGATGTGGTTGAATGCGTTAAGTGCGGACACCAGATGCGCGAGGCGGATAAACAGGCCAAGGAACACGTGCGCAAAGAAGAACAAGTTATCGGTATTTTTCATCCGGAGTAGCGATCCGTGCTGTCTTTTTTTAAGCTTATGGGTACACGGGTGCAGAATTCCGCTACAATCTGCGCCACTAAATATTCCCATGCTCAGGAGATATCATGAAAGTAGCAAAAGACCTGGTGGTTAGCCTGGCCTATCAGGTACGTACAGAAGACGGTGTATTGGTTGATGAGTCTCCGGTAAGTGCTCCGTTGGACTACCTGCATGGTCACGGTTCCCTGATCTCCGGCCTGGAAAATGCGCTGGACGGTCACGAAGTTGGCGATAAATTTGACGTCGCTGTTCAAGCTAACGACGCTTACGGTCAGTATGACGAAAACCTAGTGCAGCGCGTTCCTAAAGACGTGTTCATGGGCGTTGACGAACTGCAGGTTGGCATGCGTTTCCTGGCTGAAACCGATCAGGGTCCAGTTCCAGTTGAAATCACCGAAGTTGAAGACGAGCACGTTGTGGTTGATGGTAACCACATGCTGGCTGGCCAGAACCTGAAGTTCAACGTTGAAGTTGTCGCTATCCGCGAAGCAACCGAAGAAGAATTGGCTCACGGCCACGTTCACGGTGCTAACGGCCACGACCATGACCACGATCACGGCCATGATGGTTGCTGTGGCGGCCACGGCCATGACCACGACCACGGTCATGAACATGGTAAAGGCGGTTGCGGTAACGGCGGTTGCGGTTGCCACTAATCGGCTGATTGCCTGATGGCGCTACGCTAATCAGGCTTATAGCAGCTTGGGTAGGACGTTTACGTTGCTACTCAGCACAAAAAAAGCGGGATATTCCCGCTTTTTTTTTCGCCTCAATAGTGTGGCGGTGGCGTCTCTTCCGACTGGGATGCAATGTTGGACGGCTGGCTAGCCTTCAACTTGTCGGTCAGTAGTCGCAGGTGTTCGCGCAGTTTTGCCATTTCCAGTTCGTGGGCGGTGACCGTTTGGTTGAGGTCATCAATGGTTACCTCCTGGAAGGCCAGTCGGCTTTCAAGCTCAGCCAAACGTACTTCGATAGTTGTTTCCTTCATGATGTCTCTCTCTACTGTTATCGCCAAAATCGTTTCTGACGCGCGGATTCTACGCAACTTTTTTCGCTTGCGCAGCACTGTGTCACGTGAGCGGAAACTAATTTAAACAAAAAGAGTCTGAAAAGAGTCGATATAAGAGGCGTTCGTATGTAGATTTCCTCTACAACGTTTTATAGTACGCTTCTCATTTAGTTAACATTGGGGCGAGAGGCCCCGGCCCTGGAGAGATGGATGAAATCACTGTTTAAAGTAACGCTTCTGGCAACCACAATGGCCGTTGCACTGAATGCGCCACTGACTTTTGCTGCTGATACTGCGGCAAAAGCGGCACCCGCTGCGGACAGCAAAGCGGCATTCAAAAATGACGACCAGAAATCTGCCTATGCGCTGGGCGCATCGCTGGGTCGTTACATGGAAAACTCTCTGAAAGAACAGGAAAAACTGGGCATCAAACTGGATAAAGCCCAGCTGATCGCCGGTGTTCAGGACGCGTTTGCGGATAAGAGCAAACTGTCCGATCAGGAAATTGAACAAACTCTGCAGGCGTTTGAAACTCGCGTGAAGACTTCTGCTCAGGCGAAAATGGAAAAAGACGCTGCTGACAGCGAAGCGAAAGGTAAGGCCTTCCGCGAGAAATTCGCCAAAGAGAAGGGCGTCAAAACGTCTAAATCCGGCCTGATGTACAAAGTTGAGAAAGAAGGTACCGGTGATGCGCCGAAAGACAGCGACACCGTAGTGGTTAACTACAAAGGTACTCTGACCGACGGTAAAGAGTTCGATAACTCTTACACCCGCGGTGAGCCTCTCTCCTTCCGTCTGGATGGCGTGATCCCAGGCTGGACCGAAGGTCTGAAAAACATCAAGAAAGGCGGTAAAATTCAACTGGTCATCCCACCGGATCTGGCTTACGGCAAAACCGGCGTTCCAGGTATTCCGGCAAACTCCACGCTGGTATTTGATGTTGAATTGTTAGACATCAAACAGGCGCCGAAAGCGGATGCGCAGCCAGAAGCAGCACCGGCTGCGAAAGCCGCAGATGCCGCTAAAAAGTAAGAGCATAAAAGCCGCCGCCTATAGGGCGGCGGCTTTTTATTATCTGCAGGATATAATTAATGCTGGAAAGCGCCGTATGCGCTGTATTACTTTAGATGCCCCTAATAGTGATGAGCCTGCCCTGACAACATAACGACAGGCTCCTGAAAAGGAGTGCTTTTTTTCATGTCCAGGTCGCTTTTAACCAACGAAACCAGTGAACTAGATTTACTGGATCAACGTCCTTTCGATCAAACAGACTTCGATATCCTTAAATCCTACGAAGCGGTTGTGGACGGGTTGGCGATGCTCATTGGTTCCCACTGTGAAATTGTGTTGCACTCACTGCAGGATCTGAAGTGCTCGGCAATACGCATTGCCAACGGTGAACATACCGGGCGAAAAATCGGTTCCCCGATTACCGATCTCGCGCTGCGTATGTTGCATGATATGACCGGAGCGGATAGCAGCGTTTCCAAATGCTATTTTACTCGCGCTAAAAGTGGCGTATTGATGAAGTCCGAGACTATCGCCATTCGTAACCGTGACCACCGGGTCATCGGTTTGCTGTGCATCAACATGAACCTCGATGTGCCGTTCTCACAGATTATGAATACCTTTATTCCGCCGGAAACGCCGGAAGTGGGCTCTTCGGTTAACTTTGCCTCCTCGGTTGAGGACTTGGTTACCCAGACGCTTGAATTCACCATCGAAGAGGTGAATGCCGATCGTAATGTTTCCAACAACGCTAAAAATCGCCAGATCGTGCTTAACCTCTACGAGAAAGGGATCTTTGATATCAAAGACGCTATCAACCAGGTTGCCGATCGTTTGAACATTTCCAAACATACGGTCTACCTCTACATTCGCCAGTTCAAAAGCGGCGATTTTGTGGGGCAGGATAAGTAATGCGTTTTGCCCTGATGGTAACGGGGCCTGCGTATGGCACACAGCAGGCAAGCAGCGCGCTGCTGTTTGCTCAGGCGGTGCTGGCGGAAGGCCATGAGTTAGCCTGCGTTTTTTTCTACCGCGAAGGCGTGTATAACGCCAACCAACTGACTTCTCCTGCTAGCGATGAATTCGACCTTGTTCGTGCGTGGACGTCACTGCATGACCAGCACGGTGTGGCGTTACATATCTGCGTCGCCGCGGCGCTGCGTCGTGGTATAACCGATGAGAAGGAAGCTGCTCGGTTAGGGCTATCCGGATTCAACCTACAGCCGGGCTTTTCCCTGAGTGGGCTAGGCGCGCTGGCTGAGGCCGCATTGACCTGTGATCGAACGGTACAATTCTAATGAAACGCGTTGCCTTTGTTTTTTCCACTGCGCCACATGGCAGCACTGCGGGTCGGGAAGGGTTGGACGCGTTGTTGGCGACGTCGGCGCTGAGCGACGATCTCGGCGTCTTTTTCATTGGCGACGGGGTGTTTCAGCCGCTGAGTCAGCAGAAGCCGGGTGTGATTCTGGCTCGCGATTACATCGCAACCTTCAAACTGCTGGCCCTTTACGATATCGAGAACTGTTGGATTTGTGCCGCTTCCATGCGCGAGCGCGGGCTGGCGGCGGATGTGAGTTTTGTGACTGACGTTGAACCGCTTGAACCGGATGCGCTGCGCCAGCAGCTTAATGAATTCGACGTGATTTTACGTTTCTGAGGCTTCTATGCTGCATATGCTAAGTACCTCTCCGTGGCATGCCGATATCCCTGGCATGCTCCGTCTGATGGACGAGGGCGATGACTTACTGCTAATAGCGGATGGCGTGCTGGCCGCGGTAGAAAACAGTCACTTTGTTGAAATTCTTCGCCGTGCCCCCATATCTGTCTATGTGTTGAAAGAGGATACGCAGGCGCGCGGTCTTTGTGCTCAAATTTCGAGCGATGCTATCATGGTCAGCTATACTGACTTCGTCAGGCTCACGGTAAAACACTCGGCGCAGGTCGCTTGGTAACATCGTACCGTTGTATATTTCTTGACACCCTATCGGCATAGCCCTAAAATTTCGCGTCCTCATATTGCATGAGGCGATTTATTACGTGTTTACGAAGCGAAAGCTACAACCAGGAGCTATTTAATGGCAACAGTTAACCAGCTGGTACGCAAACCACGCGCACGCAAAGTTGCAAAGAGCAACGTGCCTGCACTGGAAGCATGCCCGCAGAAACGTGGCGTATGTACTCGTGTATATACTACCACTCCTAAAAAACCAAACTCCGCACTGCGTAAAGTATGCCGTGTGCGTTTGACTAACGGTTTTGAAGTGACTTCCTACATCGGTGGTGAAGGTCACAACCTGCAGGAGCACTCCGTGATCCTGATCCGTGGCGGTCGTGTAAAAGACCTTCCGGGTGTTCGTTACCACACCGTTCGTGGTGCGCTTGACTGCTCCGGCGTTAAAGACCGTAAGCAATCACGCTCCAAGTATGGCGTGAAACGTCCTAAGGCTTAATGGTTCTCCGTTAAGTAAGGCCAAACGTTTTATATTAATGTCAAAATAAACTCTTAGAGTTTTGGACAATCCTGAATTAACAACGGAGTATTCCCATGCCACGTCGTCGCGTCATTGGTCAGCGTAAAATCCTGCCGGATCCTAAGTTCGGATCAGAATTGCTGGCTAAATTTGTAAATATCCTGATGGTAGATGGTAAAAAATCTACCGCAGAAACCATCGTATACAGCGCACTGGAGACCCTGGCTCAGCGCTCTGGTAAAGATGGTCTGGAAGCCTTTGAAGTAGCCCTCGAAAACGTACGCCCGACTGTCGAAGTTAAGTCTCGCCGCGTTGGTGGTTCTACTTATCAGGTACCAGTTGAAGTCCGTCCGGTTCGTCGTAATGCTCTGGCAATGCGTTGGATCGTTGAAGCCGCTCGTAAACGCGGTGATAAATCCATGGCTCTGCGCCTGGCGAACGAACTTTCTGATGCTGCAGACAACAAAGGTACTGCAGTTAAGAAACGTGAAGACGTTCACCGTATGGCAGATGCCAACAAGGCGTTCGCACACTACCGTTGGTAATCCCTTCGGAGTATTAGTCACCAGGCGGGCGCTTCAGAGAAGCTGCCCGCTTTGGGTTACTTAACTGAACGCCTAAAAAGATAAACGAGGAATCAAATGGCTCGTACAACACCCATCGCACGCTACCGTAACATCGGTATCAGTGCGCACATCGACGCCGGTAAAACCACTACTACCGAACGTATTCTGTTCTACACCGGTGTAAACCACAAAATCGGTGAAGTTCACGACGGCGCGGCTACTATGGACTGGATGGAGCAGGAGCAGGAACGTGGTATTACCATCACTTCCGCGGCGACTACTGCATTCTGGTCTGGTATGGCTAAGCAGTATGAACCACACCGTGTAAACATCATCGACACCCCAGGGCACGTTGACTTCACTATCGAAGTAGAACGTTCCATGCGTGTTCTTGATGGTGCGGTAATGGTTTACTGCGCAGTTGGTGGTGTTCAGCCACAGTCTGAAACCGTATGGCGTCAGGCTAACAAATATAAAGTTCCACGCATCGCGTTCGTTAACAAAATGGACCGTATGGGTGCTAACTTCCTGAAAGTTGTTGGTCAGATCAAATCCCGTCTGGGCGCGACTCCGGTTCCGCTGCAGCTGGCAATTGGTGCTGAAGAACATTTCACCGGTGTTGTTGACCTGGTGAAAATGAAAGCCATCAACTGGAACGAAGAAGATGCAGGCGTAACCTTCACTTATGAAGATATTCCAGCAGACATGCAGGAACTGGCTGACGAATGGCACCAGAACCTGATTGAGTCCGCTGCGGAAGCTTCAGAAGAGCTGATGGAGAAATACCTGGGTGGTGAAGAACTGACTGAAGTAGAGATCAAGACTGCTCTGCGTCAGCGCGTTCTGAACAACGAAATCATCCTCGTAACCTGTGGTTCTGCGTTCAAGAACAAAGGTGTTCAGGCGATGCTGGATGCGGTAATTGATTACCTGCCATCCCCAGTCGACGTACCTGCGATCAACGGTATGCTGGATGACGGTAAAGATACTCCAGCTGAGCGTCACGCTAGCGATGAAGAGCCATTTGCTGCTCTGGCATTCAAAATTGCTACCGACCCGTTTGTGGGTAACCTGACGTTCTTCCGTGTGTACTCAGGTGTTGTTAACTCCGGTGACACTGTATACAACCCAGTGAAATCGGCTCGTGAACGTTTTGGTCGTATCGTACAGATGCATGCTAACAAGCGTGAAGAGATCAAAGAAGTTCGCGCAGGCGACATCGCTGCGGCTATCGGTCTGAAAGACGTGACCACTGGTGACACCATTTGTGACCCAGACCACGTGATCATTCTGGAGCGTATGGAATTCCCTGAGCCGGTAATCTCCATCGCAGTAGAACCGAAAACCAAAGCTGACCAAGAAAAAATGGGTCTGGCTCTGGGCCGTCTGGCTAAAGAAGATCCATCATTCCGCGTATGGACTGATGAAGAATCTAACCAGACCATTATCGCCGGTATGGGTGAGCTGCACCTCGACATCATCGTTGACCGCATGAAGCGTGAATTCAACGTTGAAGCGAACGTCGGTAAACCTCAGGTTGCTTACCGTGAAGCGATTCGCGCGAAAGTTACCGATATCGAAGGTAAACACGCTAAGCAGTCTGGTGGTCGCGGTCAGTACGGTCATGTTGTTATCGACATGTACCCACTGGAGCCGGGTGTTAACCCGAAAGGCTACGAGTTCATCAACGACATCAAAGGTGGTGTAATTCCTGGTGAATACATCCCTGCCGTTGATAAAGGCATCCAGGAACAGCTGAAATCTGGCCCACTGGCTGGCTATCCGGTTGTTGATCTGGGCGTGCGTCTGCACTTCGGTTCTTACCATGACGTTGACTCCTCTGAGCTGGCGTTTAAACTGGCCGCTTCTATCGCCTTCAAAGATGGCTTTAAGAAAGCAAAACCAGTTCTGCTTGAGCCTATCATGAAGGTTGAAGTAGAGACTCCGGAAGAGAACACTGGTGACGTTATCGGTGACCTTAGCCGTCGTCGTGGTCAGCTGAAAGGTCAGGAATCTAACGCTACTGGTGTTCAGATTCATGCTGAAGTTCCGCTGTCTGAAATGTTTGGTTATGCAACTCAACTGCGTTCACTGACCAAAGGTCGTGCTTCTTACTCCATGGAGTTCCTGAAGTATGACGATGCGCCGAACAACGTTGCTCAGGCCGTTATTGAAGCCCGTGGTAAATAAGCCACAGGATTAAAACCTAAGTCCCGTGCTCTCTCCAAAGGGGAGAGCACTATAGTAAGGAATATAGCCGTGTCTAAAGAAAAATTTGAACGTACAAAACCGCACGTCAACGTTGGTACTATCGGCCACGTCGACCACGGTAAAACTACTCTGACTGCTGCAATCACCACCGTACTGGCTAAAACCTACGGCGGCGCTGCTCGTGCTTTCGACCAGATCGATAACGCACCAGAAGAAAAAGCTCGTGGTATCACCATCAACACTTCCCACGTTGAATATGACACCCCGACTCGCCACTACGCACAC